>JANOBW010000394.1:0-19103 GCA_031411855.1 Opitutia bacterium
GTCACCATCGGCTCCGGCGGGGCCGCCATCGGTGGCGGAGCAGGGGCGCTGACCCTCTCCAGCGCCGCGGCCATCAACCTCGGGGCCAACACCCTCACCGCCAGCCATGGCGCTTCCAGCCGCACGACGCTGCAGGGTGTCATCAGCGGCACCGGCTCCGTTGTGGTCACGGGTTCCGGCACGGGCACCGGCGATCTTGTCCTCGCGGCCGCCAACACCTACACCGGGGGCACCACCCTCAATCCGGGCAGTTTCACGGCGATTTCCGTGGGCTCCAACGGCCCGGCCGGAAGCCCCGCCAACGGACCTTTTGGGGCCGGGGCCACCCCGTTGGTGCTGGCTGGCGGCCAGCTCCGTGCGGGAACAGGCGGCCCCTTCAATATCGCCAACACCGTCACCGTGTCGGGCGACACCACTTTCTACACCATCGCCGGTGAGAAAAGTCTGACCTTCTCCGGACCGGTCACCCTCAGCGGCGGGACCCGCACCCTCACCAGCACGGTGGGCACCAGCGTGGCCGGATCTTCCGTCATTTTTAACGGCGCGGTCGGTGACGCCGGCAACGCCCTCGGCCTCATCAAGGCCGGCGCGGGCAACCTGACCCTGGCTGCTGCCAACACTTACACCGGTGGAACCACCGTCAACGCGGGAACCCTGCTTCTCTCCGGCTCGCTGCCGACGGGCACGGCCCTCACCGTCAGCCCGACGGTGGCCGGCGGCGCCACCTTCTCACTCGCCAACGGCGGGGCCAACCCTCTGGGCAGCGTTTCGACCCTGGCCCTCGGATCGGCCACCGGCCCTACCACCATCGGTCTTGAACTCGGGGCCAACTCAGGGACTTCCGATACCCTCTCCACCACAAATGCGGCCACTGCGGCCGGAGTCATCAATTTCGGCCTCCTCGCCCTCCCGGGCTTTGGCACCTCGGCCTCCTACGACCTCATCAGCGCCGCCAGCGGTCTGACCTCCAGTTCGCCAACATACGCCCTCACGAGCGGGCCCGGCGGTTTCACCTACTCGTTGTCCACCACGGATTCGCTGGTTTCCCTCAATGTCGCGGCCGGCCCCACAGGTGACCTTTTCTGGCGCGGAAACACCTCCAACAGTTGGAGCACGATCAGCGGCTCAAACACAAACTGGTTCACGGACGCGGCCGGGACCGCCAACGCCCAATCCAATCCCGGCACCGCCAACACGGTCAATTTCAGCGCCTCCAACGCCACCGGCCCCACGATCACCACCACGCTGGATAACAACTTCACCGTCAACAACCTCGTCTTCGGCAGCAACCCGAGCGGAGTG
Organism: Opitutia bacterium; assembly: GCA_031411855.1. Lineage (GTDB taxonomy): Bacteria > Verrucomicrobiota > Verrucomicrobiia > Opitutales > JANOBW01 > JANOBW01. The sequence continues at coordinate 1,303 of JANOBW010000394.1, forward strand.
ACGGGGGTCACCATTGCCCCCGGGCTCTCGCTCGCCCTGACCCCGGGTGTCCTTACCCTTGCCCCCGCCGCCTCCACCGCCGGCATCGGCGTGGCCTCCAACGCCGGCAATGTCACCATTTCGGCCCCGGTCGTTCTCGGCGCGGCTCAGACCTGGAGCGTGGATGGCACCGGGGCCAACGGCTCCTCCCTCACCGTCAGCGGCGCGATCACGGGGGCCAACTCCCTGACCATCAACGGTGGCGGCACCGGGGTGATCACCCTCTCCGCCGCGGCCGGCCTCAACACCTACAGCGGAGCCACCACTGTGGACAACGGCGGCATCCTCCAGGGCGGGGCGACGAACTCCTTCAGCGCCAGTTCGGCCATGACGGTCAACGGCACCGGCCTCCTGCGCCTCAACGGCATCAGCAACACCATCGCGTCCCTCTCCGGCAACGGCACGGTCCAGAACAACCACGCCTCCACCGCCGCCACCCTGACCGTGGGTGATGCCACCAGCACCACCTTCGGCGGTGTCCTCCAAAATGGCGGCGTAGGCACGCTCGGTCTCACCAAGACCGGAGCCGGGTCCCTTACTCTTTCCGGCACCAACACCTACACGGGCCCCACCACCGTGAACGCCGGAAGCCTCCTTCTGGGCAGTCCCACGGCCTTGAACAGCGCCAACAACGTCACCCTTGCCGGCACCGGCACCCTCGACCTTTTCGGTAACAGCCAGACGATCGGCACCCTGACCAGTGGTGCCGCCACCTCCTTCATCACCAATACCGGCGCTGGCTCCGGCACGGATACCCTTGCCTTCACCAGCACTGCGACCGTTCAGGCCCTCATTTCTGACGGCTCGACCCGGGCCACCGCCCTTCGCGTCACCAATGTGAATGGAAACTTCTCCCTCAACAACGCTGGCAATACGTTCTCCGGAGGTGTCCTATTGACCAATTCCGCCGGAGGCACCCGTTTGAGCATAGGAACCATGGTCGCCGGAGCTTACGGTTCCGGCCCCATTACCGTGGGGGAAGCGAGCACCGATCAGGCGGGCATTTTCTTTGGCGTCGCCGGCCAGACCTTATCCAACCCCATTATCGTTAACACGGCCCTCGGCACCGACCGGGTTGGCCTCCGGGCGGATGGCGCGACCACCCTCTCCGGAGTGATCACGGCGAACCTGGCTCCTGTCACCTTCACCTCCAACAACGCCAGCGCAGGCGCTTTCACCCTGACCAACCAAGTCACCGGAGCGTCCGGATTGGTGCTGGACATCGTCTCCCTCTCAGCCGCCGCCACTTCCTTCAACGTCACGCTGAACAACCAGACGATCAATTCCAACAACTACGCGGGCGACACGGTCGTCAACTTCAACGCCACCAATGGAAAGAGCGCGACCCTGAACCTGGGCGCTGCCAACCAGATTCCTAGCGGCTCCGGCAAGGGGAACGTTGTCCTCAACTCCAACGGCACCGGCATCGGGACCCTCAACCTCGCCGGTTTCAGCGAAACCATCAACGGCCTCAACGGCACTGGCACCTTGGACGGTGCCAGCGGCACTCCCACCCTCACCCTGGGCGACGGCAACGCCAGTGGCAATTTCTCCGGCATTATCAAAAACACCGCCGGCACCCTCGCTGTCACCAAGATCGGCAGCGGCACCCAGACCCTCGGCGGCACCAGCACCTATTCTGGCCTCACCACCGTCACCGCCGGCACCCTCAGCTTCTCCGCCGGCGCCAACCTCGGCAGTGGGGCCGCCACGAATGGTGTCACCCTCGGCGGCGGCACCTTGCAATACACCGGCGCGGGGGCTCTCGCCCTCGGTGCCAGCCGTCAACTCACCCTCACGGCGGGCACATCCAGCGCCATCGAGGTCCAAAACGGTGGCGGAAATCTTCAGATCACCGCCGGTGGCATCATCGCCAGCGGCGCATCATCGGCCACCAACCTCACCAAGACCGGACTCGGCGCGCTGACCATCACCGGCGTTCAGGCGGTGGACTTGCAGTCCGGCAGCTTGACGGTCAATGGCGGCACCTTCACCGGGGGGCTCCATGCCACCAACACCGGAAACATCACCGTCGGCAGTTCGGGGTCCTTGCAGCTGGCGGATACCAGCCCCGTGAGCCTCACCCTCGCGGGCACCGCCACCGGTGCGCTTACCCTCAACGGCGGCTCGCGCCTCGGGCTTGAACTCGGTGCCACGGGCATCAACGACAGCATCACCATGACGGGGTCGAATTTCGCCACCGTCAGCGGCGTGGTCACCTTAGATTTCACCGCCCTGGCCGGCTTCGGGGTTGGAAATTACAACCTTCTCGCCGCCCCCGGCGGCTTGACCTCCGGAGGCGGCTCCTACGTCCTTGGCAATGCGCCCTCCGGCTTCAATTACGTTTTCACCTCCCTAGACACGCTCGTCAGCCTCCAGACCTCTCTGCTGAGCAATATCTACTGGACCAACAGTCAGGCCACCGGCTCATGGAACACCACCAACCCCGGCCCGCTTTCTAACTTTTCGACAGATCTGGCCGGAGCGGCCAACTACACCCTCGTCCCGCAGGCCACGGATACGGTCATCTTCAGTTCCACCGCCTCAAGTGTTGGATCCAGCCCCATCAACACGACGCTGGACGCCAGCTTCACGGTGGACAGCCTCCGTTTCACCAACCAGCCCGCTGGCGCGACGATCTCCATCGCCGCCGGAACGGGAGGCACCCTCAACCTCTCACCCATCAGCTCGGCCAACGGTATCACGGTGGATGCCAACGGCGGTGCCGTGACCATCTCGGCACCCCTCACCGCCGGCACCTCGCAAACCTGGTCGGTGGACGGCACCGGCACTTCCTCCCTCACCCTCAGCGGCAACGTCACCTTCGGCGCCAATGTCACGAAGACCGGAGCGGGCGCCCTCACCCTCAGCGGCACCGGCAACTCCGGAGCCGGCAACTTCACCCTCTCGGGCGGCACGTTGAACGCCAATGCCGACGGCGCCCTCGGAACGGGGACCTTCGCCATCGGAGCCGGCACCACCCTCGAGAACAGTTCCGCCGGTCTCGTCACGCTGACGGGCAGCGCAAACATTTGGAACGGCAACTTCACCTACACCGGTGCCACCCAAAGCCTGAATCTCGGCACCGGCGCGGTCACCCTTGGCACCAGCATTCTGGCCACCGTTTCAGGCAATACCCTCACCGTGGGCGGCGGACTCACCGACGGTGCCAGCACCTTCGGCCTGACCAAGGCTGGTGCCGGCATCCTCGTGCTCAATGGCAACAACACCTACGATGGAGCTACCACGCTGAGCGCGGGAACACTGACCCTGGGTGGAACCAACACCTTCACCGGCCTGGTCTCAGTCAACGGCGGCTCACTCAACCTGAACGCGAACAATTCCGGCGCGGGCGGCGTGACTCTCGCTGCGGGCACCTTCTTGAATCTGAACCACGACGGAGCCCTCGGCACTGGCACGCTGACTCTCAACGGCGGCACCATAGACAGCCCGAACGCGGCCCGGGGGACATCCAACAACAACGCCCAGATCTGGGGCAACGGTGCGTCCATAGCCTTCACCGGCACCAACACGCTCAACCTGGGCACCGGCGCCGTCACCTTGGGAGACAGTGCCGCTTCCACCATCACTTTGACCAACAATGCCGCGGCCGGTCCCGCCTCGCTGACGGTCGGCGGAAACATCACCCCTGGCATCACCGGGGTGCCAGGAGCCAAGGTTCTGGTCGTCGCTGGCACCGGCAGCACTTCCTTCGGCGGCAGCATCACCAAAGGCACGGCTTCCAGCCTCACGATCACGGACAACAGCCCCGGCACCCTCACTCTCTCCGGGGCGGCCAGCTCCATCACCCTGTTGAACATGAACGGCGGCTCGGGCAGTATCGTGGACCTCGGCACCGGCAACCTCACCCTCAACGCCGCTGGCAACAATTCCCTCCAGTCCACCACCGGCGGCACCCTCAACGCCACGGGCGGCGGCTCGCTTATCCTCGGTGGCGTCTCGGACAACTGGGGCACGGCCAACGGAACCACGCTCACCCTCAACGCCAAGATCTCCGGCATCGCCGCCAACACCTTTGAAGCCTTCTATGCCAACAGCGGCACCGGTGTCATGGTTCTGGCCAACAACAGCAGTGATTTCGCCGGCAACGTCGCGATCAACAGTGGCGTGGTCAGCGTCGCCAGCATCAACGATGTCGGTGTGGCCAGCGGCCTGGGCGCCGGCAATGGCAGCGGCACAATTAGCCTTGGCAATGGGGCGACCACAGGCGTCACCCTTCGCTACACCGGTTCCGGCAGCACCACCAACCGTGTCCTCAATCTCTCCGGCTCGACCGGCGAGGCCATCCTTGACTCCTCCGGAAGCGGTTTGCTGAAATTCACGGCCGCCACCACGGCCGCCGCCGGTTCCAAGGCGCTCACCCTCGCTGGCTCCGGCACGGGTGAATTCTCCAACATCATCAGCAATGGCAGTGGCACGGTGAGTATCACCAAGACCGGCTCCGGCACGTGGACCCTCTCCGGCGCCAACACCTACAGTGGCGCGACCATTGTTCGCGAAGGAACCCTCACTCTCTCCGGGGCGCGCACCGGTTCCAGTAGCGGCATCACTGTTTCCGATACCGCCGGGCTCAGTGCCACGCTCAACATCACGGCGGGAACCTACACCCTGGGTGCCAACGCCATGAACATCGGCAATGCGGTCACCACCGCCGCCACCGGCACGGTCAACCAGTCCGGCGGTGCCATCAGCTTCGCCAGCGGCAACGCGGTTCTCGTGGGCCAGGGCACGGTCGGTAACCAGGGCGTTTACAACCTCAGCGCCGGTTCCCTCACCACCTTTGCCAGTGCCACCCGCGGTGTCATCCTGGGCGTCAACTCCAACCCCACCCCCGGCCCCGCCAGCGGCGGCGGCACCTTTAACCTCAGCGGCTTCGGCTTCCTCAACATGACCGCCGCCTCCGGTGGTGGCGGTGATGCCATCCTGGAGATCGGCCGCTCCGACGCCGTGGCCAACAACACCACCAACGTTTTCAATCAGTCCGGCGGCACCGCCAATGTCGGCATTCTGGCCATGGGCGGCGGGGCCACTTCTGGTTCCACCGGCGTGAACTCCACCCTGACTCTCACGGGAGGCACTTTCTCGGCCAACTCGTTCACCGTGTTGTCCGCCGGAGCCACCAACACCTCCACCATCAACATTGGCGGCACCGCCGACGTGACCCTCCCCGCCTTCCCCACGGTTCGCGGGGCCGGTTCCACCGCCACCCTCAATCTCGACGGCGGCACCCTCCGCCCGTCCGCCGCCAGCGCCACCTATATCAGCGGCCTGACCAACGCCTTCATCAAGGCCGGCGGGGCCAATCTTAATGTCGCATCCGGCCGGGATATCACCATCAGCCAGGCCCTCCTGACCGACGTGGTTTCCACCGGCGGCGGCCTGACCAAGGCGGGTGTCGGAGCGCTGACCCTTTCCGGGGCAAACACTTACACCGGCCTGACCACCGTTTCGGCGGGCACCCTCACCGCCGGCAAGATCCTGTCGCTCCCCGGCCAGTCAGTCCCCCACCAGATCTCGGTCGCGGGTTCGGCCACCCTGGCCGCCAATGTGGGCGGAACAGGCGAATTCACCTCCGCCGATCTGAACAACCTCCTCGCCAACGCCGATTTCAACACCGGCGCCACGCTCGGTCTGGACACCACCAATGCGGCCGGGGCCACTTTCACCCACGCCACCGCCATCACCAATGCCTCGGCCGTTTTCGGCACCTCCCTCGGCCTGAACAAACTTGGCACCAACACCCTGGTCCTGACCGGAGCCAGCACCTACACCGGCCCCACCACCATCACGGCCGGCACGCTCTCCGTCGCCTCGGTCTCCAACATCGGCTCCGCCAGCCCCCTCGGCGCGGGCGACGGCACCACCGCCGCCACCAACTCCGCCTCGCTTGTCTTCAACGGCGGCACCCTGGCCTACACCTCCGGCAGCGGCGTCAGTGACCGTGGCTTCACCATGACGGGTGCGGGCACCATCACCTTCCCGGCCGGCAATAACAACACCCTGACGCTCTCCGGCAACATCACCGGGGCCGGGGCGTTGACCCTCAACGGACTGGCCAGCAACGGCTTCCAAAACGTCCTGACGCTCTCCGGCGACAACTCCGCCTTCACCGGCAATGTCACCGCCACGATCGGTGGCATCAAGATCACCAACAGCAACGGCCTGGGCAGTGGCACCAAGTCCGTCACCGTTAACAACGGGACGACCGGAAATTCCAGCATCCTCCTGGACGGTTCGGCGGGGGACATCACCCTGCCTGCCAGCTTCACCTACAACGTCAGCAACGGCACCAACAACGGGTCGTTTGTCAATCTGGCCGGCAACAACACCATCGCCGGGCAGATCAACAACACCTCGGGTGGCGGCGCGATGATGGCCACCTCCCTGGCCGGCAATCTCATGATTTCCGCCAACATGACCGCCACCACCTCGGCTCGCGCCCTCATCCTCAACGGGCCTTCCACCGGCACGGTTTCGGGAGTTGTCTCGAACGGCAGCACCCCGGATTTGCCGATCAACAAGACCGGCACCGGCACCTGGACCCTCTCCGGAGCCAACACCTCGTCCGGCGTGATCACCATTGGCGAGGGCGGCCTGTCCGTCGGCTCCATCAACTCCGTCACCGGTGGCACCGCCTCCAGCAATCTCGGGCACCCGACCACGGTCGCCACCGGCACCATCGCCCTGGGCGGCGGGGTTGCGGGCTACAGCGCCGCCACCGCCACCGGCGGCCTCATCTACACGGGATCGGGGGAAACCACCGACCGCGTCATCAAGCTGGCCGGCACCACGGGCGGCGGCGTGATTGACCAGTCCGGCACGGGCCTGCTCAAGTTCACCAGCAATGTCACCGCCCCCGGCACCGCCGCGGTGGACAACCGCAAAACCCTCACCCTCCAGGGTTCGACGGCGGGCACGGGTGAGATCGGCGGAGTCATCGCGGACAGCACCCTGGGCACCGCCGGCCAGCTGGCCACCTCGGTCACCAAGGCCGGTTCCGGCACCTGGACCCTCTCCGGGGTGAACACTTACACCGGCGGCACCACCGTCACCGCCGGCACCCTGGTTTTGGGCCATGCCACCAACACCCTCTCCAACACCGGGGCGGTCACCGTCTCGGGCGGCATACTTTCCCTCGGCTCGAATTCCGACACCGTCGGCGCGGTGACCCTCGCGGGTGGCAGCATCACCGGCACCGGTGTTCTCACCGGGTCCGGCTACGATGTCCAATCCGGCTCGGCCGGCGCCATCCTGGGTGGTTCCGCCTCCCTGGCCAAAACCACCGGCGGCACGGCCACCCTCACCGGGGTGAACACCTACACCGGCGGCACCACCCTCAACGCGGGCACCCTCTCCTTCGCCAACGGCTCGCTTGGCACCACCGGGGCGATCACCTTTGCCGCCTCCTCCACCCTGCGCTGGGAGACCGGCAACACGCAGGACATCTCGTCCCGCCTTGCCCCCGTCGGTTCGGGGGTGAACGCCGGCTTCGACACCAACGGCAACAACGTTGATCTGGCCTCGGTCATCAGCGGGGCGGGCTCGCTGGTCAAGACCGGCTCCGGCACCCTGACCCTCTCGGGGACCAACACCTATGCGGGGGGCACCAGCATCTCGGGCGGCACCGCCCGGGCCGGCACGGGCAACACGGCCGCCTTCGGCGCCGGCTCGATCACGCTCTCCACCGGGGCCACCCTGGACCTGAACAACGTCAATCTGCCCAACTCCATCACCAACAACGGCGGCACGATCATCGGCTCGAACGGTTCCGCCTCCATCGCGCAGAACGGCGGGACCCTTTCCGGCACCGTCGGCGGCACGATCAACGCCACCGGCACCGTCGGCGGCACCCCCACCATCACCGGCCTCCTCCAGGGCAACGCCACCTTCACCGGGGCCGTCACCATCGGTTCCGGCGGTTTCCTCAAGGGCACGGGCAACTTCTCCGGCGGGCTGGTCCTCAACGCCGGCTCCACCCTGGCTCCCGGCAACTCCCCCGGCACCGTCACCGGCACCAACGCCACCTGGAACGGCGGCAGCAGCTACGTCTGGGAAGTCAACAACACCGCCGGCACCGCCGGGGCCAACCCGGGCTGGGACCTGCTGGCCCTCAGCGGCACCCTTGACCTGACCGGAGCCACCTCCTCCAACCGGATCACCGTCAAGGTCACCTCCCTGAACGGCCTGACCGCCGGCAACGCCGCCGGCTTCGACCCCTACGTCTGGAACCAGTCCTGGTCCATTGTGACCAGCGCCGGGGTCACCGCCTTCGACCCCGACAAGTTCACGGTGGACATCACCGGCTTCTCCAACGACCCCAGCCGCTCCTGGGCCTGGTCCGTGGCGGAGGTGGGCGGCATCATCAACCTCAACTACGTGCCCGAGCCCTCCACCTACGCCGCCCTGGCCGGCGCCGCCGCCCTGGGCCTGGCCTTCGTCCGCCGCCGCCGGGCTGGCCGCGCGCAGGGCTGAGGTTGTTTCGTCAACGAACCTTCCGGCCGCCGGTTTGCCCGGCGTCCTTTTTTGCGCCGTCCGTCCTGGGTCACAGGCCGAGCCAGGCGCGGAGTTCCGCCAGGCCGCGCAGGACGGGCCGGCCGGTGGCGCGGAGTTTCTCCCCGGGGTGGTGGCCGTGGCTGAGGAGGACGCAGCCGGCCCCGATCTCCCGGGCGACCTCGTGGTCGTGGGCGGTGTCGCCGACCAGGAGGAGCGAGGCCGGGTCCACCCCGAGTTCGGCGGCCACGCGGCGGCCGTTGGCCACCTTGCTTTCGGCGTAGATGTCGCCGTGGCCGTCGAGCCGGGTGAAGTGGGCGGAGAGCCCGTAGTGGGCCACGATCTCGACGAGGGTGTGCTGGCGGTAGGCGCTGAGGATGCTCTGGGTGCGGCCGGAGGCGCTGACGGCGGCGAGGGTTTCCGGCACGCCGGCGTGCAGCCCGCATTCGGTGCGGCGGCGGTCGTAGTCGCGGATGAAGCCGTGGGCCACCTCCTCGAAGGTGGGGCCGTCGGTGGGAAACCCCAGCCGCTCGTAGTAGAGGCGGATGGGGAAATCGAAACGCTGGCGGTAGCCGTGCGCGTCCAGGGCGGGTTTGCCGTGGCGGACGAGCTGGCCGTTGATGATGTCCACGCAGAGGTGGAGGTCGTCCATCAGCGTGCCGTTCCAGTCCCAGAGGATATGCCGGTGGCGCATGGCGCTTTCAGTCCAGGAGGTCGGGTTTGCGTTCAAACAGGACGGCGGGCGGCTGCATGAGGGCGAGGAAAATGAGCAGGCCCTGGAAGCCGGGGATGGTCATCTTCCGGTTCACCGCGTAGTAGTCCTTGTATTCGAAAATGACCTTGATGACCATGGCGAAGACGAAGAGGGCGGTGAGGGCGCAGAAGGCGATGTAGCAGCGTTTCCACACCCGTTCGTCGCGGAGGCGGCTCCAGGGCACGAGCTGGAGGAAGGCGAAGGCGGTGATGAAGGCGGCGTTGATCCAGCGGGTCTGGACGGTCGGGCCGAGCTCGCGGAGGAGTTCGCGGGCGGCGAAGCCGAGAAGGAGCAGGCCGAGGACCAGGCCGGCCCGGCGCGCGTAGCGGACGCCGTCGGGGACGCTGGGGGGGACGGCGGCGGGCGGGGGGGCGGAAGGGATGTCGGTGCTCACGGTGATGCCAGCGAAACGGGGCCGCAGCCGGGCGCAACCTCCGGGTTGAATGGCAGGGCGATTGGACTTTTGCGGGAAGCCGGTTTCGCTTCGGTGTTTCATCACCGCCAACTTCCCTCCACCCCGCATGAATCCCGTCCCCGCCGTCGTCGCCCCCAACCAGCGCCGCATCCTCTACGCCTTTGGTTCCGAGGCCCATCTGATTCTGACCGGGGCGGAAACCGGCGGGCGCTACTGCCAGTGGATCGAGGTGACGCCTCCGGGGGGAGGTCCGCCTCCGCATTGCCACACCCGGGAGGACGAGTGGTTCTACGTGCTGGAGGGGAAGTTTGAGTTTTTCAAGGACGGGAAGTGGGCCGAGGTGTCGGTCGGGACCGGAGTGTTCATGCCCAAGGGCAGCGTCCATTCCTTCCGCAACGCCGGTTCGTCGGACGGCCGCCTCCTGATCACGACGGCTCCGGCCGGTTTTGAGGTGTTTTTCGGCCGCTGCGCGGAGGAGTTTCAGTGTCCCGGCGGCCCCGACATGCCGCGTGTCATCGCCATCGCGGCCGAGCACGGGATCACCTTTGCGGGGTGAGCCCGGGGTGGGGCGGGCTCAGGGCAGGTTTTCGACCGTGAAGCTGCCGCTTTCGGAGAGGTAGAGGCTGCGGTCGGAAATGTAGAAGCCGCCGGTGAAAGTCCCCTTGGTCGCGGTCGTGAACTTCAGATTCCAGTCGGCATGGGAGACGGTCTGCCCGAAGACCGAGAAAGTCGGGCTGAAGTCCGAAGTCATGGCCGCCGTGTCAAACTGCGTCAGGTTCCAGGCCACGTTGGACAGGAGGGAGCTTTGGTTGACGCCCTGGCTGGGATAGATGACGGTCTGGTCCCCCCCCGTGGCCGAGGTGAAGACGAGGGTGGAGGTGATGCCCCTGGTGGTGCCGGTCAGGGTCAGTTTTTTGAGCGGCGGGGTGACGGGCGCGAAGGGCTGGTAAACGACGCGGGCGAGATGGAAGAAATAGTTTTTGTCGGTGGAGGCGGGGAAGCCGACGGTATCCAGGGATTCCGCCTCGCCCCCCGCCTGGCCGGAATAAAAGGAGAACGTCTGGCTTTTCCAGGTCTTCAGGTCGGCCGAGCCGAAGAGCTGGTAGCTCACGTGGGCCGGGTCGGTCCATTTCAGGAGGTTGGTGTCGCCCGCACCCAGCTCAAGGCGGACGGGCTGCCACTCACAGGTGGGCAGTCCCTGGGCGAGGGGATCATAGGCCAGGGCGGCGGCCCCGAGGCGCTCGATGGTGACACTTTGGATGAGGACATCCTCCACGGGCTTGTCGCCGGTGACGGTCGTCACCACGCTGAGGGGCTGGACCACGGTCTCGTAGCCGGAGACGACGTGGCCGAAGATGGTGTGGACGTCGTTCAGATGGGCGGGCTCGCTCACGGTGACAAAAAACTGGGAGCCATTCGTGGCCACGCCGCTGTTGGCCATGGAGAGGACGCCGAGGTGGTCGTGGCGGAGATCCGGGTTGAACTCATCCACGAACTTGTAGCCGGGGCCGCCCGCACCGGTGCCCAGCGGGTCGCCTCCCTGGATCATGAATCCGGGGATGATGCGGTGGCATTTGAGGCCGTTGTAGAGGGAGCGGCTGACGATGTTTCCGTTTGTGGTGTCAATCCAGGCGCGTGTGCCTTCGGCGAGGCTCATGAAGTTGGCCACCGCCTTGGGGGCCTTGTCGTAGAACAGCTGGCAGGTGAACGAGCCCATGGGCCGGCCGCCGTGGGTCATGGTAAAGGTGGCGAAAATGCCCTCGGCCGGTTTGCCGATGGGGTGCTCGATGACGTAGGGCAGGAGGTCGGAGCCGTTGAGATCGTTCCACTGGCCGGCCACGCCGATGGCGGCCCCGTCGGTGGCGGCTGTGGAGGGCCAGCGCCCGAGGGCCATGGCGGCGCGGTTTTGCGACCCGGCGAAGTTGTCCGGCTCGGGGCCGGAGGCGCCCTGGGTGGTGCGGCCCCAGTTGGTGTAAAGGGTGCCGGCCGCCGCCCCGGTTTTTCCCCCGGTCCAGTAAACGGTGCCGTCGGCCCATTGGTAGGTGCCTTCGGTGCCGTTTTCCCGGCCACCGATCCAGGCGTAAACGGTGCCTCCGCCGTCGCTGGCCGTGGTGGAGATCTTGCCGCTGATCTTCGAGAGGATGAGGGCGTTTTCGGCCACGCCTTCTATCTTGACGAGATTGCCGCCGCGGGAGACGGCGTCGGCCTGGGCCTGGTCCCAGGTCTTCGGGGTGTCCACCAGGATGTATTCGGTCCGGCCGCTGTAGAAGGTGGTTTCGGCCGCCCCGGCGCCGAGGCAGGCGGCGAAGGTGGCAAGGAGACGGGGGAACGCACGAAGGGGCTGGCTCATGGCGGGGGAGGGGAGGCGGCGGTTTGGGAACGTGGCGGGGGTGCTGAAGTTTCAGCGGAAGAACGGCTTAGGCTGGGGATTTCCGCCCGGCGGTCAACGCGCCACCGGTTCCGGTCCGGCCAGCGGGGCCGGCTTCTGCGTGCGGGGATCCCCCTCGGCCTTCCACCACTGGTAGAAGGACCAGAACATGAGGGGGAGGGAGACGAACATGTCGGAGACCACCTTCATGAGGGCTCCGCCCAGGCGCTGGTCGCTGAGCGGGTCAAACGGCCCCACGCCCATGAACTCCAGCCGGGCGGCGTATTCGTAGGTGGGGTAGAGCACCTCGGAGGTGAAACAAAGGCCAGCGAAAACCGGAAACCCTCCGATCATCAGCACGGAAACATAGAGGATCTGCACACCGTAGGAGGCCCGGGGCACGTGTTTCGAGGTGCTGATGAAGGCCCACCACATGGCCATGCCGGAGAGGAAGAAAAAGGTGTGCTGGAGGATGTGGATGCCCTTGTTGTGCAGGGCCAGCTCGTAAACCGAGGGCATGTGCCAGATGGTGAAACCCATGGTGAAGACGAGGAAAACGGGAGCCGGGTGGGTCAGCAGCCGGACCAGTTTCCGGACCGGGAGATGTTGCAGAAAGGAGTCCACCAGCCAGGTCGGCATCCCGGCGATGAGGAAGGGTGGGACGAGGTAGATCAGGAGCACGTGCTGGAGCATGTGGGCCCAGAAGAGGTAGCGTTCCCCCACCTGGTCGAGAGGGGAGCCGACCGTCATGTAGGCCAGGGCCACTCCGAGATAAAACCAGCCGGCCGCCCGGGCCGGGTAGGGCTGGCCCGGAGCCAGGCGGGACCGGAGCGGGCCGATGCCGCAGGCGTAGAGCCAGCAGGCGAGGAGGATGAGGCCGATGAGAAGCGGTTCGGTGTGCCAGTGAAACGTGATCACAGCGGCAAGGTTGGCGGCGCGCGCCGCTTCGCAACCGTGGAAACACCGTGAGGTTTCCTTCCGGGGAAGTCTTCCCGTTTTCCAGCCTTGCCCCGTGCCCTCCGCTGCGGCGTGTTCCCAACCCATGCGGGGTGCGCTCCCGATCCTTTTCCACAAACTTGCCGGACTCGCCGCCGCCTTCCTGGCCGCCTCGCTCCTGCTTTTCACCGCCGTGCGCCTCATCCCGGGCGACCCGGTGGCGTTGCGTTTCAAAAACCCCGACCCCGCCCGCGTCGCGGAAATCCGCCATCACCTCGGTTTGGACGACCCGCTGCCGGTCCAATACGGTCGCTATGTCGGCGGGTTTGTCACGGGCGACTGGGGGCGCGGCCTGCTCAGCGGCCGTCCCGTGGCGGGCGAGTTCCGCTCGGCCCTGACCGCGACGTTGGAACTGACCCTGGCGTCCCTCCTCTGGGGCGTGCCGCTGGGTGCGGCGGTGGCCCTCGTCGGCGCGGGCGCGCGGGGATGGCGCCGCGGCTTGGTCTCGGGCTTGGGCGGGGTGGGGCTGATGGTGCCGATTTTCTGGCTGGGGCTCGTCGGGCTGGTCGTGTTCACCCACTGGCTGGGCTGGCTGCCGGGCGGGGGGCGTTGGAGCTTTTCCGACCTCGCCCCGCCGGAACGCACGGGCTTTCTTCTCGTGGATGCGCTGCTGGCCGGGGACTTTTCGGCCTTCGCAGCGGCCCTGCGCCACCTCGCGCTGCCCGCGCTGTGCCTGGGCCTGTTTCCCGCCGCCCTGGTGGCCGGAACCCTCACGACCCGGCTGGAGGAGCCGTCCGTCGAGATTCTTTCCCGCGCCCTCTCGGCCAGGGGCCTGAGTCCATGGCGGCTGCGGGCCCGGCACCTGCTGAAACTGGCCGCCGCCCCGCTGGCCGTCCTGATCGGGACGAACTTCGGCGCGCTGCTGGGCGGGGCCGTCATCACCGAGTCGCTCTTCTCCTGGCCCGGCATGGGCCGCCTGCTCATGACGGCCGTGCTGGAACGCGATGTGCCGGTGGTGGAAAACGCCCTGCTGGCCGTGCTGCTCCTGAGTTTTCTGGCGGCGGCCCTGGCCGACACCGCCGCCGTCATCCTCGATCCCCACCTGCGCCGCGCGGCGAACCGCTGAGCCATGGACCCGCGCCGACACCTGCCGCTTCTTCTGGCCCTGGCCGCGCTGCTGGGCCTGCTCTGGACCCCTCATGATCCCGACGCGCAGAACTTCCGGGAGCTGGCCCTGCATGGGCCCTCGGGCTCGCACTGGCTCGGGGTGGACGGCCTCGGGCGCGATTTCCTCAGCCGCCTCTGGTGCGGTGCCGGCCGGACCGTCGGGCTGGCCCTGCTTTCGACCGTGCTGGGCCTGGGGCTCTCGGCCGCGTTTCTCTTTCTGGCGGAACGGTTTCCGAAAACCCTCGGCCGGCTCATCGGCTCGGCCGTAAACCTCGCCGTGGCCCTGCCGTCCCTTTTTGTCGGCCTCCTGCTGCTGGTCTTTCTCAAACCTTCGCTGGCCACGCTGGTCCTCTCCGTCGCCCTGGGAAACCTGCCCTTCGCCTACCGCCAGCTGCGTGTGTTTTGGCAAACCCAGCGCGCGGCCCAGCACGTCGAGGCCAGCGAGACCTTGGGCTCCGCCGGCTGGGAGCTGTTTCGCCGCACCCTCTGGCCGAACCTGCGTCCGGCCGTCGCGACCCTGGCCGGCCAGCTGGCCGCGCTTTCGGCGTTGGAACTGAGCGGCCTGGCTTTCCTCGGGTTAGTCCCGAACCCCGACTTCCCCGAACTCGGAGCGCTCATGCGGCAGAACCAGTCCGTCCTGGCCCAGGCCCCCTGGCTGGCCCTGGCGCCGGGTGTGGTGCTGGCCGGCCTGCTGGCGGCGGCGCGGTGGCGGAAATGAGGGGGCGCCCCGAGTGTTTTCGTTGTAAATCAACGCGCATCCGTTTTTTGCCGCAAAAGAACGCAATGAACGCAAAAAATCCGATGCAAAATCTTTGCGCCCTTTGCGTTCTTTTGCGGCAAAAATAAACTCACACCAACCCCGCCGCGCGCCTCCGCAGCTGGCCGCAGGCCGCCGCGATATCGGGGCCTCTTGAACGGCGGAAATGGGCGACGAGGCCCCTTGACCTTAGTTCGTTGACGAAATTTTCGGCGGCCACCGGCTCGCTTGGCTCGTAGGATTTGCCCTTCAGGCTCAGGCCGGTGGGGTTGTAGGTCAGGAGGTTGACGTGCATGCGCCTGGTCCCGAGGAGTTCCGCCAGGGCGCGGGCGTGGTCCGGCGAATCGTTCACGCCCCTGAGGAGGCAGTATTGGATGGTGACGGGCCGGCCGCGCGAGGCCTGGAAACGGTCGGCGGCCGCGAGGATGTCGCCGATGGGGAAACGCTTGCCCATCGGGAGGAGCTGGGCGCGGGTGGCGTCGTCCGGGGCGTGGAGCGAGACGGCGAGGTGGAGGTTGAGGCCGGTTTCCGTCAGGGCCTCGATGCCCGGGACGATGCCGACGGTGGAGATGGTGACCTGGCGCCAGCCGAGCGCGCCGATGCGGTTGTCGGCGATGCGGTGGACGGCCTCGAGCACGTTGGCGAGATTGAGGAGGGGCTCGCCCATGCCCATGAAGACGACGGTCTGGAGTTTCCGGCCGGCGGCGCGGGCCTCGCGGCGGAGGGCGAGGAACTGCGCGGTGATCTCGCCGGCGGTGAGGTTGCGTTCAAAGCCGGTCTTGGTCGTGGCGCAGAAATCGCAGCCCATGGCGCAGCCCACCTGGGAGGAGAGGCAGCCGGCCACGCGTTCGCCCCGGAAATCGGGCATCATGACGGTCTCGACCGTGCGGCCGTCGCCGAGGCGGAGGAGAAGTTTCACCGTGCCGTCGTCGGAGACCTGGCGCGCGGCCTGGGAGGCGGGGCCGGCCGCGAGCTCGGACCGGAGGCGCTCCGCCAGGCCGGCGGGAAGTTCCAAGGCGCCGAGGTCCAGGGGTTCGCCGCCGTTTTCGTAAAAGGCCCGCAGGACGCGCCCGGCGTGCGCGCGCTTCACCCCCCACCCGGAGAAAAGCTCTTCGAGGGAGGCAAGGTTGAAGTCGGTCAGGGCGCTTGGCACAGGGCCACTCACAGCGATCGGCGGGCCCTTGCCAAGCGCGGGCGCGGGCCTTTCGGCAACTTCCCCCTCGCTCCGGCACGGTTTATGCGTTGAGGGTTACGCCATGGACCTTTCCCTCCACTACCAGAAGATTGTCGGCGAATATCTCACCAAGGTGACCGAGACCAACCGCGCCATGCTGGCCAAGGCCGGCGAAAAGGTCGGCCAGTCCATCAGTCAGGGCGGGATCCTGCACGTCTTCGGCGTGGGTCACAACGACCACATCGCCGCCGCCTCGACCAACCGTCCCCACGGGCTGGCCCCGGTCAGCCTGATCGCCCACTCGGGCGACAACTGGCTGGATGTCATCAACGGCTACGGCACGGGCCTGGTGAAACACCACGACTTTCAATACGAGCTTCTGGCCGGGGAGGTCGTGGTGGTCGTGTCCGACAGCGGCACCGACCGCATGAGCATCGAGGTCTGCCAGGAGGCCCAGAACCACGGGGCCTATGTGGTGGCCGTCACCGGAGTGTCCTATTCCAAGGCCCGGAAGCCGCCGGAAGGCCTCTCCCGGCTGTTTGAGAAGGCCGACTATGTCCTCGACAACCTCCACCCGGAAAAGGGCGACTGGGCCTTTGAGATCGAGGGCAAGCAGCTTTACCTGGGCGCCTACACGCACCTGGCCAATTCCATGCTGCTCAGCCAGTTGCAACTTGAGGCTGTCGAGTTCATGCTGACGAACGAATACCCGGTGCCGGCCTGGCTGGAGCCTTCCTCCGCCGCCTTTGACGCGCGCAACCACGAGTTGTCCCTGCGTTACAAGCACCGCCTGAGCCGCCATCCCTGAGGCGGGGCCGGCGGCCGCGCAAAAAAGGTCCGCAATTCGTTTGCCCCGGGACTCTCTCCCGGGCGTCCTGTCCGGCGTCATGATTATCGCCAAACACTCCGTGGTCGCCATAGACTACACCCTGACCAACGACGCCGGAACCGTGCTCGACACCTCCTCGGGCCGCGAGCCGCTCGCCTACATCCAGGGAATGAACAACATCATTCCCGGCCTGGAAAAGGCCCTCGAAGGCAAAAAGGTGGACGACCAGCTCAAGGTCACCATCGCCCCGGAGGAAGGCTACGGCGTGCGCCGCGACGAGCTCATCGTCCGCGTGCCCCGCTCCGACCTCCCCCCCGGCATGGAGGTGGAGGTCGGTTTCCAACTCGTCGGCCAGACCCCGATGGGCCGCCAGGTTTTCACCGTCAGCAAGGTCGAGGGCGACCAGGTCACCCTCGACGGCAACCACGAGCTGGCCGGCGTGACCCTCACGTTTGACGTCACCATCAAGGGCATTCGCGCCGCCAAGGCCGAGGAGCTTTCCCATGGCCACACCCACGGTTTTGACGAGGGCTGCGGCACCGGCTGCGGCTGCCACTGAGGCGCATTCAAATTATGAATTATGAAGTATGAATTATGAAGGTGATGCATATCGCATTACGTTTTTATTCAACAACTTGCCTCGTTTTCATAATTCATAACTCTTAACTCATAATTTGCCTTGTCCCCCCCCCTTCTCCACCGTCTCGACACCACCTGGCTGGCCGCCGCCAAACCCGTCGGCCTGGCCTCCATCCCCGAGCGCGCGGGCGACACCGAATGCCTCCAGGCCCTCCTGGAGGCCGAGCTGGGCTCCCGGCTCTGGGTGGTGCACCGGCTGGACAAGGAGGTGT
>JANOBW010000395.1:0-19978 GCA_031411855.1 Opitutia bacterium
CCTGGTGCTTCATGAGCAGTTCCCCCGTCTGGAGGTCGAGGTGGAACTCCGTGTCCTTGGTATGGTTTTCGAGCGCGATGCAAAGCATCTCGAGATCGACGTTTAGTTCTTTCATTGGTGTTAGCTTGGGTTTGGCGTGTATGACAGAGTCTGAGTCTGATGTATGCGCCATCGTTAAGGAAAATGGGTTGTCTGTCTTTGTAAAGCCTCCGAAACGCAAATGACCGATTATTCTCGTTAAAATCAAGAGTTTGGGGAGCTAACAATGGAAACAGCTTTACTTCATATCAACGCATCCCCATACGTTGATATGTATGCAACCTGACGGCCCCATCGCCTCACTTTTGACCCGTGGCACCCCGGTGCTTTCGGTGGAATTTTTTCCGCCGAAGGACGACGAGGGAGGCAAGCAGATCCTGGCGGCCGCAGGCGAGCTGAAACAGGGCCTGGCCCCGGATTTTGTCTCCATCACCTACGGGGCCGGCGGCGCGACCCAGGGGCGCACCCTGCTCTACGCCAAGAAGTTACGCGAGGAGTATGGGTTCTGTGTCATGCCGCACCTGACCTGCGTGGGCGCGACCAAGGAACAGCTTCGGTCCGTCCTGGGAACCCTGCGCGACGGCGGTTTCCGCAACCTCATGACCCTGCGTGGCGACCCGCCCAAAGGGCAGGCCACCTTCCGCGCCGTGGCCGATGGCCTGAGCCATGCCAGCGAGCTCGTGGCCATGGTGGGCAGGGAGTTTTCCGAGTTTTGCATGGGGGTGGCCGGGTATCCGGAGAAACATCCCGAGGCGATCTCGGCGGAAGTTGATCTTCAACATCTTAAGCAGAAAGTGGCCCAGGGCGCCCATTTCGTCACGACCCAGCTGTTTTTCGACAACCGCTATTATTTCGACTTTGTCTCCCGCGCCCGCCGGGCCGGCATCACCGTCCCGATTGTCCCCGGCATCATGCCGGTGCTTTCCCTGGCGCAGTTGAACCGTCTCTGCGTGATGTGCGGGACGGCCATCCCGGTGGGGCTGCAAAACCGCCTGACCCAGGCCGGCGACGATCTGGCCGCGCAGGCCAAGGTGGGGGTGGACTGGGCCTTTGATCAGGTGCGAGACCTGTTGAAAAGCAGTGTTCCGGTGCCGGGTGTCCACCTCTACATCATGAACCGCAGCGAATCGGCCCTGAAGCTGTCCGCGCGTCTCGTGCAAGAGGGTGTGATCGCCTCAAGGCGCTGATTTTGAACGGCGATGGAACCTGCCTTGCGGCCGGACCGCCAAAGCATGGGAGTCTTGCGGTTGCGTTTCGGTTTTCGGCGGCATGGCCACAAGGGCCAGCCCTACGAGACTCGCTGCCTCAAAGCGCGCCCTTGGTGCTGGGCAGTTGTCCGCCCAGACGGGGGTTGACCAGCTTGGCCTGGTCGAGCGCGCGGGCGAAGGCCTTGAAGAGGGCCTCGCAGACGTGGTGGGGCTCCTCGCCGTAGCGCAGTTCTAAGTGGATGTTGGCGGCGGCGTTGTTCGCCACGGCCTGGAAAAACTCGCGGGCCAGGTAGATGTTGAAGTCCCGGACGTAGGGGTGGGGCACATCGGCCTTGTAAACGAGAAGGGCGCGGCCCCCGAGGTCCACCACGCATTGGGCGAGGGTCTCGTCCATGGGCAGGAGAAAGGAGCCGTAGCGGTTGATGCCGGCCTTGTCGCCGAGGGCCTGTCTGATGGCCTGGCCGAGAACGATGCCCACATCCTCGACGGTGTGGTGGTAGTCCACGGCGATGTCGCCGTCGGCCTTGACTTCCAAGTCGAGAAGGGCGTGGCGGGCCAGCAGGTCGAGCATGTGGTCGAAGAAGGCGATCCCGGTGTCCACCTTGGAAGTGCCGGAACCGTCGAGGTTCAGGCTGAGGCGGATTTTGGTCTCCTTGGTGGAGCGTTCGATGCTGGCGGTGCGCATGGGTGGGAACGTGGGCGCAGGCGCGGCGGAATTCAAGAGGCAACCGCCGTGCCCCGCATCGGCCCCGGGATGACTCCCCGTGGCGGCCGGCGGGGAAGGGGAGCCGGCGGTGTTTTTGTTGTTGGAGTCCCGCGGTTCTCATCCAAGCGTGACCCTGCACCATGTATTTTCCCAAACTCGCCGCCGAGTTCACCCGCTTTCTTGAAGCCGTTCGTGGACAGTCACTTGCCGTCATCGGCCACATGCGCCCCGATGGCGACTGCATCGGCTCCCAGGTCGCGCTCTGCCGCGTGCTCCGCGCCTCCGGCGTGGCGCCCGACACCGTCTGCCTGAACAACGACGTCGTCCCCCGCCTGCTCCGCAACTTCATTGGCGACACGCCTTTCCACAACCACGACACCCTTGCCTTTGAGCCCGCGCGCCAGGCCGTCCACGTGGACTGCGCCGAGGCCAACCGCACCGGCATGCAGGTGGGCCAGCGTTTTCCCAAGAGCCTGGCGATGGTGGACCACCACCTGAGCAATCCCCGGTTCGCCGAGATCAACATGCTCGACACCGACGCCTGCGCCACGGCCGAGATCCTGGCCGGGCTGTTCCTGGATCATAACCTGCCGATTGACGCCGTCACGGCCCAGGCCCTCTACCTCGGCATCGCGACGGACACCGGCCAGTTCCGCCACAGCGGCGTGACGGGACGCACTTTTGAGATCACGGGACGGCTTCTCCAGTTTGGGGCCGATCCGGTGGAGGCGGGACGGCTGCTCTATGACCGCGAGACCCGCTCCAAGATGGAACTCCTCCAGAAGTTTCTCGCCACCCTGCGCTATGAGCACGGCGGCAAACTCTGCTACGGCGTGCTCAATGAGGACGTTTACAAGGAGACCAAAACCCTCCGCGAGGACAGCGAGGGCCTGGTGGATTACACCCGCAGCATAGACGGTGTCGAAATCGGTGCCTTCCTGGAGGAGCGCAAAGGCAAGATCAAGGGCAGCCTCCGGGCCAAAACCTCGGCCATGCGGGTGGACCTGCTGGCCGGCAAGTTCGGGGGTGGGGGACACGCCGCCGCCGCCGGGTTCAACACCGATGGGAAACTGGCCGACTTCCTTCCCCGTTTCCTGACCGAGGTGAAGGCGCATCTGGCGAAGTATCCGGAGAGTTGAGGCTGAAATTGGTCTTTGAAGCGCATCTTGACACCGCTGCACCACTGCACCATGTTGACGGTATGAGACTTTCCATCACCCTCGAATCCGATCTTTACGAAATCGTGGTGGCCCGCGCCAAGGCCCGTAAAACCACGATCAGCAAAGAAGTAAACACACTCATGCGAATGGGCATCACCCCTCCCAAGGCTGTCACTTACGGCGGCGTTGAAGAGGAGGTGCCCATCCACTACGTGCCCGATCCCAAGACCGGTCTTCTCCGCACCACCGGCCGGCGGCGTTTTTTGGTCAGCCCGGGGCGGCCGCTGACCGAAAAAGACATCGAGGACATGCTTGACGATGAGGACAAGATGGTCCCCTGAATGGTCGCATGTCCGCTTCCAAAAAACCGACCACATGGCTGCTTGATGGCAACGTATTGGTGGCGATTTGCGTGCGGACCCATCCGCACCATCAACGGGCTTTCGGTTGGTTTGACAAACTCACCGCTCCTTTCGCCACCTGCGCGGTGACACAGGGAACCCTCCTTCGTCTGCACATGCAAACCTCCGGAAGTGCCTCGGCCCGAGCGGCTTGGGCGGCTTTGGCCGAGTTTGTCCAACAGGCTGACCATGTCTTTTGGGAGGATGGTTTTTCCTATCTGGACGTGGCCCATGAGGGGCTGACCGGGCACCGGCAAATCACGGATGCGTGGCTGGCCGCCCTGGCCCGTCGGCATGGAGCCCGCGTGGCCACGATGGATGGAGGATTTGCGGCGTTATATCCCGATGTGGTGAGTCTTCTGCCGGAAAAGCCGGCCTCCCTTTCGTTTCGATGAACCCGCCGCCGTCCGCCCTGGCCCCCTTCCTGCGTGCGTGTGCGGTCTGGACGGCCCTGGTGGGGCTGGTCGCCTTTTTGTCGGGCTCGGCCAGCGCGTTTTTCCTCTGGAGCCTGGACGCCGTCACGCGGGTCCGGTTTGAACATGGCTGGCTGATCTGGCTGCTTCCGCTCTGCGCCCTCGCCACGCTGCTGGTTTACCGCCGGTTTGGCGGGGAATCAGGCCGGGGGACCGACCTCATCCTTGACCACATCCACGAACCCGGCGCGGGCGTGCCGTTCCGCCTGGTTCCCCTGGTGCTGGGCGGCTCGCTGCTGACGCACCTGTGCGGGGGCTCGGCCGGCCGCGAGGGCACGGCGGTGCAGATGGGCGGGGGCATCGCCGGGGCGGTCCTGGCCTGGTGCAAGGTGCGGGCTGAGCGCCACCCGATGATTCTCATGGCCGGGGTCGCGGCGGGGTTTGGCTCCATTTTCGGCACGCCGGTGGCCGGGGCGGTGTTTGCCGCCGAGGTGCTCACGGTGGGCCGTTTCCGCGCCTCCGCGCTGCCCCTCTGCCTGGCCGCCTCGTTTCTGGCGGACCGGGTCTGCCATGCCTGGGGGGCGGCGCACTCGGCCTACCGCATCGCACCGGTTGCGGCCGCGCCGCTTGATTACGCCCGGGCCCTGGCCGTGGGTCTGGCCTGTGGTCTGGCGGCCCGGCTGTTTCTCGCGGGAGGTCATGGTTTCGGGAAACTTCTGGCCAAGCTCAAACCCTTCTGGCTGAAGGCGTTTCCGGGAACCGTCGCCGTCCTCGCCCTGACCCTTCTGCTCGGGACCGACGCCTACCTCGGCCTGGGCACGCTGCCATCCGCGCCGGGGGCGCTGACGCTGGGAAGTTGTTTCGTGAACGAACCAATTCCCGCCCTGGCCTTCCTTTGGAAGGGGCTGCTCACCGTCCTCACGCTCAGCGCCGGCTGCAAGGGCGGGGAGGTCACGCCCCTGTTTTTTGTCGGGGCCGCGCTGGGGCATGCGCTGGCCGTCCCGCTGGGCCTGCCGGTGGACCTGGCGGCGGGGCTGGGTTTTGTCGCGGTCTTCGCCGGGGCCAGCAACACGCCCCTGGCCTGCATGGTCATGGGCGTGGAACTCTTCGGCGTGTCCCATGCGCCGCTGGTGGCCTGCGCCTGTGTCGCGGCCTTTCTGGCCGGCGGCCCCGGCAGTCTCTATGCGGCCCAGCGCCGGGCCCCCGGTTGGTTTTTCCGGCGTTGAGCGTCCGCCGCCCCTCCGGGCCTGGCCGCGTTTTTCAGGCCCGCCGCGTTTCAAGCTTTCCCCCGCCGTCCCGGGCGGGTTTGGTTGCCGGTTTCGCATGACCGAACTTGAAGGCATCCTCCTGGTGGACAAACCGTCCGGCATCACCTCCCACGATGTGGTGGACCGGGTGCGCCGCCTCACCCAGATGAAACGCATCGGCCACGCCGGCACCCTCGATCCCATGGCCACCGGCCTGATGATCGTGCTGGTCGGCAAGGCCACGAAGGCCTCCCAGTTTCTCATGAGCCTGGCCAAGGAATACACCGGGACGATCCGGCTGGGCGAGGAGACGAACACCTGCGACGCCGAGGGCCAGATCACCACGACGCGTCCGGTCCCGCCGCTCACCGAGGAAGAGGTCCGCGCCTCGCTCAACGGATTCCTGGGCGACCAATACCAGATTCCCCCGATGTTTTCCGCCATCAAGATCGGCGGCGTGCCGCTCTACAAGTTGGCGCGGCAGGGCGAGGAGATTGTCCGCGAGCCCAGGTTCATCCGCATCAGCGAGTTCGAATTGAAACGGTGGGAGACGCCCGACCTTGATTTCCGTCTCGCCTGCTCGAAAGGCACCTACGTCCGCAGCGTCGCGAAGGACCTCGGGGACCGCCTTCAGTGCGGGGCCCACCTGGCGGCGCTCCGCCGGACCAAAATTGACAAGCTCACCATCGAGCAGGCCGTCACGCTGGAGCAGTTTGGGGCGTTGTCCCAGGCCGAGAAACAGGCCCGGCTCATTTCCGTCAGCCAGGCGGTCCCGGCCGGGGTGGTGATGTGACTTAAGACCGGCTCCCTCCAAGTTGGGGCCTGCTTCGTGTCTGTGGTGTGATTTTCTGAGGCGGCGCCGGAACACGGTTGCCTGTGGCCCTGTTCTTAAATGGTTTACACCATGCGCCGCGTTTTCCTGCCCCTGCTCTCGTTTGCCACCTGCCTGCCTCTCTGGGGCGTTCCTTCGGTTCCGAAGGAAATACGGCAGCTGGCCGAGGCCATCGCCCCGACGGACAAGAAGCCTTTTCCCGCCTCGGCCGAGACGGCGGAGCGCCGCGAGTTTGCGGACCTGGTCAAGGCCTACCAAGCCCTTCCGCCCGAGGAGGTTAAGGCCCATCCTTCGGCGGCCGACTTCCCCGGTGCGCCCGCCTCGGCCGAGCGGGTGGCCAAGGTTTCGGTCAGTTACGACGCCGATCTGATCCACCGCTGGGACACCTCCAAACCCGGCACGCCCCGCGGGGCCACGGGTCTCAACGTCTGGCAGGAGACGGGTCTTTACGCCGCCCCGGGCGAGGTCATCACGGTGCAGGCCGACGAGTTGCCAAAGAACCGCACGGTCCGAATCGTGGTGGGCAGCCACCGCGACAGCCTGATGGGGGAGAAGATCACCTCCTGGAAACGTTTCCCCGTCATCACCCGCGTGTTCACCCTCAAACAGGGGGCCAATCCCATCGCCAACGCCTTTGGCGGCCACTTGTTTATCGAGGTGGGCAGCGATGCCCCGGCCAAAAAGTCCCCCGGCACCAACCGGGCCCGCCTGACTTTCTCCGGCGCCGTGGCGGCCCCCCTTTTCATCCTCGGCAACGACACGCCCGAAAGCTGGGCCAAATCCCAGAAAAACCCCGCCCCCTGGGGCACCCTGGTGGGCAAAAGCGCCATCCTCCATGTGCAGACCTCGCAGCTCCGCGGGGTGAAGGACCCGCGCCCGCTTCTGGAGTGGTGGGACCGCGCCCTGGCCTGCGAGGACGACCTGATCGGCCTGGAGCGCTGGGCCCCGGAGCGGATGGTGCCGGACCGCCAGATTTCGGCCGGCTTCATGCACTCGGGGTATCCTTTCATGTGCCTGATGGTCTCGGCTCCCGAGCTCACCGATCTGGAAAAACTTAAAAAGCAGGGCAACTGGGGGTTCTTCCACGAGCTGGGCCACAACCACCAGAACCCGGACTGGAGCTTCCCCGGTCAGACCGAGGTCACGGTCAATTTTTTCTCCCTCTACTGCATGGAGAAACACGTGGGCCTTCCCACCGGCCAGGGGCACGGGGCCATGAAGGATCTGGAAGGGCTCCTCAAAAAACGCCTGGCCGAACGCCCCGACATGGGCCCCTTCGAGCAGCTCGCCCCCTTTGTCGCGCTCATCCGCGCCCATGGGTGGGACCCGCTCCGCAACACCCTCCGCTCCTACATCCTCGACCCCATTTCGCAGAAACTTTCCGTCGGCGAGAAGCAGCGCCTGTTTGTCCTGCGTTACAGCCAGTTTGCCAAAAAGGATGTGAGCGGGTTCTTCTCCAAGCTCGGCTACGACCTCGACGACGCCACGGTGGCGAAACTCAAGTCGTTGCCTCCGTTTGAGTTGTCGGTGAAATGAAAAATCCGCTTCCGTGACAGGCCGAAAGGGGATATCCCTACGCTTGTTTACTCAACCCATTTCCTTAAACACTCCTGCCATGAAAACCAAACTCCTCCTCGCCCTCTCCGCCCTGAGCCTGCCCTTCGCCGTCTCCGCCATCTCCGGCTCCGGCACGAAAGAAGCTGCCGCCGCCCCGGAGCCAACCAAAGCCGCCGAGACCTCCACGGCCTCCCCGCTTGATCTCATCCCCGCCGAACTGGTCAACGCCAAGGGCGAGAAGGTTTCCAAGGACGCTCTCAAGGGCAAGATCGTGGGCATCTATTACTCGGCCCACTGGTGCCCTCCCTGCCGCGCCTTCACGCCCGAACTGGTGAAGTTTCGCGATGCCAACGCCGCCGAGTTTGAGGTCGTTTTTGTCAGCTTTGACAAGGACGCCGCCGCCATGAAGGGCTACATGGAGGAGACCAAGATGCAGTGGACCGCCGTCCCCTACGGCAACGCCGCCAAGGACACCCTGGCCAAGCGCTTCGAGGTCAACGGCATTCCCGCCCTCATCATCATCGGCGCGGACGGCAAGGTCATCACCAAGAACGGCCGCGGCGATGTGACCTCGCTCAAAAACGAGGCCCTCGCGGCCTGGAAAAAGAAGGCCTGAGAGCCCTTGGGAAGACGGCCAAACTTCCCCTTCCAAAGGTGCGCCGGAGGCGGTGATAGAAAAGTCGGCAGCGAGACGGTCTAAAAACCAGGCGCTCTTGGTATTACTTCTGGCCGCGTCCGTAAGGCTGGGGCCGTCCCGTCCGGGCGCAAAAAAAGGCCCGGAGGTGAGTCCGGGCCTTGGTGCAAGCTGGGTTTTTCCGGGGTTTATTCCCAGTCGAGGATCAGCTTGGCGTAGAAGGTGGTGTCGAGGTCCTTCAGGCCGGGACGGGCCTGGGAGTTGTAGTCGTGGTGGACACCGAGGCGGAGTTTCCAGAAGTCGGAGAGGCCGAGGGGCATTTCGACGCCGGAGTCGTGGGTGATGAGGTAGTTGCTGAAATCGTCGAAGCTGGGGGTGTATTCCACGTCGTTGCGGAGGACGGCCCATTTGGCGAACTTCCACTCGTGGGAGAGGCCGAAGTTGAGACCGAAGTTGCTGTCGGAGAAGGCGGGGACGACATCGTAGTCCTCATAGCGGAAGCTCAAACCGGTCCGGGCGGAGAGTTTGTGGTTGGGCTCGGTGAGGAGGCGGTAGCTGAGACCGCCGGCGGTGGTGGAGCGGAGCTTGATGGCCTCGAAGTCATCCTTCTCGAGTTCGCTCTTCACATACCAGCCGACGACGGGTGAGAAGAAGGCCTGGTAGTCCACGCCGCCCTTGGTCTCATCGGAGGTGCGCACGTTGCGCTGGCTGGCGTAGTTGTAGGAGCCGTAGATCTTGAAGGCGTCGTCCTTGCTTTCGAGCTTGGCGACGAGGCCGACGGCGTAGGAGTCGGATTTGGTGTTGCCAGTCTTTTTGGAGAGGTCGGCGTCGGCGCGGTATTTCCAGCGGCGCTCCAGGGAGGCGATGGCGGGATCCTTGTCGCCGGCGGCCCAGACGGAGGCCACTTCTGAGGGTTTGGTGGTGAGGCTGCTGGAGGCGTTTTTGACGGTGATGGTGCCGTTGGCCTCGGTGATCTGGCCTTGGACGGTGTCGCCGGACTTGGTGCGCACGTTGATGACGGCGTCCGTGGTGAAGGAGGCGACCTTGGCCTGGCTGATGGTGAGGGTGCCGGCGTAGTCGGTCTTGAGGACGATCTCGCCGCCGTCCACCTTGGTGATTTTACCGATGAGGCGGGCGCCGTCGGTGGTCACGACGGTGTCGGCCAGGGCTGGAACGGAGGCCGCCAGGACGGCCGCGAGGAGCAGTGTGTTGGTTTTCTTCATGGGATGTAGGAAAGTGGTTTAGATGACAGGTTTCCGGCCGGGGAGAACAGACGCAAATTCGGGGCGTTGGAGGAGGGGTTCCCAATCTTCCATGCCTTTGCGCCAGATGCGGGTGGCGGGGCTGATTTCGGCGAGGTTGAGGAGGTCGAGGAGGGCCTGGGAGGAGACGGGGCCGAGGGGTTTTTCGTCGTCCTCGTAATACCATTCGAAGCCGTCGGCGAGGGGCAGGGGCGGGGGCGCGTCGTCCTCGCCGGGAGTGGCTTCGTCGGGGGTGAGCAGATCGTGTTTGGGACGGAGGCGGTGGCGGAGGTGGCGGGTCCAGAGGTCGTGTCCGTTGGCGATGAGGAAGGGCAGGAGGAGTCCGAGGAAGAGGGGGACGACGGCGAGGGAGGTGAGGGCGTTGAGGAGCATGAGCGCCCAGACGGCCCAGGCCATCCAGGCAACCTTGATTTCGAGGACAAAGAAGAGGCGGACGGGGTAGTCGGGGAAGCGGTAGGCGAAGGTGAGGAAGACGGATTCGAAGAGGTAAAAACCGACGGCGAGGGCGAGGATTTCGGAGCCTTCCTGGCCGATGAGGAAGTGGTAGTCCACCCAGGCTCCGAGGCCGATGAAGCCGGAGCAGAGGAGGAGGAAGAGGTTGGCGCGGAGTTTCCCCCAGACCCCTTCGAGCGCGATGGTCATGGTGCAGAAGAAGAGCCACCCGAAGATCATGAAGAGGTGGCTGAGACTGAACGGGGCGCCGGGCAGGGGAGGGGCGAGGACGAAGGTGAAGGCCCGCCACCACTCATGATGCCCGAACATGCGGGCGAAATCGAGCTGGAGAAAGAAAGGGAAGGAGGGGCGGAAGAGCCCCAGCAGCCAGACGGCGGCCTGACCGATGACGAGGTAATAGCCCAGGCCGGAGACGGCGAAGGGTTCGAGGGCGTTTTCCAGGCGGCTGAGGGGGCGGCGCTTCATGGCCCGTTTCAGGCGTGGGTGTGGCTTTCCTGCCATTCCCGGACGCGGCCATGGAGGTAGGTGATCCAGGCGGGGTGGTCGTTGAGGCAGGGGATGAGGGTGAGCTTCTCTCCCCCGGCGTGGATGAACTCCTCGGCCCCTTCCACCGCGAGTTCGTCAATGGTCTCAAGGCAGTCGGTGACAAAGGCGGGGGCCATGACGAGGAGCTTCTTCACCTTGCCGGCTTTCCCGAGTTTTTCGAGGGTCACGTTGGTGTAGGGTTCGAGCCAGGTTTCCTTGCCGAGGCGGGACTGGAAGGACTGCATCCATTTGCCTTCGGGGATGCCGGCGGCCTTGACGAAGAGCTCGGTCGTCTTGTGCGTCTGGTGTTTGTAGCAGGTGGCCTGGACGGGGGAGGAGACGAAGCAGCAGTTTTCCACTTTCTGGCAGTGGGCCTTGGAAGGATCGCCGAGGCAGAGGTGGCGGCGGGGGATGCCGTGGTAGCTGAAGAGGAGGAGGTCGTAGTCCTGGGCCAGGTGGGGGCGGGCGCTTTCCACCAGGGCGTTGATGTAGCCGGGCTCCTGGTAGAACGGGGCCATGACGGTGAGCCTCATCTTCGGGGCCAGTTTGGCGGCCTCCTCGCGGACCTGGACGACGGCCGTTTCCCAACTGGACATGGCGTAGTGCGGGTAGAGCGGGATGACGTAGAGGTCGGTGACGCCCTCCTTGACGATGTCGCCCAACACCTTGGGGGTGGAGGGGTTGGCGTAGCGCATGGAGAGGAAGACGGGGAAATCCACCTTGTCCTGGAGCAGGGCCCGCTGGCGTTTGCTCATGACGATGAGAGGTGAACCCTCGGGCGTCCAGATGCTGGCGTAGGCGGCGGCGGAGCGTTTCGGGCGGGTCGGCAGGATGATGCCGGGGACGACGAAGTTGCGGACGACGGGGAGGTCAATGACGCGGGCGTCGGTGAGAAACTCCCGCAGGTAACGCCGGACATCCGGGACCGAGGGGGAGTCCGGAGAGCCGAGATTCATTAACAGAACGCCGAGTTTGGCCATAAGAGCGTGTTAACAGGCACAGGCGGGGACGGTTGTCAACGGGGGTGGGCTAAAAGGCTGGGGGCGAACGTTGAACGCAGAACTTTGAACTTTGAACGTCGAAGTCAGAAAGCGAGGGGAGAAAGGTGACCGGGGCTTTGTTGGTGTCGCCTCATTCAACGTTCGACGTTCGAAGTTCAACGTTCGATGTTCGTCCCATGATCCTTGCCTTGGAAAGTTCCTGTGACGAATCCTCGCTGGCCCTCTTCGACCCGAAAGTCGGCCTGGTGGGGGAGTGGACGCACACCCAGATTGATCTGCACGCCCTTTACGGCGGGGTGGTGCCTGATCTGGCCAGCCGGGAGCACCTGCGCAACCTGCCGGCCCTGTTGGCGGCGGCGCGCCCCGCCCTGGCGGACTTTGTCCCCGAAACCGTGGCGGTGACGCGGGGCCCGGGACTGGCGGCCTGCCTGGCCCTCGGCATCGCCACGGCCAAGGCGCTGGCCCTGGCCTATCGTTGCAATCTTCTGGGCGTCAATCACCTGCGCGGTCACGCCTGGTCCCCCTTCATCCCGGTCCACGGGGAGGATCCGGCCGGATTCGAGGCCCGTCTGGACGCCCTGCTGCCGCACCTCGGCCTGCTGGTTTCCGGGGGCAACACGATCCTCTTCACGATTGATTCCGACCGCCGCCTCACCGTCCTGGGAGGGACCTTGGACGATGCCGCCGGGGAGGCCCTGGACAAGGGGGCGAAGCTGATGGGCCTGGGTTATCCGGGCGGTCCCCTCGTGGAAAAAACGGCCCTGACCGGGGACCGGAAGGCCTTTGATTTCCCCCGGGCCTGCCTGGACACCGCCGAGCCCCGCTTCAGCTTTTCCGGGCTGAAGACCAGCCTGCGCTACCGCCTGGAAAAAATGGCCGACGGCGAGCTGGCCGCGCGCCTGCCGGACCTCTGCGCCAGTTACCAGGAGGCGGTGGTGGATGTGCTGGCCCGGAAGGCGGCCCAAAGCCTGAAAGCAGGCGGTTTCCGGAGCCTGGGCCTGAGCGGCGGCGTGGCCAATAACCGGCGCCTGCGGGAGGTTTTCGGTGAGGTGGCGGCCCGGCAGAATCTGCCCCTGGTGGCGGCCTTGCCGAAGCACACGGGTGACAACGCCGGGATGATCGCCTTTGCGGCGTGGGTGGACGAACCCGGAACCAAAAAGATGAAAAATAATCAATTGGCATTCGCTCCGAGCCTGGTGTTGGCGGATTAAAATGAGGTGGGGTTCACCCGCCCATTTTTTACAATTTAACATTTTGTTTATCAATTGTTTGTGGCGATGGTGAAGCGGCGGTCCCGGCTGGCTTTACGCGTCCAACCTTTCGGCCACAGTTAACTATTTTTCAAGTTCACTGTGGTTCGATTTCATGTTGATGTGTTATGCTTTGTCCAAGCTCACATCATGCAACCCCGCCGCACCCTGGTCCTCAGCCTCCTTTTCCTTTCCACGCTCCGCCCGGGGGAATTAAGGGCCGAAGGCAACCGTCTTGATTACGGATTCCAGCGTTACCAGGAAAGCGACCACCGGATGCTGATTGATTCCCATTATGTCCGGGGCCAGCTCCAGATCAGCGAAGGCACCAACGTCAAGTTTCAGGGATTGTATGACGGCATCACCGGGGCGACCCCCTCGGGCGTCCTGCCCGACCCCACCAGCGGCCTTCCTTTTCTCGACCAGATCCACCCGGAAATCCGCCGCGCCTTCATGGGGGCCGTCTCCCACAAGTTTGGCGACCACACGGTGGAGGCGGAGTTTTCCCGCAGTGAGGAAAGCGACTATCTTTCCCGGGGGTATGCGCTGAGCGACAGTTGGGAACTGAATCAAAAGAACACCACCCTGAACCTCGGCTTCAACTTTCTGGATGATTCGGTGGACACCCGGTTCCCCGGTTCCGGCCGTCTGAAAAAGGAGTCCTACGACGCCTATCTGGGAGTCTCCCAAATCCTTGACAAAAACACCGTCTTCAATGCCGGTCTGACCATCGGCTACTCGGAAGGCTTCCTCTCCGACCCCTACAAGGTCGTCCAGCGCACGGACTTGGTTCCCATTCCGGATCCAGGCAATCCCGGTTCATTCATCAACATCCCGGTCATCAATCCCTACCGCGAAAACCGGCCGGACACCCGTCTGCGCGAGGTGCTCCAGGTCGGCGTCACCCATTTCTTTGAAAACCTGCGCGGGGCGGCCGACGCCACCTACCGTTTCTCCCACGACGACTACGGGGTAAACTCCCACACGCTTCAGGTCGAATGGCGCCAAAAGGTCGGCTCCAGCTGGGAGGTGGTTCCCTTTGCCCGCTATTACAACCAGTGCGCCGCCGATTTCTTCGTCCAAACTTTGGACAACCTGCCCATCGGAACGCCCCCCGGCCTTCCCCGTGGCGACGGTATCCACTACTCGGCCGACTACCGCCTGTCCTCTTTTGACGCGCTCAGCGGGGGCCTGCGCGTTTATTACAAACTGAACGACACCGTCACCTTTTCGGCCTCCTATGAGCGCTACAGCATGAACGGCCAGGGCTCCAAGTCCTCGCCGAGCCAAGCCTACATTGACGCCGACATCTACACCATCGGGATCGGTGCCAAGTTCTAAGCGTTTCCCGCCGCCCCGCATGATTTCCGTCCCCGCAGCCAACGCGTTTCCGCCTGACACCCACGGTGTCCGCAAGGCGGCATTCCGCGCCCTGGGAACGGCCTGCGAACTCCAGTTCACGGCCCGTGACGACGCGCAGGCCCGGACGTTTGTCGGGGCGGCCCTGGTCTGGCTGGAAGGTTTTGAGGCCCGGTTTTCCCGCTTCCGCTCGGATTCGCTTGTCTCCCGCGTGAACGCCTTTGCCGGAGTGGACTGGGTGCCGGTGGACCAGGAGATGGAGCGGCTCCTGCAAATGGCGGACGGCCTTTATTTCCTTTCCGAAGGATTGATGGACCCGACCCTGCTGCCCCTCCTGAAGGTGTGGGACTGGAAAACCGCCCGCACCCAGCTTCCCTCCGCCGAGGCGGTCGAGCAGGCCCGCCAGCGCACCGGCTGGAAAAAGGTCCAACGGCGCCCCGGGGCCGTGTTTCTTCCCGAGCGCGGCATGGGCCTTGATTTTGGCGGTTTCGGCAAGGAATACGCGGTGGACCGCCTGGCGCAGATCGCCCGCCAGCATGGCCTCGCCGACTGCCTGGTGGACCTTGGCCGCGACCTCTACGCGCTGGGCACCGGCGGCAAGTTTCCCTTCTGGCATGTGGGCGTGGAAAACGGCCGCCAGCCCGGCACCTGCTGGACGGGCCTCGGGCTGCGAGACCAGGCCGTGGCCGCCTCCGGCGATTACGCCCGCTCTTTTCTGCTGAACGGCGTGCGCTACGGCCACATCCTCGACCCTCGCACCGGCTGGCCCGCCGCCAAGGGGGTCCGCGCCGTCACGGTCGTCGCCCCCACCTGTGTCGAGGCCGGCGTTTACAGCACCACCGCCTGCATCCTGGGACCGGCCGATGGCCTGGCCATGGTTTCCCGCGCCCGGGGCGTCGAAGCCTGCGTGCAGACGGACTGCGACATCCAATCCTCTCCCGGCTTCAACCGGCTCCAGGTCAAGGCCGCCTGATTCCTTTCACTTCCGGCAACCCTCAATCCCCCAACCACCCCACCCATGCGTCTTCTCCTTCTCCTCTGTGGCCTTACTTTCGCCTTTGTCGGCCGCGCCGCCGAGACCGGTCCGCTCAAGGCCGGGGACGCGATGCCGAATCTCGCCGGTTTTGCCCTCACCGGCACCGTTCCCGAGACCAAGGGCAAAGTCGTCCTGGTGGACTTCTGGGCCTCCTGGTGCGGACCCTGCAAGGAGTCCTTTCCCGCCCTGGGCCGCCTCCACGAGAAATACAAGGACAAGGGCCTCGTGATTGTCGCCATCGGCGTGGACGAGACCCCGGCCAAGTTCGAGGAGTTTCTCAAGAAGCAGAAACCCGCCTTCGCCATCGTCCACGACCGCGAGCACAAGGTCGTCCCGGTTTTCAAACCCGCCACCATGCCGACCTCCTACCTCATTGACCGCAAAGGGGCGGTGCGCGTGGTTCACACCGGTTTCAAGGGGGCCAAGACCGAGGAGGAATACGTCAAGGAAATCGAGGCCCTTCTGGCCGAGCCCGCCTCCTGAATCCCTTTCCCATTTTTAAAATGAAAAAATCCATCCTTCTCTTTCTGACTGCCCTGGGCCTGCTGGGTTCGGGCTGTTCGACCTCGCTGGTCCGGGTCCAGCCCTGGGAACGCGGCAACCTGGCCGACTCCCTCATGGCCCCCGACCGCGATCCGCTCAACAAGGCCATGACCGAACACGGATACTTCTCCCGTGAGGCCAGCTTTGGCGGCGGCGGCGTGGGTGGCGGCGGGTGTGGCTGCAACTAAGCGTTCCTCAACTCCAAACTCCTTTTCTACCATGATTTTACTAAATCGTCTCGGGTTCGCCATGTCCGGACCCCGCCAGCGGATGATCTCCTGCTGGGTCAGTTCCCTTCTTCTTCTCATCCAGCGGACGCCGCTGATGAAGCTGCTTCTGGAGGCCCGCGACCTCTCGCCCCTGAACGTCTCCGAGGTGCTCAAATGGTCGGTCGCGACCTTTGCCGGGCTCGGCGCCTACCAGACCGTGGCCGGCGCCTCGACCGTGACCCAGGTGCTGCCGACGGCCAATTCCCTCACCGTGAGCGGGACGGCCGGGGTGCCTCTCACTTTCCTCTACAAATACGGAGGCGGCGACACCGCTTCGGGGTTCAATGTGTCGGGCACGATCCCTCCGGGCATGACCAAGTCCGCCACGGTCAGCAGCAACACCCAGTTTATCAGCGGAACTCCCACCACCGCAGGCACTTACAGCCTGAGCATCCAGGCCTTTGACTCCAGCCACTCCTCCGCCTTTTACCCGTTTTCCGTCGTCATCACGGCTCCGCCGGCCCCGACGGTGAGTTCCAGTCCCACGGGCGGAAGTTTTGCCCCCGGCGACTTTGTCTCGCTGGTGGTGGGCCATACGAACGGGGCCACCTTCACCTGGAAAAAAGGCACCACCGTCCTGACCACGGCGGAGAGCATTCTGACCGACAAAACCTCGCCCCGGAAGTATTTTGTCCCTTCGACCACGGACATCGGCTCGACGTGGCGGGGCAGCGGAGTCTTTGACGACAGCGCCTGGACGCCGGTCTCCGGGGGCATCGGCTACGACACCAACACCACGGTTGACTACAACCCCGAGATCGCGGCGGGGGGAAACACGCTGGCCACGATGAGCGGCACCGGCAAGTCCACCTCGGTTTACATCCGCATTCCCTTCGACCTCTCCACGGCGGGACGGGCCTTGAGCTACATGAAGTTCCGCTTCCAGTTCGACGACGGTTTTGTGGCCTTCCTCAACGGCACGCAGATCGCGGCGAGAAACAACCCCGCCACCCTGCTTTTCAACAGCGCCGCCACCGCCGCCACCGCGGCGGACTCCATCGCCTACACCGAAATTGATGTGTCCCAGTTTCTCGGTTCGCTTCGCAAGGGGGGCAACGTGCTGGCCATCCATGGCCTGAACCAGGCGGTGACCTCCTCCGACTTCCTCTTCAACTGCCAGCTGGTCGCGGGCATTGACGCCACCAACTCGGCCCGGCTTACCCTCACGAAGGTCTCGGCCGCCGATGCGGGCAGCTACTCGGTGGTCGTGGGCAATGTGACCAACACGGCCACCAGTGCCGCCGCCGTGGTCACCGTCAGCGGGGTCGCTCCGACCATCAGCACGCCTCCCGCCGCCGTCTCCATCAACTCCGGGGCCACCGCCACCCTGAGCGTGGTGGCCGCCGGTGACGCTCCTCTTGCCTACCAATGGTTTGAGGGTGCCACGGGAGTCACCACCGCTCCGGTCTCCGGCGCCACGGTCGCCAGTTTCACCACCCCGGCCCTGACCGCGACCAAGTCCTACTGGGTTCGCGTGACGAACACCACCGGCGGGGTTAACTCCGCCGCCGCCATCGTGACCGTGATTGACCCCTTTGTTTCCTGGCAATCAGGCCAGTTCAGCCCGGCCGAGGCGGCCAATCCGGCCATCTCGGGCCCCGCCGCCGACCCGGATGGCGACGGCGTCCCGAACCTTCTCGAATACGTGCTGGGCAGCCCGCCCAAGGGGGTGAACGCCGGTGCCGTGATGAAACCGCACGCGGAACCGCCCGTGGGCGGCGGAGCCAGCCAGCTCGTCCTCCGCGTCCCCCATATCGCGGTGTTGGGAACGGCCACAGTCACATTTCAAACCGCCCCCAGCCCCGCTTCGCCGACCTGGACCGATGTGGTCAACGGCGTGAACGGAGCCGTGGTCTCAGACGCCGCCGGCCAGTATGAAATCCGCCTGCCCTTCACCGCCGGAGCCCTCTTCGTCCGCATGGTCGTGAGCCAGCCCTGAGGGATGCCGCGGACTTCGGGCCGGGGAACGTCTTGGAACTTAGTTCCGGGCGTGCCCCGGCCCTTTCTCGATTTCAGTGGGGCAGTTTCCAGAAGCCGGCCAGCAGATCACCCAGCGAGCCGGGGTTTTCCAGATGCGGGGCGTGGCCGCTGTCCGAAACCACCCGGACGGTCGGGTAGGGCAGGCGTTGCGCCAGCTCCGCCGCGTGGGCCCGGTAGGCGGGGTCCCGTTCTCCCGCGACGAGCAGGGTGGGGTGGTAAAAGTGAATCCGCTCCGCCGCGGCCGGGGCTGTGCCGGGCGAGAAGGCGCGGAGGGCCGAGGCCAGGCCTTGCCCCGTGTGGGAGGCGAGTCTTTCCCGGCGGCCGATGGCGTCCGGCGAGTCCGGGGCGGCAGGGAGGGAGAGTTGTCCGGCGAGCAGGGGCTGGCCTTTCCATTCCCTCATAAACTCCTCCAGCGGAAGGTGTTCCGCTTTTTCCGCCCAGGCCTTGTCGGCCTCCCGCCGCTGGGCCCGGAGGGAGGGCCGGGTGATGCCGGGCGAGGCGCTGATGATGACGGCGGAATCAAAGAGCTGGGGCGAGCGGGTCAGCAGGGCCAGGGCCATGCGGCCGCCCAGCGAGTAACCCAGCAGATGCACGGCGCGACCCTCGAACCGGAGGCGGCGGGCGATGTTTTCAATCCAGTCCAGGGTGCTGAACCAGGTGAGGCCGGCCGCGCCGACCGGGGAGCCCGGCCCCGGGCGGTGCGAGGCATGGCCGGGCAGATCCGGGGCCACCCAGGACCTTTCCGATCCCAGGGCGGGTGTTTCAACGCTCAAGGCGGGGAAATCCAGACCGCAGCCGGTCATGCCATGCAGGGCCAGCACCGTGGCCGGTCCCTGGCCCCAGTGGGAAATCAAGCCGGCGTTGGTGAGTGCGGGCGTCTCTCCGGTCATGCCTCAGGCTTCCTGGCGGACGCTGGCGGAAACGATCTTCTGTTCCTCGATGGGCCGGTCGCCGGGGCCGGTGCGGGCCTTTTCGATGAGGGAAACGACATCCATGCCCTTGATGACCTCGCCGAAAATCGTGTGCTTCATGTGCAGCCAGGTGGTGGCGGCGGTGGTGATGAAAAACTGTGAGCCGTTCGTGCCGGGACCGGCGTTGGCCATGGCCAGGAGTCCGGGTTTGTCGAACTTCACCTTGGGCGAGCACTCGTCCTGGAACTTGCCGCCCCAGAGGGATTCGCCGCCCCGGCCGGTGCCGGTCGGGTCGCCGCCCTGAAGCATGAACTGGGGGATGACACGGTGGAAGATCACGCCCTTGTAGTAGCCCTTGCTGATGAGACCGGTGAAGTTTTCACAGGTTTTGGGGGCGACTTCGGGAAAGAGGCGGATCTCGATGTCACCGCGGTTGGTGTGGAGGGTGGCGATGGTGGAAGGCATGGTTGGTAAAGGTTGCGAAGGAACAGCTTTTGGAAGGGAGGGAAAGCCTCATTTGGCGCAAAAAACGATTCATTCGGTCCGCGAACCGCACGAACCGCCACGAATTGATCAACTTGAATGCCAAGGCTTTAGCCACAAATCTTTGGCGCGTTGAATTCGCGGGGATTCGTGCGCTTCGCGGATGAAACGCCTTGTTTTCCGGGAGGAGGCAGGGAAGTCCGCATCTTTTCCGTTTCTTAACAATTCCGCCGGTCCGTCCCCACAAAGGCTTTAAAAACCGCCGGCATACTGCGCCCCGAACCTCCTTCCCTGCCATGAACACCTCCTCCTTCCTCTCCCCCGAACTCCTTGAAATCCTGGAACGTCCCGGTTTCCGCATGCCGGAAGCCCCGTCTTCCGCCGGCTTCGAGGGATTTCTAACTCTTGGCTCCGCTCCTCGCGTCCCTTTCGTCACGCTCTCCGCTCCGGCTTCCTGAGGCGGTTTTTTCTGTGTCGAACTTCGGAAAAACGCGCTCTTTGCTTTCGCAGCGAAGATAAACCTGATTGGGCTGAGGGAGCTCTCCCCAAGGCATTTTTTAACCACAAAGACACAGAGGCACAGAGAGTGATACTTATACGCAGGCTGTTTGAGTAAAACGACTTCCCATTCTGTGATCCATAACACATCTGTAAAACGCGGCGATTCTCACATTGGCGATCACTCTCTGTGCCTCTGTGTCTCTGTGGT
>JANOBW010000396.1:0-3119 GCA_031411855.1 Opitutia bacterium
GGCCCGGCGCGGCCTGCTGGAAAACACCATCGTCGTCGTCACCAGTGACCACGGGATGCCCTTCCCCCGGGGCAAGGGTAACACCGGGCAGATGCCCAACCACGTCCCACTCGCGGTGCGCTGGCCGGGAGGCATCGCCACACCGGGACGAAAGGTGGCGGAGTTTGTCAGTTTCGTGGACCTGGCCCCGACTCTGATGGAAGTGGCCGGACTGGACTGGAAACAGACCGGCATGGCCGCCACGGCGGGGCGCTCCCTTTCCGATGTGTTCCGTCCCGGCAACACCGGCAAGGCCCGGCCGCCCCGCGACCACGTGCTGATCGGCCGCGAGCGCAACGATGTCGGCCGGCCCCATGACGAGGGGTATCCCGTGCGCGGCATCATCCAGGGCAACTTCCTCTACCTCAGCAATGTGGAACCCAGCCGCTGGCCGGCGGGAAACCCGGAGACCGGTTATCTCGACTGCGACGCCGGGGCGACCAAGACGCTCATCCTGCAAGATCACCACTCCAACCCGGCCGACCCGTTCTGGGCCCTGTGCTTCGGGCTCCGCCCGCCCGAGGAGTTTTACGACCTCAAGGCCGACCCGGACTGCCTGAAAAACCTCGCGCTCAACTCCCCCGAGTCCGTCCCCATGTCGGCCCTGCGCGGCAGAATGAACGCCGAATTGAAAGAGCAGGGCGATCCGCGCAGCTTCGGCCAGGGCGCCGTCTTTGATTCCTATCTCCATGCCAACAAGGGACATGTGGGGTTCTACGAGCGGTTCATGTCCGGGGAGAAACTGAAGACTTCCTGGGTCTCCGACTCCGACTACGAACGTCCGGCGGGGAAAGAGTGAGCCGCCTTCAGGATGCCACGGCCGGTGTGTTTCCCGTTTTCCCTTCTTTGCCCAGCAGCGCGTAGGCCACCACCGGCTGGGCCTTGCCCCGGACCGGAACCGGACCGATGACCCGAAAAACAAAACCCCGGGCCGGCAGGATGCGCTCCACCGTGGCGTGAGTCAGGACGATGGTTTCCCCGTAGTCCTTGGTCAGGGACTCGATGCGGGAGGCCAGGTTGACGGTGTCGCCCACCACCGTGTATTCGCGGCGGTGCGGAGCCCCGATGCTTCCCACCGTGGCGAGCCCCGAGTGCAGGCCGATGCCGATCTGAAGGGAAGGCTCGCCTCGTTTCACGCGCCTTAGATTCAGGCGCTCCATCCGGTCCTTCATGGCCACGGCGCAGCTGAGCGCCCGGTCCGCGTGGGCCGGCTCGGTCAGAGGCGCGCCGAAATAGGCCAGCAGACCGTCGCCAAGGTATTTGTCGAGCGTCCCGCCATGCTCAAACACGGCCGTGACCATCTCCTCCAGAAACTCGTTCAGAATGGCGACGGCGGCCTCGCTGCTGATCGTCTCGCTCATGCTGGTAAAACCGCGAAGATCGGCGAACAGCACGGTGACCTCAAAGGAAAGGCCTACCTTGAGCACATCGCCGTGCTCCAGGATCGCCGCCGAGACCTGGGGCGAAAAGTAGCGGCCCAGGCGCTCGCGCTTGAGCTGCTCGTGGCAGACACTGGCCGCAAGGGAGACCCGCCGTTTCCGGGCCGCCAGGCAGACCGCCGCGACGGCGGCAAACAGCACCAGGGTGCCGGCGAACCCCCTCGGGGAATCATCGGCCAGGGCCTGTAGCCTCCACTCCAGGGCCAGGCCCAGGACGGCCGCGGTGTAGATCTGCCACTGCCGCAACGACATGGCGGCCAAAAGGACCATGCACAGCAGGATGCCACCCGTAAAATGGGCGACCGCCAGCTGGCTGTCCGTGGACGCCATCCCCATGGCCTGGGCCCAGGCCGCGACCGGCATGTCCAGAAACGGAACCACCATGCCCCCGGCCAGGCACAGGCGGGGCCGGTTTCTGCTGAAAAAACAGAGGAGCAGCGCGACGGCTGCGTAGGACAAAACCAGGACCAGCTCCCCATTCCCGCCAGCCGGAAGTTTCCGCCCGAAGACAAGGAGGACGCCCGCAAACAGCAGACCTCCCGCCAGCCGGAGCTGGTTCAGAATCCGGGCGTTGTGCAGCCTCTCCTGATCCACCGCCTTCTGGTAACTTTCGGGCGTGAGCGGGCCGGAGTCATCGTCGGAGAGAAAATCGGACAGGTCAGCCACAAGTTGTTTTCCTAAAAGTGTTTGCGCCTTAGGGCAACGTCCTGACCCGGTAGAATTCCGAACCGCCGGCGGCGGCGGGCAGGAGGAACTTGCAGTCTGGCGCGGCCGTGGGGGCCAGCATGCCGATGGTGGTCCAGACCGGATTCACGAGACTGGCGGCGCGCTCAATCCGGTAGGCTCCGAAAGCGCGTCCCGTCCATTGCAAGCTTGTGGTGCCCGACAGTGACGAAAGCAGGCGGGAGTTGGGATTCTTCGGGTTGGTGCCCTGGAGAAATTCCTGGAGATTTGTCAGGCCGTCCCCGTCGGCGTCCGCTGATCCCAGCGCCGTGGAGGCACCGAGGTTGGCCGTGGCCCAGGCATCGGGCATGCCGTCCGGGGCGTTGCCCGTCGGCTTGGAGTCGGGCGAGAAACTGACCGTGCGGACCTGGATGACGGGCGAAAGGTTCACGCCATCGGAGAGGCGGACATAGGCCTGATCGTAATAGGTGCTGCCATCCGTGATGGCCTCAGCCGAGACATTGATGTTTTTAGCGGGCGTCACGGAAAAACGCAGCTTCGTGCCGGCCAGGCTGAAGTAGTTTCCCGCCGTCTGGCTGACAATGGTGGCGGTCAGGGAACCGGAGGCGGACTCACGGTCGAAGCCGGCCACGTCCACCTCGTTCACACCGGAGATTCCGTTCAGGACGCCGGCCCCGGTGGCGTTGGCCCCGGTGACCACGTCAATGGTGCGGTCCGGGCTGTAGGGCGGCGAGTTATCCATCGGGTAAACTCCCCGGATCTTGCCCGTGTCGTAGGCGGTGAGGGTCGCTCCCCGGCCGTTGTTGAGGGCCCGGAAATACATGATCGCCCCGGACAGGGAGGTGTCGGGCTCGGCGGCGTTTTCGCTCGAATGGTCCAGCCCCAGGGCATGCCCAACCTCATGACAGAGAACTTCTTCGAAAATCTTGGGGTTGTTGGCAAAACTGGCCTTGGAGT
>JANOBW010000397.1:0-18043 GCA_031411855.1 Opitutia bacterium
TGATGAAGCGGATGGGCTGCTGGCTCGGCGGGTTGCCCAGCCTATGGTGGTCAATGATTTCCAGGATCCGCACCTGGTCGGCCCCGTCCACGGCCTGACTCAACTCGTTGTGGTCCACCAGGATCAGCTGGGTGGGCACGGGTTTGAGCAGGTCGGTCTTGGAGAAGACGCCGAGGAGTTTGCGGTCGGCGTCCACCACCGCGAAGACAGGGGTGTTGTCAGGGGCCACTCGCTTGGCCACATGGTGGAGTTTCTCGTCCGGGTCGAAGGTCACGGCATGGGGCGAATAGATGCCCTCCAGCAGGCCGGCGGTGCGGACGATCCAGGCCGTGGTGGCGGAGTCATAGGGGCTCACGATGAAGGAGACGCCGCGCTTGGACGCGCTGAGCAGGATGGCGTCGGAAACCTCCAGACCGCCGGTGACGATGACCAGGCGGATGCCGAGCTCGACCGAGCGGCGCTGGATGTCCTCGCGGTCCCCCACCACGACGATGCTCTGCTCGTTGCCGATGCCCTGCAGGTGGGCCCAGCGGCCGAAACTGGCCACATCCATCGCCCCCACGCGGACAAACAGCTCCTCAACCTCATCCGGGGCATGGAGATACAGGGGGTTGGCGTTGAGCGCCCGGGTGATGCAGGTCAGCGAGGAGCGCACCCGCCGCATGGACTTGGTGTCGTTTTTGGTCGGAAGGAAAAACTGGCCGAGTTTGAAAATGGAGATGGTGCCCTCCAGGCGGCCCTTCTCATCCACCACGGGAAGCGTCCGGATGTCATGGCGCTCAAGGATTTCCAACGCCTCGGCGCAGGTCTGGCGCGGGTGGACGGTGTGGACGCCGGTGACCATCACGTCGCGCACGCGCGGGGTCACATCGCCGACAAAACGGGGCAGCTTGAGGCCGAAACGGCCGAAGATGGCGTCAATCCGGGAGTTCGTGTTGCCGCACCGGGCGGCCCGGAAGTTGGTCTCCCCCTTGGCCTTTTTGAAGGCGGCGTAAGCCACGGCCGAGCAGATGGCGTCGGCATCGGGGTTCTTGTGTCCGATGATGTAAACGGGATTTTCCATGGAAGGGATGCGCCACTCACAGCAAAACAACTCCCATGGGGCAAGCTTTCCAGTTGCGGGCGGGCCCGCCGCTCCCACTGATCC
This sequence comes from Opitutia bacterium, assembly GCA_031411855.1. Lineage (GTDB taxonomy): Bacteria > Verrucomicrobiota > Verrucomicrobiia > Opitutales > JANOBW01 > JANOBW01. Next base: position 1,148 of record JANOBW010000397.1, read on the forward strand.
CCTTATGTTTGTTGATGAAGCAAGAGTTCAACTGAAGGCGGGAGACGGCGGCAACGGCTGCTCCAGTTTCCGCCGCGAAAAGTTCATCCCTTTCGGCGGCCCCAATGGCGGGGACGGCGGCAAGGGGGGCGATGTCGTGATCCTGGGGGATGAAAACACGGGCGATCTGACCGCCTACCAGTTCCAGCGCCACCACCGCGCCCAGCGCGGGGAAAACGGCCGCAGCCGCGACCAAAGCGGGGCCGCCGGGCCGGACTGCGTGCTCAAGGTGCCGCTCGGCACGATCGTTTTCCAGGAGGATCCCCTCAGTGATGAGCCCGCGCGCCAGGTGGCCGAGGTGCTGAACCACGGGGACCGTGTCGTCCTGCTCGAAGGCGGCCGCGGCGGCATGGGCAACATCCACTTCAAGAGTTCGGTCAACCGCGCTCCCCGCGAATGCACCCCCGGCACCGAAGGCGGTTCGGGCGAATACGCCCTGGTGCTCAAAACCATCGCCGACATCGGCATGGTGGGGTTCCCCAACGCCGGCAAATCCTCCCTGGTCAACCTGCTCACCATGGCGCGCCCGACCATCGCGCCCTACCCCTTCACCACCATCAACCCCCACGTCGGGGTCATCCACTATCCCGAGCGTTTTGAACGCCTCACCCTGGCGGACATTCCCGGGCTGATCGAGGGTGCCAGCGAGGACAAGGGCCTGGGCCACCGTTTCCTCCGCCACATCGAGCGCTGCGGCCTGCTCTGCCTCATCCTTGACATGGCCGGCACCGACCAGCGCGACCCGCTCAAGGACTACGAGCACCTTCTCCTTGAGCTGAAGGCTTACAACCCCGCGCTGGTGAAGAAACCGCGCCTCGTGGTGGCCAACAAAAGCGACGAGGAAACGTTTGCCAAAAACCTCGCCCGTTTCAAAAAGAAGTTCACGACCATTCCTGTCCACGCGCTCTCCTGCCTCACCGAGGAGGGGTTGCCCGAGCTGAAGAAACTTTTCTGGAAAACCATCAGCGCCGCCAAGGCCAGGGCGGAGAAAAAAGCCGCCGCCGGCAAGGTGCCCGCCCCCGCGCCCGCCCTCGAAGCCCCGGCGGAACCGGCCCCCCCCAAGCCAAGGGCACCCCGCAAGGTGGCCAAGGCTCCGGTCAAGGCGAACTCGCGCAAAAACTCCAAGGCTCCCACCGCCGCCGCCCTGCGCAAGATCGAGACCCTGGCCGCCCGCAAGGCCGCCCGCAAGGCCGCCAGCCGGCCCACCGCCTGAGGCTCTTCCACTCTTGCCGCCCGCCCCGACCCACCTTTTTCTGAAGCCAACATGAAGGAATACCGTCCCCTGATCCTGCGCAGCAACCGCTTCCTCGGGTCCACCCTGGTAAACAAAAACCTCATCAAGGTGGAGGACCTGGAAAACGCCAACCAGAAGCTTTTGGAAATCGTCCAGGCGGACAACCTCAAGGGGGCCAGCCTGCTCAACATCCTGTTCTTCAACCTCCGGACGGTGGAGGAATCGGCGGTCATCAACAGCGTGCTGGACGAACACCATCTGGGCCTCATTGACCTGGCCAACTACGACCTCTCCAACACCGCCCCGGCCGATGTGGATGTGGACCTCTGCTGGGCCACCTGGACCGTGCCCTTTGACCGCGTGGACAAGTTCACCTTCCTCGCCACCGCCTACTACCTGAGCCAGCCCTCCATCAAGGCCTGGGAGGACAAGATCCAGGGACCCATCATCTGGTATGTCTCCTCCCTCAGCTCCATTTCCAACGCCATCCAGATCCTGGAAGAACGCGCGGCCCAGGCGGTCAAGAAACTGACCTGAGTTGGTGCGTGACGGGCGTGAAAAGTGAAACAGCCGGCCCGCCTGTTTGCATGGATGCACGAAAGGCAGGCAGTCTGCCCCACCAACTTTCGGCCTCCTTCGTGCAAGTTGGCAATCCGCCTCGGAGAGCCCCCTCAGAGAATCGCCCCGGGCTCATACCCCGCCGCGCCGGGGGTGCGTGACACGACCGCGTTCACTTCGTTGACGAACCAATCCACCTGTGAGCCCGCCCGGCCGGTCAGGGCCGCCGCCTCGTCCACGATGCCCCGGAGTTTGGCCAGGGGAAGACCCAGGCGGTTGTCCGCGGCCAGGCGTTCCAGCAGGTCGTTGCGGGTCGCCCCCGAGCGGAGGGCCAGCACCGCCGCCACGGCGTGTTCCTTGATGGCCTCGTGGGCCGTCTCGCGGCCGGCACCAAGCTTGACCGCCTCCATCAAAATGGTGGTGGTGGCGAGGAAGGGAAAGTAGCGCTGGTTTTCGGCGGCGATCACGGCGGGGAAAACCTCCATCTGCGAAAGGATCGTCAGGAGGGTTTCAAAGAGACCGTCGAGGGCGAAAAAGGCGTCGGGGAGGACCACCCGGCGGACCACGGAGCAGGACACGTCACCCTCATTCCATTGGTCGCCAGCGAGTTCCGCCGCCATGGTCAGGTGCCCCTTGAGGATGACCGCGAAGCCGTTGACGCGCTCGCAGCTCCGGCTGTTCATCTTGTGGGGCATGGCGGAGCTTCCGGTCTGCCCCTTCGCGAAACCTTCCGTGGCAAGCTCATGCCCGGCCATCAGGCGCATCGTTTTGGCCAGGCTGGCGGGGCCGGCGCTGAGCTGCACCAGGCTGCTGACCACCTCAAAATCGAGGCTGCGGGGATAGACCTGCCCGGTCGCGCTCCAACTTTCCCTGATCCCGAGGTGGGCGAGGATCCGGCTTTCCAGGGCCTCGACCTTGGCGGTGTCGCCGGCGAAGAGGGTCAGCAGGTCGAGCTGGGTTCCCACCGGCCCCTTCACGCCCCGCGCCGGATAACTGGCGATGAGGGCTTCGAGGCGTTCATGGGCGCGGAGCAGATCCTCGCCAAACATGGCCAGACGTTTCCCCCAGGTCGTGGGCTGGGCGGCGACGTTGTGGGTCCGCGCCGTGATGACGAGATCGCGGTGCCGGGCGGCCTGCGCGGCGAGTTTTCCCAGGGCGGCCGCGCTTTTGCGGAGGGTTTCCCTCAGGGCCTCGAAAATCTGGACCTGCTCGACGTTTTCCGTCAAATCCCTGCTGGTCAGGCCCTTGTGGATGTGCTCGCAGCCCGCCAGCGCGCAGAACTCGTCAATCCTCGCCTTGACGTCGTGGCGGGTCACGCGCTCGCGTTTGTCAATGGACTCCAGGTTCACCTCGTCGCGGACCTTCTCGTAGGCCTCGATCACGCCGGCCGGCACGTCCAGCCCGAGCTCCCGCTGGGCCTTGAGGACGGCGATCCAGTAGGAACGCTCCAGGCGGACCCGCCCCTCCTGGGACCAGAGGGCGCGCATCGCCGGGGAGGCGTAGCGTTCGGCGAGGACGTTGCGGATGGCGGAGTCGGTGGCGGGCATGGCGGCCAGACAGGCCGACACCGTTGCAAAGGCAAGAACAGAGAGCAGGTTCCCTCACTCCTGCCTCGACTTGGCCGTCCCCGCCCGCCTAACTGCGGCCTCATCTCATGCGCCAGTATTACCTCTGCGATCCGGCCACCCAGGCCATTTCCGGTCCGCATGTTTTTAATGAGGTCCTGGACCAGGCCCAAAAGGGGCTGATCACGCCCGAGTGGTTTGTGGCCGAGCCCGGGGCGGAGCAGTTTCTGGTCCTCGGCGAGTGCCTGGAACTCAACGAGATCCTTTTTCGCGGCGGGCTGGTCCCCGTGGATCCGCCACCGGCCACCGTCATCAAGCTGAAGGGCCTTCCCCCCAAGTCCCGCAACGAGGAGCTCTATTCGGCCCCCAATCTGGCCGACCATCACGCCGAGTTCGCCAAAGTGGTGGAAAAGGCGCGCCTGGCCCCCCGGCCCAAACCACCGACACCGTCCGCCGACAAGCCGGCCTTCCGCGCCCCCCATCTCGAGGACAGCGGCCTGAATTCGGAAAACGTCCTGCGGGTGGCGCGGGAGGACATGGCCCGTGTGCTCAAAAACCGGGATGCCCAGAACTTCAACCCGCCCACCTACTGGCAGTCCCCCGCGGGTCAGCGCATGCACACATTCCTCTATGGCACCTGCTGCATCCTGATCTTTCTCTTCATCCTCATCATCGTGCTGAGTTTCCTGGGAGGAGGCATCATTGACATCGGCACCCTCGCCGCCATCGGCCTGCTGGGCTTTCTCCTCATCGGCGGACTGGCCGGGATTGTGTTTCTGCTCATGTCCTGAATTGATTGCCATCCCTCAGCCCTTCATCTTTACCTACCGCCACTCCCTACGCCATGCGCCCTAGTTCCCTCTGCCTCCTCCTTGCCGTCTCCTCCTCGGCCCTGCTCGCCGACAATCTTCCCAAAATTGCCGACGACCCCTTGCCCGGCAGCAAACCCACGGCAGCCAAACCCGCCGCCACCGCCCCTGCTCCCTCGGCCGGCCCCGCCGATCCGGCGAAACCGCTGCTCATGCCCGAAACCACCGCCGAATTGGAGGCCAAACGTAAGGAGGAACAGAAACGCCAGGTGGAAGCCCTCGCCCAGTTTATCAAGGAAAAAGGCAATTCAAACCTGACCCGGGCGGTGGAAATCCTTAACAAAAAGGAGTTTACCGTCGGCGAACTCAAGGAGGCCATCAACGAGCTCGAACTCGGCATCCAGCGTGTCCCCGACAATCTCGACGCCCGCCTGCTTTACGCCCGGCTTTGTTTCGCCAAGGAGGTCAACGCCCCGGCCCAGGGACTGCAAAGCCTCGTGGACGGCCTGCCCTTTGGCGCCAAGATCCCCGCCTACATGAACCAGGTCGTGGCCCTCCTCCAGGAATTCGGCCAGGACGACACCCTCATCAAACTGGCGGGCATGGCCCTCCCCTTCCCCGCCAAACCCGGCGAAGGCACCACCCCCCTGGCCCTGGCCGCCGCCGGCGCGCTCCAGCGCCGCATGGCCTTCGTGGACGCCGAGATGCTGATCAAGGACTATGACCTGACCAACTTCATCGAAGGCATCCTCATCAAGGCCAACATCTTATGGCAACGCGGCCAGAAACGCGAGGCCACCGACCTGCTCTGGGCCGGCGTCCGCGCCAACTCCGCCGAGGACCGCCTCCTCCGCCAGACCCTTCTCTGCGCCCGCGAGATCAAGGACTGGGAACTGGCCGACCGCATCATCATCCGCCGCTCCAGCAACAGCCCCACCGGCTACGCGGGCGATTTCGACGCCATTGTGACCCGCAACCTGGAGGGCAAGGCCGAGAAAATGAAGGAAAACGTGGAGCAGTTCCTCCACGACCACCGCACCAACGTCAACGCCCTCAACACCTTGGCCGACTTCGCCGTCTCCATCGGCCGCCGCGACCTGGTGGAGCAGTGCCGCAAAACCGCCGCCGAAAACGGGGCCGCCGACCTTTCCCGTTTTGACCTCAACTTTCTTGAGGTGCGCCTCAAGGCCAAGGAATACGGCGAGGCCCTCTCACTCATCGGCAAGATGGAAAGCGGGGAGATCAAGGGATTCGAAGGGGCCGGCCCCTTCCTCCAGGCCCGCCGCATCATCTGCCTTTACGGACAGGGACAGGACTTTGAGGCCCAGGGACTTCTCTCCGAATGGCTCCGGAAGGTGACCACCCCTCCGCAGGTCATGGCCGGACTGGCCGGGGCGCTTCTGGAACAGGAAAAATACCGCCCCGCCCTCGACGCCGCCCGCCGCGCCGTCAACTTCGCGCCCAGCCTGGCCGAGGCCCACACCGTGATCGTCGAGGCCACGCTCAAACTCAACGAGATCGTCACCGGCCTGGACAGCCTGGCCTTCCTCCTCTCCGGTCCCGGCCGGGCCAGCGAGGAGCTGCTGAAACGCGTGGCCCCCGCCCTGGCCGCCGATGCCAAAAAGACCAAGGGCGACATCCCCGCCACCCTGCGCAACCAATACATCGAGGCCGTGAGTTCCCGCCTGACCCAGCTCGACGACCTCCGCACCGGCCAGGACCGGGTCAAGGCCGCCGAGGCCGCCAAACAGCGCGCCGAAGCCCTCAAGAAAGCCCAGGAAGAGGAGGATAAGAAAAAGAAGGAAGGCGCTCCCGCCACCGGTGCCACGACGGACAAAACAGCTGAGAAACCTGCGACCCCGGCCGCCAAGCCCACTCCCGCGCCCGATCCGAAGAAGCCCGCCGCTCCGGTCAAAAAGCCCTGAGCGGGAAAGGTTTGAAGCGATCCTCCAGCGGGTCCATTTCCGGTCTTTGGGATCCCTCAAGCCCCTTGGGTCCTTTTCGGCAGGTCCTCCCCTCCTTTGCCTCGACCTGCCTTTCCCCTGAAATCTGAAATGTGAAATCTGAAATCTCCCTTCCCGATCTTCTCGTCATCGGAGCCGGCCCCGCCGGCATCGCCGCCGCCTGCGCCGCCGCCGAACGCGGCCAGTCCGTCACCGTCGTGGACGAAAACCCCGGCCCCGGCGGCCAGATCTGGCGCAACGCCGAAAACGCCCCGCCCGACCGCCCGGCCGACCGCTGGATCAAGCGCCTCCTTGCCTCCGGGGCCACCCTCCACCGCGGAGCGGTCGTCTTCGCCTTTCCCGAACGCGGCCTGGCCCTGGCGGAAACCGCCACCGGCACCCTCACCCTGCCCCACCGCCGCCTCCTTCTCGCCACCGGCGCGCGCGAGATTTTCCTGCCGTTTCCCGGCTGGACCCTCCCCAATGTCCTCGGCGCGGGCGGACTCCAGGCCCTCCTCAAAGGCGGACTCGACCTGCGCGGCAAACGGGTCGCCGTGGCCGGTTCAGGGCCGCTCCTTCTCGCCGTCGCGGCCTACCTGAAAAAGGCCGGAGCCATCGTCCCGGTCATCGCCGAGCAGGCCCCCTGGTCGGCCCTGTTTCGTTTCGGCACCGAACTGGTCGCCCATCCCGGCAAAGTTTTCCAGTCGTTTGCCCTCGGAGGTTCCCTCATCGGTGTGCCCTTCAAACCCGGCACCTGGCCGGTCGAAGCGAAGGGAACTGACACGCTCGCGTCCGTCCGTTTCCGCACCGCTTCCGGCGCCGAGTTTGAAACCGCCTGCGACTACCTCGCCTGCGGCTTCGGCCTCGTCCCCCAGCTCGAACTGCCCCGCCTCCTCGGCTGCGCCATCACCCCCAAGGACCACGTGCAAGTGGATGATTTCCAAGAGACTTCCGTCGAGGACATCTACTGCGCCGGCGAACCCACCGGCGTCGGAGGACTCGACCTTGCCCTCCTCGAAGGCGACATCGCCGGCCGGGCCATCGCCGGTGACGAGGACGGAGCCCGCGAACTTTTCCCCGCCCGCCTCCGCGCCCGCGCCTTCGCCCGTTCGCTCGACCGCGCCTTCGCCCTCCGCCCTGAAGTCCGCAACCTGGCCAAACCCGACACCATCGTCTGCCGCTGCGAGGACGCCACCCACGGCCAGTTGCAAAACTGCCTCAGCGCGAGAGACGCCCGCCTCCAGCACCGTTGCGGCATGGGTCCCTGCCAGGGCCGTGTCTGCGGCGCTGCCTGCCAGATCCTCTACGGTTGGGAACCCGGCACCGTCCGCCCGCCGATCCATCCCGTGCGCGTCAGCAGCCTGCTGGAAATGGCGAAAACGGGTGAGAAGAAAACAGCCATCAAAGCGTAGGGTCGTCCCTTGTGGACGGACCGTGAACGGCTGTGATGATCGCACCGTCAAAGACTCCAACGGCATGGCGGCAAGCGCCAGCCCTACGACCCTCGCACACTTCCACCTCCCATAAGGCCCGTTGCTTTAAATATCTAACACCCACTTTACCTTCGACCTTCTGCCTTCAACATCCAGAGTTCCCTGTCCCTTACCCACATTTCCCATGGCCAAATCCACCAAAACAACCGCCGCCGCCGCTCCCGCGCCCATCACCTGGACCGGCGTCATGCCCGCGATCACCACGCCGTTTACCGCCACTGGCGCGGTGGACCACGCCTTCATCGCCACACACGTCACTTGGCTGGCCGACCATGGTTCCACCGGCATCGTCTGCCTCGGCTCCCTTGGTGAGGGCGCCACCCTCACCTTCGACGAAAAAGTCGCCATCCTCAAAACCGTGGTCAAGGCCGTCGGAGCCCGCATCCCTGTCATCGCCGGCATCAGCGCCCTCTCCACCATCGAGGCCATCACCCTCGCCCAGGCCGCTGAGAAGGCCGGTTGCCGCGGCCTTATGGTCCTGCCGCCCTACGTTTACTCGACCGACTGGCGCGAAATGAAGGCCCACGTCGCCGCCGTCATCGGAGCCACAAAACTCTCGTGCATGCTCTATAACAACCCCATCGCCTACAAAACCGACTTCTCTTCCGCCCAGGTCGCCGAACTGGCCGCCGAGTTTTCCAACCTCCACGCTGTCAAGGAGTCCGCCGGAGACGTGCGCCGCGTCACCTCCCTCAAGGCCGAACTGGGCAACCGCCTCGCCATCTTCGTCGGCATGGACGACATCATCGTCGAGGGTGTCGCCGCCGGTGCCACCGGCTGGATCGCCGGCCTCGTCAACGCCTTCCCCAAGGAGTCCATTGACGTTTACAACCTGGCCATGGCCGGCAAGACGGCCGAAGCCGCCAAACTCTACGCCTGGTTCCTGCCCCTCCTGCGCCTCGACACCGTCCCCAAGTTTGTCCAGCTCATCAAGCTGGTCCAGGCCGAGGTCAACATGGGCACCACCACCGTCCGCGCTCCCCGCCTCGAACTCGTCGGCGACGAACTCAAGGCCGCCCTCAAGGTCATCCGCGCCGGGATCAAGAACCGCCCCAAGGCCTGAGTGATGAATGATGGGTGGTGAATTGTGAAACCAAGGCAGAAGTAACTCGCTGTATGGAAACAGTTTAGAGTTATCTCATTTTTCGCTCCCAAGAACGAAACTCTGCCTCGCTTTCATAACTCATCCTTCATAACTCATCCTTCATAACTCATCATTTCACATGTTTTCCACCCCCTGGCTGCTCCTGCTTCTGCTCCCCTTGGCGGGCTGGCTCTGGCTGGCCTGGAAAAAACACGGGCAGCCCGTGGCGGTGCCGTTTGACCACGCCTCGCCCCCCGCCCGGATCTGGACCTCCCGCCTCCTCCGCCTCGCGGGTGTGCTGCCGGTCCTGATTCTGGCCGTGGTGGTCTGCATCCTGGCCGGACCGCGCCGCCTGGGTGAACCGAAAACGCGCAGGATGCTGACCAACATCGAGTTCGTCGTGGATGTCTCCGGCAGCATGCTCTCGAAGTTCGGTTCCGAGGGCAACCGCTACGACGCCGCCATGCAGGCCATCACCGGCTTCGTGGACCAGCGACCCGGCGACGCCTTCGGCCTGATGGTCTTTGGCGACGCCGTCCTGGAATGGGTTCCGCTCACCTCCGATCCCTCCGCCATCAAGCAGGCCACACCGTTTCTTTCCCCCGACAGCCTTCCCCCCTGGTTTCCCGGCGGCACCTCCATCGGCATGGCTCTGGAACACGCCCTCAAGGTCATGACCGCCCGCCCCGAAGGCGACCGCATGATCGTCCTCCTCACCGACGGCCAAAGCTACGACCTCTCCAACGGCAACGACACCGTCGTGGCCAACAAACTCCTGGCCGAAGGCATACAGGTTTACACCATCCACATCGCCGAGGACGACCCCGGCACCGAGGTCACCAACATCTCCCGCATCACCGGAGGGGAGATGTTCGAGGTGGCCGACCCCGCCACCATCCCGCAGGTCATCAAGCACATAGACGACATGAAGAAGGCCCGTCTTGAGCGCATCAGCGCGGAAAACATGGACCACTTCGGCCCGTGGGGCATCGCCGGCGGCGTGCTTCTTCTCGGTCTCTTCGTCTCCCTCTGCGGTTTCCGCCCCACGCCATGGTAGGCCCCCTCCCCCTTCTGCTGGCCGCCCTCACCGCCGCCCTCGTGGCCGCGGCCGAGTTTTTCCATCAACGCCGGATCAAACGCCTGGGCCGCCTGGCCTTTGGTCCCGGGCAACAACCCGCCGCCTGGACCGCCTACGCGCCTTGGTTGCGAGCCTGCGCCGCCGCCGCCCTCGTCTGGGCCCTGGCCGTCCTGCTCATTCTGCCGCCCAAAGTCCACGAAGGCGCCCCCACGGTGAAACCCGCCGAAATCCGCCACATCGTCATCGTGCTGGATGTTTCCCCCAGCATGAAACTGACGGACGCCGGCCCCACCCTCAAGGAAACCCGTTCCCAGCGCGCCGCCGGGCTGCTGGAATCGTTCTTCCAACGCGTCCCCATGGAGAAGGTTCGGATCTCCGTCATCGCCACCTACACCGGGGCCAAACCTGTCGTGATTGACACCAAGGACGTCGCCGTGGTCCGCAACATCCTCAACGACCTGCCGCTCTCCCACGCTTTCAAGTCCGGCCCCACCAACATCTTCGACGGCATCACCGAGGCCGCCCGCATCGGCCAGCCCTGGCGGCGGCACAGTGCCAGCCTGGTCATGGTGACCGACGGCGACTCCCTGCCTCCCACGGGCATGCCGCAACTGCCCGTCTCCTACCGCGACACCGTCGTCATTGGCGTGGGCGACTCCCGCTCCAGCAAGTTCATTGACGGCCACCAGTCCCGCCAGGAGGCCTCCACCCTGCGCGAGCTCGCCACCCGCCTCCACGGCAACTACCACGACGGCAACCAGCACCACCTTCCCACCGTCCTGCTCAACGAGTTGGTGGCCGGTGAAGGGGAGAGCCCGTTCGACAAACTCACCTTGCGGGAATACGCCCTCGCCCTGGCTGCTCTCGGAGCCCTCTTCCTCGCCCTGCTGGATCCCCTGCTCCGGACTTTCGGCCGCTCCGAAATGCCATCAGCCGCAAACTCCGGTCGGGGCAACACCCGGGCGGCCTGAGGACAACTCGTCCGGGTTGCTGGGTCGCTTTGCCCTCACTTTGTTTTGGCTGATGCCCGTTTGGCGGCCTCTTTGGGCCAGATGAGCCGGGCCGGACCGTTCCATTCCACTTCATCGGCAAAGACGGAAAGCCGAACCACCAGATCGGGGGCGCCAGCCGCATAGGGACCGATGGCGTAGGGGTCGTAGGAGAAGGTCAGCCCGGCGGCATGGGGCCAGGCGGAACCGGCTTGCAGTGATTCTTCCACGTCTTTGGCGTCCAGATAGGTGCCGCCCTCCTCCCAATCCTCAAAAGCGCGGCGCAGGGCCGGCATGAGTTTCGGCCAGGGAACTTTGCCCGAAAGAAACAGCTGCTCCAAACTTACCTGTTTGGCGGTCCCCGCCTCGCTCACATAGGAGTCGTAGGAGGTGTTGGAATTGCCATGGGCTCCTCCGGTGAACTCGTAGTTCACACGCCGCAACGTCACCCAGGCGTCTCCCAGCCCGGCGATCTCCTGCTCGGCGGATACTTCGTAATCGGCCTTTTGTTCGTCCTCCTTGAACGACCTGAGCCAGTCTCCCCAGGTGAAGGTGAACTGGCCTTCCTCGGGTTTGGCGGGACGCAGCGCCTTGCGCTGCTTTTCACGTTCCTCATCAGCCAACTCCTGCCAGACGGAGGCGTTTGGGGCGTCTTTCTCCCACTGCAACACCACACTTTCACTGGTCAGCGTCGCGGCCCTCCCCCAGCAGCTGAAGCCCGTGCGGACACTCTCCAACTCGCCACGGGCCAGGAGTTTGAGCGTGAGCTTGCGGACGGCGGAGCGCTGGCCGCCAATCGAAACCTCAAGGAAGTCACGGGTGCGTTTGTCCACCACGAGGGCCTCGCTGTCCCCGTCGGAGCCGGGCTTTCCCACCCAACTTCTTTTGCCCTCGGGCGAAATCCAGGACACAAAACTTTGGGGAGAGCCATTCCCGCCATCCCGGGTGGAAACCTCCACCAGCATCCATCCGCCGGTCGCCTCGTCCACCCCGCCGTAAACCCAGGACCTCACCGGTTTGGGCAGGAAAAGACCCACGATCAGCAGCACTCCGAACATTGCCAGCAGGCCACCAGCAAGTTTCAACCCCAGCCTTATCCTGCTGCTCATGTCCTTGCCTCAGAACCCTTTGGAAACATCGCCTCCCAGCGGCACGGCTGTGGCGCTGCGGGCATCCAACTCGTCGGCCCGGTAAAGTTTGTGCATCTGCCAGCCCGCGCGGAAAGGGCCGCCCCGCTGTTTCACGGCCTGGGTGATGGCGGCCAGCACGGCGGGGTTGGCCCGCTGGGTCCATTCCGGGTGCAGCCAGATGTGCCGGACATGCCCGATGCGTTTGCCCAAAACATCCAGCCAGCGGTCCACCGAGGTGGCGTCCTCCACGATCAGTTTCAGTTCGTCGGCCCGGGCCAGGGCCGAGTCCAAAGGCAGGGACGCCCACTTCGGTGAAACCGTGACCCAGGCCAGCTGGCCGGTCAGTTCAAAGGCGCCGCTCGTTTCGATGTGGGCGGGAAGTTTCCGCGCGGCCAGCGCCCGGGTCAGCGAGCCCAGGTCATGGATGGCGGGTTCCCCGCCGGTGATGACGACAAACTCGGGGCGCGCCGCCGCCGCCTCTTCCGCCAGTTCCTCCGGGGTCAGTTTCGGGACTTTTTTCGGGACATGGGCCGGATGCCAGGTCCCGGCCGAATCGCACCACGGGCATTTGACCGGACAGCCGAACAGCCTGATGAAGAAGGCGTTGCGGCCTGTGTGCACCCCCTCGCCCTGCCAGGAGTGGAAACGTTCGTGAACGGGAAGGGCGCGCATGGGAAAACCCGGAGAGTTTCCCCGGACCGGATGCCGGGGAAAGCCATTTCTGGGGAAAGAAATCCACAGCCCAAGCGCTCACTTCAGTCCCAGTCCCTCCGTGATGGACTGGGTTTGCGGACCACTTCAAGAGCCGGTTTCAGGACTGGCCCCACACTTCAGGCATCATGATCAACGATGCCATGCCGGCACCTCACTTGCCGCCCAGGAGGTATTTTTGGAGGAAGAGGGCGAGGATGTTGGTGTAGGCGTCGGAGTTGGCCTTTTTGCTGAAGCCGTGGCCTTCATCGAGGCCGAGAACATACCACGGATTCGCGCCCTTGGCCCGGAGGGCGGCCACGACCTGTTCGGCCTCGGTGTAGGGCACGCGCGGGTCGTTTTTCCCCTGGACCACGAGCATCGGCTTGTCCACTTCCGTGATGCGGGTCAGCGGGGAGATTTTTTGCAGAAACTCCCGCATGGCCGGGTCGCGCTCGTCGCCGTATTCCACCCGGCGGAGATCGCGGCGGTAGTCCTGGGTGTTCTGAAGAAACGTGAGGAAGTTGCTGATGCCCACCACACTTACGCCACAGCGGAGACGGTCGTGGTAATGGACCATGCAGGCCTGCGACATGTAGCCGCCGTAGGAGCCGCCCATCACCGCCACCCGTGAGGCGTCGAGTTCGGGCTGGGTGGCGATCCAGTCCAGCAGCGCCCCGATGTCCCGGACCGAGTCCTCGCGCCTGAAGCCGTTGTCGAGACCCAGCCAGGTTTTGCCGTAGCCGCTGGAACCGCGGACGTTCGGCTGGATCACGGCCACACCCATCTCGTTGGTGTAGAACTGCGCCAGCGAGGAGAAGACGGCCGTGCTCTGGCCCTCGGGGCCGCCGTGGATGCTGATGAGGACGGGGGCCTTTTTGTCGGCCGAGGCCGTTTGGGGACGGTAATACCAGGCCGGAATCCGGCGGGGTTTGCCGTCGGCGGCCTGGTCAAAGGTGGGGAAACCGACGAGCTGCGGGGCCAGGAATCGGGCGGGATCGAGCCCTCCGGCCTCGCTGAAGGTCCAGCGTCGGACCTCGCCGCCGGCCAGGGTCAGGGAAAACACGTCGCTGCCCGACTGGGGGGTGCCGAGCGAGAAGGCCAGGTGTTTGTCGTCCTCGGAGAAGTCCAGCCCGCCCACCACTCCCAGCGGCAGATTGCCCACGGGCTTGACGGAGTTGTCGGCGGTGCTGAGCAGATAGAGTCCGGAACGGCCGCCCTCATTGACCGTGAAGGCCAGGGTTTTGCCATCGTGGGAGAGCTCCAGTTCCTCCACGTCCCAGGGCAGGTCCGGGGTCAGGATCGTCTGTTTTCCCGTGGCCAGATCGAGACGTTTAAGTCGTTGAAATTCATCACCTTCATCCGTGGCGAGAAAGAGGCTGCGCCCGGTTTTGTCCCACAGGGCCGAGCCATGGGCCACCGGCTCGGGACGCGGGTTCAGCGGTGTCACCCGGCCGGTCGCGACTTCCAGGAGGTGCAGGCGCGACTCGGTGGCGGAGATGGTTTCATGCAGGAGAAGGCGGGTGCCGTCGGGGGACCATTTCACGGGGGACCAGGCCCCCGTGACCTCCAGCAGGAGGCTGGCCTCGGCCGGATTCGAGGCCTTGGCCAGGTAGAGGTCGGAGTCCTTCCCGTTGCGCTTGGTCGAGGTGTAAACAAAGGCGTCGCCCGCCTCATTCCACCGGGGGCCGCCGTTGCGGGATTTTCCATCCGTGAGCAGCGTGGCGCGGCCCGTGTCGCGGTCGAAAAGGTGCAACTGGTAAAACTCCCCGCCGCCGGTGTCGCGGCTGAGGATCATCTTCCGCCCGTGGGTGTGCGGGACGAGGCTGCAACCCCCAACCGGTTCCTCGAAGAAGGTAAGCTGCGTCCGGGCCGCGCCAGGCTGGGCCACCTGGTGGAGTTGGGCGGTATTCCCGAAACGGGTGCTGATGAAGACGCCGCCGGCCGGATCCCAGGCTGCGAAACGCGCCGCCCGGACGTTCTGATACTGGCGGGTCCGCTCGGCCAGTTCGGCGGGCACCTCGGGGACGTTTTCAAGGACAAGATTCCCCTTCGTGACCCGCTCAGGGGCTGTTTCAACCGCGGTCAGGGTGGAACCGAGTAAACTGAGGGAGATGACGATTCGGGTTAAGCGCATGGGAAATGAAATTTAAGCCACAGGGGCATCTGGCAATGCGGAACCGGTGGGCCGGTTGAACTTCGTTCTCCGAGCCCATTCCCTCCCTCAAAACCGGCAACAAAGAAGAACCACGCCGGAGATAACATGGCATAAAAAAGCCGCCCTCCCGAAGGAAGGCGGCGGGTGGAAGAAGAGAATGGGACGGGCTCAGGGATTCGTGGCCGTGGTTTCGGTGCTTTCGGGGGCCGGGGTCACGGCCGGAGCGGGAGCTGCGGGTGCCGGTGCCACCGGCACGGCGGCGGGGACCGGAGGTGTGTTGGCGGCTGATTTGCGGCCTTTCTTGGCGGCCAGTTTGTCGAGGAGGTTCTGACTGCTGCGTTTGATGCCCTCATTGCAAACCTTGCTGACCGGGTTGATGTCCTGCGCGGCCAGATAACTGCCCAAGGCCGAGGAGTAATCGCTGTCCTTCTCGTAAAGTTCGGCCTGTTTCAGGAGCTGCACATATCCGGCCACCTGAGGGGCGAGATCGCCGATGGCCTTGTTGAGCTTCACGTCGGAGTTGTCGAACTTGGTGGCCTCCATCAGATACTCCCAGGCGGCGTAATAGTTTTTCTGGTCGGCGGCGGCCTGGCTTTGTCCGAGGAGGAACTCGAGGGACTGCATTTCCGTCATGATTTTCTTCAACTTGTCGGCGCGTTCGGCGTCGTGGCGGAGGGCCACGCCCAGCTCGGCGGCACGGTCAAACATCTGGCGCTTGCTGCCGTTTTTGCCCAACTCGTCAAAGAGGAGCGTGGCCTTCTGGGTGTCGTCCACCATGCCGAGAATGTTTTCGGTAAACTTCGTGATGGCGGGATTGAGGGGCCACAGGGTGGTGGCGCGGGTCAGGGCGGTCTTCACGTCCTCGGTCTTTTTCTGGGCAAAGGCGGTCTGGGCGGCGAAAAGCTCCATGTTGCTGCCGCGTTTGGCGGCGGCGCATCCGCTCAGGATCTGGCGGGCGGGAAAGTCGGAGGAAATGGACAGCAGGTCGCCCGAGAGTTTTTCCACTTCGTCATAGTCCTTAAGGTCAAGGAGTTGCTGGACCTCGCGGCCGCGCGTGTAAACATCGCGGATCTTGAGTTTCCTGGTCACATCGAAGGAGATGACCGGAAGCAGATGCTCCCCCAGGAAGAAGGTTTCCTGAAGGCGCTCCAGGGACGCCACCAGGGTGCCGCGGTCATAGGCGTTGCTGACGGAATCCATGCCCTTGTTGACGTCCGAAATGGCCTCGCGGGCCAGCGCCTCAAGCGAGTCCACCGTGTCCATGGTCTCGGTGGCGGGCAGGAACTGCTTAAGAAGATCCTGCCCCGTCTCGAGTTTGGCGGCCGAGGCCCGGAAAATCTGCCGGTAAAAACCGCAGGCGATGCTGGCGTGCTCCCAACGGCGCTGGGCCAGGAGGTTGACGATGCCGGCCTGGAACTGGAGCTTGGCCTGGGTGGCGTTGACCGCCTGGCGAATCTTGGTGGAGGCGATTTCCGCCTGGGTTTCGGCCAGATCAAGGGCGCGGAAAGCGGCCTCATCGGGCGCGGTGATGTTGCTCTTGGGAAGGGCTCCGCCCCCCTTGGCACCTTTGCCGGTGTTGCTGCGGGCGGCGTCCTCGCGTTCCTTGATTTCGTTCAGGCGGGCGATGGCGGTGCGGTTGGCCACGACATCCTGCTCATACTTGCGGCGGCGGCCCAGTTCCGCCTCGGCCCAGCGGCCGTCGCTGAATTCCTCCCGGACGCGGAGGGAGTTGAACACATGGTTGGCGATGACGACGCAGGCGGCCCCATCCTCCTCATATTTGCCGGCCTCAAAGAGCAGGCCAAAGGCTTCCTCAAAGTTTTCCTTGGTCCGGAGTTCATTGGCCAGCAGGCGGCGTTTGATTTCCGTCATGATGGCCTTGTATTGCTCCAGGGCCTTTGTGTCCACCGAGGTGTTGAGATAGCGGTCGAAACGGGCCCGCATGAAACGGGACCCTCCCAGACTCATGGTCTTGCCTTTGTAAACCATGGTGCCGTCCTCGAAGTTGACGGCGTCGCTGTCGGTGTCGAAAAGGCGTTTCTGCCCCTCCAACGCGGTCTTGCTCTCCAGGGGGGAACCGGTGGCGCCGGCGTTCACCCCCGGCGCGGGAGAAGCCGCGGGGGCGG
>JANOBW010000398.1:0-32326 GCA_031411855.1 Opitutia bacterium
CGCCGGGCTCACGAACGGCAGCGGGCTTTCCGGCAACCTCGAGTTCTGGCCGAACTCCTACTCCGCCCCCAACGCCTCCGTCCCCACCGCCGACGCCGCCACCTTTGACTTCGGCGACACCCGTTCCGCCGGCGGCACCTACGGCTCCATGCAGCTCCACAACACCGGCGCGGGGCAGACTGTTTTCGCCTTCAACAACTGGGGCGCCACCAACGGGTTGCAGGGTGACGCCGACCTTGGCATCGGCAACGATCCCGCTCCGGTCACCGGCGGCAATGACTGGACCTTCCACCACAATGCCGCCACCTACTCGGTGAAAACCCTCCAGGTCCTGGTCCAGACCACCGGGGATGTGACCGGCCCCAGCCTCGTCTCCGCCACCGGCTCCTTCGGCCGAGGCATGGTCACGGTCCGCTTCTCCGAGCCTCTCTCCGCCGCCTCCGTGAAGGCGGAAAACTTCTCGCTCAACGCCGGCGTGGCCATCCTCGGCGTCACCCTCGCCTCCAACCAGCGCGAGGTGCAGCTCCTCACCACCACCCAGCCACAGGGAACTCCATTGATATTGACCGTCAGTGGTTTGCGCGATAACTCGCCCTCGGCCAACCTCATCGCGCCCGGTTCCTCCGTGGCCGTCACCGCCCCCGTCCTCCCGCCCGAGATCCTGGCCAACGTGGGCGCGGCCGCCGATGGCTACCAGCTGGTCGCCTCCGTCAACCTGCCGGTCACGGGCAACCTCAACGCCTCCAACGCCCCCTACTCGCTGGATGACCGCGCGGCCGTGGGGACTTTCAACCGTGTCGCCTACTACCTTGAGATTCAGAAGGCCGGCCAGCCCGCCCAATATGTCTGGACCTCGATGGACGCCTTCACGGCCAGCCGCCAGAAACTGGGCCTGCCCACGCTGGCGACGGGAGCCGTCTTCCAGCAGAACGTGACCAACCTGAGCATCCTCTCCAACGTTGCCAGCGTCGTCACCGGCACCACCGCCTCGGGAGGAAACATCGAGTTCTGGCCCAACAGCTACTCCGCCGCCAACGGGGTTCCCGTCCCCAATGCCAGTGCCACGACCTACGACACGGGCGACACCCGGACCACCACCGCCACCACCGGCTATGGCTGCATGCAGGTCCACAACCACGACGCCGGGGCCAGTCAGACTCTCTTCGCCATCAACCACTTCGGACAGGACGGCAACCCGCTCGACATCGGCATCGGCAACAACCCGTCGGCGGGAACCACCGGCGTCGGCGGCACGCAGGCACCGGACTGGACCTTCACGGGCAACGCCGCCTCCTACACCCGGCGCGTCCTCCACATCCTCGTCCTTCCCGGCCCCACCACCGATCCCGCCCTCGTCGCCAAGGTGCCCGAGGCCGCCAGCTACCAGCTGGCCTATTCCCTCAACGTCCCCACCACCGGCAATCTCGTCAGCGGGGCGGGCTTCACCGCCTACGCCGTGAACAACAGCGCCGACCTCGGCGGCTTCTCCCGCGTGGCCTACTACCTGGAGCTCCAGAAAACCGGCGACGCCCAGCCGCGCTACGTCTGGACCTCGATGGACGCCTTCACCACCAACCCCGCCCGCATCGCCGTCCCCACGCCCGCCTCCGGGGCCGTTTTCCAGCAGAACGTCACCAACCTCAACGTGTTCTCCAATGTCGCCGGCGTCGTCACCGGCACCGGCATCACCACCGGCAACATCGAGTTCTGGCCCACCAGTTACACCGCCGCGAACGGCGCGGGGGTCGCCGGGGCCAGCGCCACCACCTATGACTTCGGCGACACGCGTAGCACCACCGGTTCCCACGGGACCATGCAGGTCCACAACTACGGCGCGGCCCAGACCCTCTTTGCCCTAAACAACTGGGGCACAGCGGCCAACAGCGCCCTGGTCCTCTCCATGGGCATCGGCAACAACCCCACCGCCGGGCAGCACCCCGACTACACCCAGAGCAACAACGGCACTTCCTGGGACCTGCGCCGCGTGCTCCAGGTTTACGTGCTCCCCAGCAACGCCGACACCACCGGCCCCGTCGTCACCCGCGCCACCGGCTCCACCACCCTCAACCGCCTGGCCGTGACCTTCAGCGAGCCCGTCGCCGACAGCTCCGCCCTCGCCGCCAACTTCAGCATCCCCGGCCTGACCATCACCGGCGCCACGCTTCTCGCCGGGCAGAAGGAGGTCGGCCTCACCACCTCGGCCCAGACCCCGGGAAGCGTTTACACGGTCAACGTCACCGGTGTCCGCGACCGCTCTCCGGCCGGGAATCCGGTTCTTCCCGGCGCCTCCGCCACGTTCACCGCCTTCACCCCGCCGCCGATCCTTGCCACCATCCCGGAGGCCGCCGGCTACCATCTGGTTTACCAGCTCGCGATCCCCTCCGCCACCCCGCAGTGGAACCTCAACCCCATCCCGTATGCGGTGGACGAGGCCCATTACGGCGAGCAGCCCTTTGACCGTGTCGCCTATCTCGTTGAGCTGGATGGGAACTGGGCCTTTGTCTCGTTTGACCGCCACACCGGCTCGGTCTCCAAAGTCGGTGTGCCCACCCTCGGTGTCACCGCCACCGCCTTTCAGCAAAACGTGACCAACCTCACCGTCGCCTCCAACGTCGCGGGCATCGTCACCGGCTCCAATCTGCCGGGCGGCAACATCGAGTTCTGGGGCGGCAACTACTCGGCCGCGAACGCCATCGGCATTCCCAATGCCAGCGCCACGCTCAACGACTTCGGCGACACCATGACCACTGGTGGCCACGGCTCCATGCAGGTCCACAACCACGACGCCAGCCAGACCATCTTCGCCTACAACAACTGGGGCTCCACCGCCGGCCAGGTCTCCGCCCTCGGACTCGGCAACAACCCCAACGCGGGCAGCGCCGGCCAGAGCGGCACGCAGGCCCCCGACTGGACCTTCTCCGCCAGCGCCTCCACCTACGCCACGCGCAACCTCTACGTGCTCGTCCGCCCGGCCGTCATCGGCAGCGGCCCGGCTCCGGAACTGCTCTCCCAGCCGGTCACCCGCCGTGTGGACCTGGACGGCACCACCACCCTGGCCATCTCGGTCAACGGCAGCGGCCCCTTCTCCTACCAGTGGCGCTTCAACGGCCAGCCGATCAGTGGCGCGACCAACCCCTGGCTTGTCCTCGCCCCCTCCGCCCTCACCCAGTCCGGGCCCTACGATGTCGTCGTGACCAGCCCCACCTTCGCCTCCGCCACCAGCCAGCCCGCCACGCTCACCGTCAACACCCCGCAGGAAACCTGGCGTCGGATCAACTTCGGCTCCCTCGACGCCGCCGGCCCCGCCGCCGACCTCGCCAACCCCGACGGCGATTCGCTCGGCAACCTTCTTGAATTCGCCTTCGGCACCAACCCCGCCAGCGCGTCCTCGGGACCAGCCTCCCTGGCCTTCGGCGCCGGTGTCCTGACCCGGCCCGGCATGCCGGTGCTCAGCCTGGCCGTTCCTTCCGACCAGGCCGTCTTTGGCCGCCGCAAAAACCGGGCTGCCGCCGGCCTCTCTTACACCGTCCAGTTCAGCGCCGATCTCATCAGTTGGGAAACCTCCTCCGAGCCTCCCACGGTGCTCGCCTCTGACTCCGACCTAGAAGCCGTGGCCGTGCCTTTCCCCGCCACTTTGGGCAACGGCCGCAAACCCCAGTTCTTCCGCGTCCAGGTCGGCGCGCCCTGAGGCGGTTCCTGTTTCCCGTCACCCGCCTTTGACGGGGCGAACGACTCCCAGCAGGCGGTCCAGGTGGCGGCGCAGGTAAAACCGCGAGTGTTCGATGGGGCCGGCGATGAGCAGGATAAACGTCCCGGCCAGTCCCATCACCAAGGCCACCTGGAGGTCGCTTTTCCCGTCAAAGGGGATGACCGCCCGGACAAAGGCGAGGACGGGCAGGTGGATGAGGTAGAGCGTGAAACTGCGGTTGGCGATGAAGCGGATGGCCCTGGCCGGCAGCGTCCCGGTGGGGTCGGATTGCGAGGCGGACAACCAGGCGGACATGCCGTAAAGGTGCGCCGCCATCAGGAGTCCCATCTGCAGGTCCACGGCCACGTGGCCGGAGAAAAAAAGCGGGGCCTGGGCCACCCAGTGAGGCTCCGCTCCCGGAAGGGAAACGTAACCCAGGGCGGAGGCGAGGAAGGCCGTCCCCGAGCCCAAGGCCACAATTCCCCCCGTCGCGGGGCTCAGAGGGCGCCTTTGGCCCAGCCAAAACGCGCCGCAGCCCAGCAGCCAGACGGGCAGCAGCAGCGGGATTTTCCACCCCAGAAGGGCGACCCAGGCCAACGTTCCCAGAAACAGCCAGAGCGGGCGGCGGCAGAAGGAAAACAGCCCGAAAAGGGCGTAATACCAGAACTCGTAGGCGAGGGACCAAAAGGGCGCGTTGCTGCCCGGGATGGAGGACAGCGTCCAGCATTGCTGCACAAACAGCCCGGCCAGTCCGATCCGGATCAGGTAGTGGTCCGGCGCCATGAGGTCCGCGTAAAGGGCCGGGGCGATCCTGCTGCCCGCCTGGTCCAGGCAGACGGTTAACAGCAGGGCCGGGATGACGACCGAATAAAGCCGGGAGAGCCGGTCCGAGGCGTAAACTTTCCCATCCTTCCCTCCTTTGCCCGTGCTTTGGGCGATGACATAACCCGAAAGCACGAAGAAGATGATCACCATCTCGTGGCCCAGCGATGGCAGCCACGTGATGCCCTGCGAGAACCAGGTGAAACGCCCATGGGTCAGGAAAACCACCAGGGCCGCGCCCGCCCGGAGGAAATCAAGGTAAAGGGAGAAGGCGCGGTTCATGTCGGAAGCGGAGAACCTTCCCGAACCCGGTCCCGGAAACGAGCGTTTTGTGACGAAAACTCTCCCTCTCCGCTTCACACGTATCATCACTCGGAGGTGGGCACCGGAAGCGGGCCGCGTGCTGTTTCATCCCATCACATGCGGGTTCGTGACAGTCAACGGGGGGACTGTTAGGGAAGGGCAACATGGCTTTCCAAGGCACGGGCCTGGCGCGCGTCGGCGAGGAAGGCGGTGATGTCGGCGTCCGTGGTGGCCCAGGAGCACATGAGCCGGTAGCCGTTGTCCCCGAAGAACTTGTAGAAACGCCAGCCGCGTGTTTCCAAAGCCTGGGCCAGGGCCGGAGGCATCTCGGCGAAGACTCCGTTGGCCTCGGTCGGGGCGAGGAGTTTCAAGCCGAGATTTTTCAACCCGGCGGCGAGCGTGGCGGCCTGGCGGTTGGCATGGCCCGCGTGCCTCAGCCAGGCGCCGTCGCGCAGCACCGCCGTCCATTGGGCGGAAGCGAAGCGCATTTTCGACGCCAACTGGCCGGACTGTTTCACGCGGTAGTCGAACTCCTGCGCCAGCGCCCGGTTGAAGAACACCACGGCCTCGGTGTTGAGCAGGCCGTTTTTCGTCCCCCCGAAGGAAAGGACATTCACGCCGGAACGCCAGGTGAGGTCGGCCGGGGAAACGCCCTGCGCGGCGGCGTTGGAAAACCGCGCTCCGTCCATGTGAACGGCCAGCGAGTGGGTCCGCGCCCAACCCGTGAGCGCGGCCAGTTCGTCCGGCGTGTAGAGGGTGCCGAGTTCCGTCGCCTGCGTGAGGGACACGGCGCGGAGTTTGGAGGAGTGGATGCCGTGCCCGCGCGAGAGCAGGGGAGCGAGCACCTCCGGGGTCAGTTTGGCGTCCGGCGTGTCCACCGGGATCACCTTCGCGCCGCCGGTGAAGAACTCGGGCGCGGCGCATTCGTCGGTGTGGACATGCGCCATGGCATGGCAGGCGACGGCATGGTGGCGCTGGCACAAGGCGCTCAGCACCAGCGAGTTGGCGGCGGTCCCGTTGAAGACGAAAAACACCTCGCAGCGTGTCTCGAATATCTCGTTGAAGAGTTTTTTCGCCCGCGCCGTGTGGTCATCCGAGCCATAGCTGGGGACGTTTCCCGCGTTGGCCTCACCCAGGGCGGCCAGCGCCTCGGGGCACACGCCGGCGGTGTTGTCGCTGGCAAAGGCGAAGTTGGGTCGCGGGGCTTTCATCGTGGGCGGGAACTTAGGGCTCGGCTCCGCGTGGGCGAGCCTGCGCTGCTCAGGTCAGCAGCGCGCCTTCGTGGCGCAGCAGCCAGCGCTTGCGGTCAAGGCCGCCGGCGTAACCGGTGAGCGAACCGTCCGCGCCGATCACGCGGTGGCAGGGCACGACAAGGGCGATGGGATTGGCCCCGTTGGCCGAACCGACCGCGCGCGCCACACTGCCCGTTTCAGCGGCCAGCCGCGCGTAACTCCAGGTCACGCCATGGGGAATGCGAGTGAGCGCCTGCCAGACGCGTTGCTGAAACGCCGTGCCGATGCGCGGCGCCAAGGGAAGGTCGAAGTTCTGCCGCGTGCCGGCGAGATACGCCTCAAGCTGCCCACGCGCGGCAGCGGTGCGGACGGCGTCGGGCTGCAAAACGGCATTGAGCCCAGCCGATGACGCGAGGTTTTCCTGATCATGGAAACTGAGGAAAACCAGCGCACCGTCCCCGTTCACGCCCAGGATGATGCCGCCAACAGGCGTGGTCAGGGAGTCGGTGTAGATGGGGACGGACATGGGCAGAAAATTGAGAGAGAGCGAAGGGGCGTTCCTATCAACACTCAGTCAATATGGTTACGTTCGTGCTCGAGAGATTGCTGATTTTCCTTTGAATTATTTTCTTCCAAAAACGGTTGCAGTGATTTTTGATTCTCCTTTGTCGGATTTTCCATGAAAAGCTTGGTTTGTTCTATTGCCTCCCGGGACTCACCTTTCAATTCGAGAATTTCGTAGGCGACTCCAAGCTCTTCGCGAATCAATGGTTCCCATTTTTTTACGTTTTCAGCAGATGGGCTTCCCAAAAGATTTTGGAGGGCTTCCTCTTGACGCTTTTCGATATCTTTATGTTTAATTTGAAGTTCGTCTATTTGTGATTCGGTGGTGTTTTTGTTCATAATTTAATTGAATGAATTGTTTGTTAGTTTTTTGAGTTTGGGGTTGTTAAAATAGTCAACTTTTTGGCTAAAAATAGGATTCATTCCGGGGATAATTAAGATCTGATCTTCATATTGTAGTTTCATGATTTCCGCAGCATCCAAGAGTTTTCGTGAAACTCTTTGTTCCGCACTATTGCTGCTGGAGCCTATTTGGGAACCACTATTATACCCACTGGAGTTTGAGCCAGGTGCGCTGCTTGAGGTGCTACTCCAGCCATTATTATGAGAGTTACTTTGACCAAAGGATGCCAGATTGTATGATAAGGTAGTATCTCCCAAAGCAGTTGAGATATATTCGGCGGTTTCGTTTTCTGTAACACAAGAGAACATTCGATATTTGCTGTTTGAGAGAATGGTTCTCCATTCATCGTTCGGATAAAGTGTTTTAAGTTGATTTATATCTTGTATGATTGACCAAATGGTAAATCCATACCCTCTCAGCAAGGTGATTGCGCTTACGATAGGCTCCATTCGTCCTAATTGAGCCATTTCATCAAGCATAAAACAAATTCTTGGCCGAGTTCTGGGAGCAATCCCTTGACGGGTTACGACTCCGATCAGGCTGGATATCCATAGGCGAAGTAGCCTGTTGTAAGAATTTGTTTTGTTATGAGGTAGAATTAGATATATGGTGATGAGGCCATCTTTGAAAAGTTTATTTGGATCAAACGAATTCGATGCTAATATATCACAAACAGCTGGTGAATCCAAAAAAGCGGTGTGTCTATGCATGCAAGAAATGATGGAAGACCTTTCGACCGGGTTCGTGCTTTTAATTAAAGCAGCTCCCCGGGAGATAAGTCCGCCAGCTCCCGTTGATTCGCTCATTACTTTTAGCATAAGGCTAAGTATTTCAGGAGGCTGAGTGATGAGTGCTCGCAAGTGGGAAAGATTTTTTTTGGACTCAGGGGCATCGCATATGATGTATAAGATGAAAACGCGAAGAAAATCTTTGGCCCGCTCATCCCAATGTGGATTAGTATCACGGGGATTGGGTAAGATCATCATTTCTGCGAGTTCGATCGCAAAATCATTGACGTGAATATCATCTTTGGAGGTAAATGATAAAGGATTAAATGAATCCCCTTGAGGGCCACAGACTCCAAAAGGATCTAAGCGAACTATCTGATGCCCGAGTTTTTGCCTTTGCTTGGCAGTTAAATTGTAATTTTCTCCTTTCAGGTCCATTACGATCATTGGATTTTGCGATTCAAGTAAATTCGGAATGACAGTGCAGGTTCCTTTCCCTGAGCCAGCAGGAGCTACGGTAAGTAAATTACCCTCTCCATTTGTTCGTATTGGCTTGCCTTTAACGTAGCCCAAAGTGAACCCTTCCTCAATAAATAAATTGGCATTTTTAATTTGATTTTCAGTAGCCCAGCTAGCACTTCCGTGAGAGGATAGATCTGATGAGATTTCTACATTCTGCGTCCCCCATTTTTCGATAAAAAAACGTCCAATAGATCCAATAATCAAAACCCAAAAGGGGAGATAATTTATTCCAAACAATTTGCTATATATACTTGCCCCGACAGGGGTAAAAACAAATAAAATAATTCCCAATAATAAAGAGGACTCTATCCACCACCATGTTTTGCTATTAATCAAAGGCCATATCAATGGCGGACAGCCAAAGGGATAATCTGAATTCAAGTTTAATTTATTTTTTAATTGCGAAACTAAGCTAATGAATAACATCAAAGCAAACAAAAATCCCAAAAGAAGAAACCCAGCTGGACTTGGTGAATTCATCTCAATCTTTTCCGGACTTGCTAGATGTAATAAATTGCTAGCAGTGTGATAAATAATGAGCCGTATCCAACCTCTTATATTAATTGTTTTTCTGTTGATACGAATTCGAATAAGAGATATAATCAAACGATAGCATTCCTTTCCAATGCCTCTCAGGATGATGCCATAAAACGCGTTGGAGTTATTAGAAAACATTGTTAAAGTATAACAAATTGGCTTAGTCGCCTTGTTTGAAAGGAAGCTGAGGAGGGATTTGAGGTGGCAATTGTTTGGGGGTTGGTAATAGCGTTTCTTCCTCCACCTTCTCTTCTTTGTTCTTGTATGAAAGTGCTAACCCCGTATAAATAGGTAGCACTCCTACACCCCATATCATGTCAAATATGCCCCAAAGTGCTCTTGGACCTGCATATAAATAATGAATAATAATAACCGCGATGTCTATGATAAATGCGAAATGGAAAGGAGTGAAATCAAGGAGATCAGCAATAATGCTGATAACTACGATGGTTTGTTTGGTCAATTTCATCGTTGGTGATTGTGAGTAAGTTAATTTAGTGTTTTTACGTTTTTGTTTTGGGCTCAGTATTTGGCATACAGCGGACCGAAATTCGCGCAGGCGCGGAAGTCGGCTCCCTCACGGTCGCTGGTGCCGAAGAGGTTCCAGGCGCTGGGGCGGAAGAGGTCGCGGTCGGCCAGGTTGTGCATGTAAACGGGGATGCGCAGGAGGGCGGCGAGGGAGACGAGGTCGGCGCCGATGTGGCCGGCGGACATGACGCAGTGGTTGGCGCCCCAGTTGTTCATGACAGCGTAGGCGTCCTCGAAGGCGCCCTTGCCGGTGAGGCGGGGAGCGAACCAGGTGGTGGGCCAGGTGGGGTTGGTGCGGAGTTCGAGCGGATCGTTGACGTGGGCGGGGAGGTCCACCGTCCAGCCTTCGGCGATCTGGAGGGCGGGGCCGATGCCTTTGACGAGGTTGAGGCGGGCGATCGTGGCGGGCATGTTGCCCTGGGTGAGGAAGCGGGTGCTCCAGCCGCCGCCGGGGAAGTATTCGGTGATGGAGGGGTGCCAGGTGGTGGCGTCGAGGCAGGCGCGGGCTTCGGCGTCGGTCACCTCCCAGAAGGGTTTCATGGTGGGGAGGCCGTCGGGGCCGCGCTGGTGTCCGGCGCCGTCGAGGGCGGCGGGGCCGGAGTTGATGAGGTGGAGGAGGCCGGACTCGGCGTGGCCGGTAAGTTTATGGCCGGTAAGGCGTTGGACGGCGGCGGGGCTCCAGTAGGTGCGGAGGTCGGCGAAGATCTGGGCGGAGTTGGTGAGGAGGTGCCCGAAGAGCATGGTGGCGCCGTTGAGGGCGTCGTTTTCGGTCGAGAGGAGGTAGGGGGAGCGGCGGCCGTTCCAGTCGAAGGTGGTGTTGAGGACGGCCTCCATGTAGTCCCCGTTCGGGAGGTGGTCGGTCCACTGGCGCTGGCCTTGGAAGCCGGCCACGGCGGCATGGTGGCCCTGGGCTTCCTCGCCGTAGCCGAGCTCGGCCAGGCGGGGGTTGCCGACCATGAGGTCGCGGGTGACGAGGGCCATCTTCACGCTGAGTTCCCACTCGCGGTCGAGGGCTGCGCGGGGGCGGACCTTGTTCGCGCCGTTGAAGTCCTTGCCCTCCTTGCAGTTGCGTTTGGTCCAGTCGAGGGCCTTGGCGTATTCCACGGGGTCGTAGATGCCGCGCTCGATGCGGCGGACGAGTTCGGTCATGTCCACGGCCTCGGCACGCATGCCGAGGAAACTTTCGAAGAAGGCGGGGTCCACCACGGAGCCGGCGATGCCCATGCTGGTGCCGCCGATGGAGAGGTAGGATGTGCCGCGCATCAACGCGGTGGCGAGGCCGGCGCGGGCGAAGCGGAGGAGTTTTTCGGAAACATCGGCGGGGATGGTGGGATCGCCGGCGTCCTGCACGTCGCGGCCGTAGATGCCGAAGGCGGGGAAACCTTTCTGGGCGTGGCCGGCGAGGACGGCGGCGAGGTAAACCGCGCCGGGGCGCTCGGTGCCGTTGAAGCCCCAGACGGCCTTGGGCATGGTGGCGTCCATGTCCATAGTTTCGGAACCGTAACACCAGCAGGGAGTTACGGTGAGGGAGACGCCGACGTTCTCGCGGCGGAACTTGTCGGCGCAGGCGGCGGACTCGGCCACGCCGCCGATGCAGGTGTCGGCGAGGACGACGCGGACGGGCTGGCCGTTCGGGTAGCGGAGATTGGCCGTGAGCAGGGCCGCGACGTTGCGGGCCAGGGCCATGGTCTGGCTTTCGAGGGATTCGCGGACACCGCCGAGGCGGCCGTCAATGGTGGGGCGGAGCCCGATGGCGGGCAGTTCGGCGGCGTTCCAAAGGGAGGGCGGGAGGCTCATGGGAAAGGTTGACCTACCAGTTGGGATTTTGGGAGCCAAGGCAAGGTTGGCCTTGGGGGTGGGGGAGGCGGCCGCTGGCGTTCCCGGTGTCACGCCGCTCCGACGCTTCCTGCGTCCGTCCGTCCGCCTTCCTTGGCATGTCCCCGGTGCCCGCCGGCCTTACTTTCCAGGCGTTTCGGGCGCGGGTGTTCCGGCGGGAAGGGAGGGGGGGCGGAGGCGGGCGAGGGTGGCGGTGGCGAGGGGGGCTCCGGGGAGTTGGAGGTCGAGGATGCGCTGGCAGGCCCGCTGCGCCTCGTTGTTTTTGCCCTCCAGCTCCAACTGCTCGGCCTGGACAAAGAGGGTGCGGCTGAGCCAGTAGCGCCCCGTCACGCCCAGGCGGGCCACCTCGATGCGGTTGGTTCCTTGGGCCTCAACGTTTTGCAGCACGGATTCGGCCAGGCGGACGGAGGCGCCGCGGTCGCCCCTGGCCCTGGCCGTCTCCACCATTTTGCAACCCGCCTCGATGCGGAAGTCGGCCGGCAGGGCGGAGTTGTCATGGAGCCGCTCGTAAAGTGAGAAGGCCTCGTTGTATTGGAGGGAGGAAGTGCTGCCGAGGGCGAACTGGCAGTCCGCCTTGGTCATCTCGGCGCGGTGGATCTCCGGGTGGTTGGCGAAGTCCTTGAGGATCTGGTCGCAGAGTTTGTCGGCATCGTTGTAGTCCTCGGGGGTGGCCTCGCTGCGGGCGTAGTTGGCGAGCCTGAGGAGGGCGTAGAAGACGAGCGGGTGCCTCTTGTATTTGTTGATCAGCTCTTTGAGCAGGACGCTGGGATGCTGTGGGTCCGGCGGGGTGGGCGTCTCGGGGGCGGGCTGGTTGCGGTTGAGGCGCTGGGCCGCGCTTTCGTAGATGCCGCCGCCGCTGCCCGACTCGCCCGGCCCGGCCAGGCCGCGGCGCTCCCGGAGGATGGCGGCCTCGTAAAGGGCGACGGGGGTGTAGCGGCTGTCGGGGTAATCCTCGCGCAGGCGGTTGACGGCGGTCTCGGCGTCGAGGGGCTGGTTGTGGGCGGCGAGAAAGCGGGCTTCGACGAGGAGGGAGGAGGCGGCGGAATCGCGGGCGGGGGCGGATTTGCTGGTGCCAAACTCATCCCGCAGGCCGGTGAAAACCTCCCGGGCGCGGGCCACGGCGGCGGGGTCTCCGGCGGACTTTTCCAGGAGCGCCCTCCCTTCGAGCAGGGCCGAGCGGCTGATGATGTCGTCGCGCGCCTCAAAGGTCAGCGGGATGGCCGAGACGGTTTCCCTCAGCTGGGCGAGAAGGGTGGGGACGGCGGCGTGGTTGCCGGTGTCGAGGGAAAGCTCGGCCTGGAGCCAGAGGAGGCGGGCCCTGAGTTCGGGCGGGGAGGCCGGGTCGGTGGAGGAGGCGAGGCGGGTGACGCGTTCGAGGGCGGCGGCCGTCCGGCGGATGGAGCGGAGGCGCTGCGACAGATTCCATTCGGACTGCCAGCGGGCGGCCAGGTCGGGGCAGCGCGGCCCTTCGGCATCGGCCCAGGCGACGGCCTCTGCCACGCGGGAGGAAACCTCGGCCTGGCGGGTGGCGGCCTCGGCGGCCCGGCCCGCTTCGGTGGCGGCGCCGGAGGCCGCCTCGGCCACGCGGGAGGCTTCCAGCAGGGATTGGATGCGCTGACGGTAGGCGGGGCCCAGGATTTCCGCGGAATCGGCGGCGCGCCCGTCCTTCCAGGCGTTTTCATAGGCTGCTGCTGCTGCTGCGAAACTTTCGCTGTTGAAGAGGGCGTCGCCCTGGAAAAGGGCGAGACGGGCCTTTTCGGCGGGGGTTTCCAGCAGGTCGTGGAGCTCGCCGAGAACGAGGGCGGCGGCCTGGAACTGTCCGCGCTGCCAGGCGATGAGCCCGGCCTGGCGGAGGAGATGCCGGCGCTGCGGGGTGGTGGCGAAGCTGGCGCCCAGGCGTTCGCGGACGCTGGTTTCCCAGTCGGCCAGGATCTCACGGGCCCTCTCGGGCATTTTCGCCTGCAAGTAGATGAAACTCAGGCGTTCGCGGATTTCGTCGGCCAGGGGATGGAGGCCCGTGGGGGTGTTCCACCGGTCCTTGTAGAGGCGCGCGTCGAGATTGTCGCGGACCTGCTGGTCCCCGTCGCCCCCGAGTTCCGAGACCATGAGGTTGAGGGCGAGTCTCTGGAGCGTGACGGGCAGGTTCTGATCCTTGAGGATGTCGTCGAGGGCCTTCTGGCCGCTGGTTTTCTGGGGGCCCTGGATGAGGGCGAGGAGGAGGCGCAGGTCGCCGCGCGCGCCGTTCTGGTTGGAGGAGGCGAGGGAAAGCATCTCCTCCAGGATCTGGACGGACCGGGCGGTCTGACCGGAGCGGGCCAGCTCGATGGCGTAGGTCTCGGCCCATTGGAAACCGCCGGGACGGTCGCGTTCGCGTTCGGCCCTCTGCCTGAGCTGGTTGAGGCTTTCCTCGGTGGGAAGGGGACCCCGGCGCAGTTTGCCCCGGTAGCGGAAGAGTTCGAACTGGGCCTTCTGCTCATCGCTGGCCGCCAGGCGCTGGGCTTCGGCAAAGGCCTCATCCCGGGCGGCCGGATCGTTTTCCGCCTCGAGAACCATCCCTTTGGCCAGGTGCCACCAGGCGATCTCTCCGGAGGGAAGCGTGGCGGGATCTATGGCGGCGAGGGCCGGCCTGAGCCCCTCGGGGCCGCCCTGCTGGTGGAGGCGGGCGAGCAGCAGCCTGAGCCTGAGGCGGGCGTCGGTCTCCGGAAGGCCTTGGAGCACCTCCCTGGCCTCGGACCAGCGGCCCTCGGCGAGGCGGGCCGAGGCCAGCCCGAGCCGGGCTTCCCGGGTGAGCGCGACCGGCAGGGAGGGCATCCGCAGGAGCTCCTCGTATTGAAGGGCGGCCACCCCGGCGAGGCCGGCGGCCAGAGCTCCCTCCGCCGTGGCGAGGGAGAGGTTGGCGGCGGGTGAGACGGCGGGTGAGGCGGTGGCGGGAACCGGCTGGGCCGAGACCCGCCCGGCAAGCATGAGCGCCCCCAAGGTGGCCCCGGCCAGGGTCCGCCAGGGGGGGAGGTGGAACGGTTTGATCCTCATGCGGCGCAAGTGCGGAGAGTTTCACGAGCCCGGGCCGAGGCAATGTTAATCCCCATTTCAATCCCTTGAAAATCGGTGTTGCTTTTGCTTTTCCCTGTCTCCAACTTTCTCCGCTTTTCCTCAAACTGTCCTTCGAAAAAGGGTCCGCCAAGTCATGAAACGTTTAAGCCTCTCCGTCCAACCGCGCCAACAAATCGGTCGCAACGCCAGCAACCGCGTCCGCGGCCTGGGTTTTATTCCCGCCGTCATCTACGGTCGCAACGGCACCCGTGCCCTGCAAATCAAGCAGTCTGAATTCCGCGTCCTTTATAAGCAGACCATCGGTTCGGTCTGTCTCGTCGAGGTCACCGAAGAAGGCCGCGACGGTTCCTGCCTGACTCTCCTTCAGGAAGTCCAGCGCGTCCCCACGACCGACGCCTTCCGCCACGTTGATTTCCGCGAGGTGCAGAAGGACGAGAAGATCTCCACCCGCGTGAAGATCCACGTCGTCGGCGAGGCCTACGGTGTGAAGAACGAAGGCGCCAACCTTGACATCGTCCGCCACGACATCGCCATCCGCTGCTTCCCGCTCGACCTTCCTGACCACATCACCGTGGACGTCTCCCCGATGAAGGCCGGAGACACCATCCACCTCCGCGACCTCCCGAAGATCGCCGGTGTTGATTTCCCTGGCGACCAATCCCAGCCCATCGTGGTTTGCACCGTTCCCGCCGCCGAGGAGGAGGAAGCCAAGCCCGCCGCCGATGCCGCCGCCGCCCCCGCCGCCGCCGCTCCCGCCGCTGGCGACAAGAAGGCCGCCGCTCCCGCCGCCGCCGCCAAGCCCGCCGCCAAGAAGTAATTTCACCCCGCGCCGGTTTTCGAACCGGCGCGTTTTTTGTTCTTTCCCATCATGGCTTTCGCAGTCGTGGCCGCCCTCGGAAACCCGGGCGCGAACTACGCCCGCACCCGGCACAACATCGGCTGGCTGGTCCTCGACGCCTTCGTCCGTTCGCAACGCCTTTCCTGGCAAAGCGAGCCGAAGTTCGAAGGCGAGGTGGCCAGACTTCCCGCCGATGGCTCCCGCGCCGAAACCTGGCTGCTCAAACCGCTTACGTTCATGAATCTGAGCGGAAAAAGTGTCCAGGCCCTCATGCGCTGGAAACGTTTTGTCCCCAGTGACCTTCTCGTGGTTCACGATGAGCTGGCCGTCACCCTCGGCTCACTCAAAGTCTCACCGGGAGGAGGTGCCGGCGGCCACAACGGTGTCTCTGACATCATCCAGCGGATCGGCCCGGAGTTCCACCGGCTGCGCCTGGGGATCGGTCCCAAGACCCCTCCGCAGATGAGCCAGGCGGACTTTGTCCTTTCCGGCTTCAAGCCCGAAGAGGAGGCCCCGCTGGCCGTTGCCCTCGAATCCGGGCTCAAGGCCCTCGAACTTCTCCTCCGCTTTCCCGCCGCCCAGGCCATGAACCAACTCAACCGTCCCACCCTTTCAAACCGTCCCACATGACCAAGACCGCCCAAACCAACTACAAAGCCACCTTCATCCTCAACACCCGCGGTGTTGAGACCAATGTGGAAGGCATCATCACGACCCTCAAGGAGGCCATTGCCAAGGCCCAGGGCTCCGTCCAGGAAGTCAAAAACCTGGGCCGCAAGGACTTCGTGCGCCTTCCCTCCCGCAACCATCTTGGCGACCATTACATCGAGATCTCCTTCTCCGGTCCCCGCACAATCTCCAACACGCTTCGCCAAAGCCTGCGTCTGGAGAAAACCCTCAACCGCGTCCTCGTCGAGGCCGCCTGAGTTTCCCCTCCCCCCATCCTTAACCGGCCCCATCCATGGCCTCTTTCAACAAAGTAATCCTGCTCGGAAACCTCACCCGTGACCCTGAGATGCGGATGACCCCGAGCGGCCAGGCGATCTGCAAGTTTGCCCTGGCCGTGAACCGGACTTACACCGCCCAGGACGGCCAGAAGAAAGAGGAGGTCACGTTTGTGGACATTGATTCTTTCGGCAAGCAGGCGGAAACCATTGGCAAATACATGACCAAGGGGCGCCAGCTTTTCGTCGAAGGCCGGCTTAAGCTCGACAGTTGGGAAAAGAACGGCGAGAAACGTTCCCGCCTCACCGTTGTTTTGGAAAACTTCCAGTTTGTCGGTGACCGCGCCGGTCCCGGAGGTGCCTCCTCGGGGCCTTCTGATGGGGGCGATTCCGGACCTTACGAGCAGGACGCCCCCCCGGCCCGTTCCGCGCCACGACCCTCCGCGCCGCGTCCCTCGGCCCCGGCTCCCAAGAACGACTTTGCGGACGACGACTCCGTCCCCTTCTAAATCCCTCATCCTTAACTTTTAACCAAAAACCATACGTCATGGCCACCACTGAAATCCTTCTCGTCAAACCCGTCGAACATCTCGGCCACGAAGGCGAGCAACTCAAAGTCCGCGCCGGCTACGCCCGCAACTATCTGCTGCCACGCAATCTCGCCGTCCCGGTGACCCTTGCCAACCGCAAGCAGGTCGAGTCCCTCCAAAAAATCCGCGAATCCCGCCTCGCCAAGGAATTGGCCGGCGCCCAGGACCTTGCCGCCAAGATCGCCAAGGTCTCCATCGCCATCGCCGTGAAGACCGGTCCGGGTGGCAAACTCTTTGGAGCTGTCACCAATGCCGACCTGATCAAGCGTCTTGCCGACGAAGGTGTGAACCTTCCCGAGAAGACCCACGTGATCAAGGAAGCCGTCAAAACCCTCGGCAAACACGTCGCCAGCTTCAAGCTGCACGCCGATGTCCCGATTGAGTTCTCCTTCGAGGTGGTTTCCGAAAACCCCATTGAGGAGGATCCCTCCGCCGCCCCCGCCGCCGCTCCGGCCGGCGAGAAGAAAAACAAATATCGCAAGTCCAAGGAAGGCGCTTCCGAGGAACCCGCCCGCGAGGAGAAGCCCTCCAAGTCCGCCAAGGAAGGCAAGTCCTTCAAGGGTGGCAAGGGTTCCAAGTCCTAAAGTCACACCCTGGTTTTTTCCGACCGGAGTTCACCCGAACTCCGGTTTTTTTATCCACCTTCAGGACCTTGTGGCACCGGTGGGCAGAGGGGGACCGATCCCTGGTCTTGCCTCGCCGTTTCCTTTCCTTCTGAATCACATCCACCAACCGCATGGAAGCGACCAGGATACTCATCTGGATCTATTTTTTCCTCCTCATTTTTGAGGGGGCGCTCCGCAAGTGGGTGCTGCCGGGCTTTGCCACCCCTCTGCTGCTGGTCCGAGACCCGGTGCTGATGGCCGCCTACTCGCTGGCGGTTTTCCGGGGGATTTTTCCCTTCAATCTCTGGAACAGCCTGCTGCTCCTGCTGGCGGCGGCCTCGTTCGGGGCGGCCCTCTTTTTTGGCCATGGCAACTGGCGCATCGCCCTCTTCGGGATGCGCTGCCTGTTCTTTCACCTTCCTCTTATCTTTCTGATGGGCAAGGTGTTCAACCTTAAGGATGTCCTCCGCATCGGGCGGGCCTACCTGCTGCTGGTCATCCCCATGACCGCGCTGCTGCTGCTCCAGTTTTACAGTGAGGCCGATTCCTGGGCCAACACCGGGTTGGGCGGCGAGGGCACCTCGACCTTCTCCGGGGCCGAAGGTTTCAACCGTTGTTCGGGGACGTTCAGCTTTGGCGCGGGCCTGACTCTCTTTTACACGCTGGCGGCAGCCTTTTACCTCATTTCTTTCTCCCTCAAGACGGGGCTGTCCCTGGTGGCCCGCGTGCTGGTGGGGGCCTGCATCATCCTCGCGATGCCGCTCTGCATCAGCCGGAGCCTG
Organism: Opitutia bacterium; assembly: GCA_031411855.1. Lineage (GTDB taxonomy): Bacteria > Verrucomicrobiota > Verrucomicrobiia > Opitutales > JANOBW01 > JANOBW01. The sequence goes on from JANOBW010000398.1 coordinate 17,974, forward strand.
GTGCTGTCGGTCTTCATTGTCCTCTTGGTCAGCCTTGTGGTTTACAGCCGCAGGGCGTTTTCCGCCCAGGTCCTGCCCCGCCTCGTTCTTGCCCTTGCGGTCCTTTCCGTGATCGTTTTTTCCACGTCGGCCAGCCAGGACGGTCTGAAGGCCTTTCTGAGCCGCTGGGATTCCGCCAATGACGCCGCGGATGGTGGCGTGCAGACGGCGGTGGTCGGCCGTATCACGGATGGTTTCACCAGCGTTTTTGATGTGGTGTTGGATACCCCCGAACTGGGTTACGGACTGGGGCTGGGAACCACGTTCGGGGCTTTTGAATACTGCGGAGTCAGGGCTTTCCTTCTGGGGGAGGACGAGTGGCAGCGGATCGTCCGGGAAATCGGGCCGTTCCTGGGGTTTTTCTACATCTCCTTCCGGGTCATCTTTTGTCTCATCCTGGCCCGTCTTTCCTGGCGGGCGCTGAAGGACGACAATTCGGCCCCGATGATCATTTTTTCCGCCACCTTCCTTCAGTTGATCAATGGCCAGACCGGGCAGGCCACCTCACTCGGTTTTATGGTTTTCAACACAGGCCTCTGTTATGCGGCCCTCAAGCTTCCCAAGGGGGCCAGGCTGGTGGAGGCCGAAGAAAAGTCTCCCCTGCCGTTCCATCCCGATTTGCCCGTTCCCGAGCTCGGAAACGCGGCCCAGCCCTCGTGAAGACTGTCCTCGTCGCCGGTTATCTTCCCGACCGCTGGGAAAGCATGGACCGCTTTGCCGCCCTGCTTTACCAGGGATACCGCGGAATCGGTTTGGACACCTCACTGGTGAGGCCCGGACCCAGGCTGGGGTCAATGCGGAGGGGAGGGGCCGGCCTGGGCAAATGGCTGGGCTATGTGGACAAGTTTGTCCTTTTCCCCCCCGAATTGCGCAGGGCCGCCGCTCCCGGGGTGGTCTTCCACATCTGCGACCACAGCAACTCCATGTATGCGCTGAAAGCGGGGAACAGGCCCACGGTGGTCACCGTTCACGATCTGCTGGCCGTTCTGGGGGCGCTCGGGTTGCAGCCGGACTGTCCGGCCTCTTTCCTGGGCCGCCGGCTGCAACGCTGGATCCTTCGCGGACTTGCGGCGGCGACGATGACTCCCTGCGTCAGCACGGCGACCCGGCAGGACCTGCTCCGTCTGATTCCGGACCGTGATCCCGGACTCTCTCCCGTCGTTCCGGACCCGCTGGCCCCCGAATATCGGGACATCGGGCCGGAGGCGGCCCGGGAACGCCTGATCCGCGCCGGCCGGGAAGGCCTTGCGGGCGGGAGCCCCTGGCTGCTGCATGTGGGTTCAAACCAGCCCCGGAAAAACAAGCCGGCGCTCCTCCGGGCCTTGGCCCTGCGGGTGGCGGCGGGCTGGGACGGGCGTCTGGTGCTGGCGGGTCCCCGCCTTGACCCGGCGCACGACACCCTGGCCCGCGAACTGGGGGTGAGGGACCGGCTTGTGGTGGTGGAGGGGCCCGACAATGACACCCTGGCCGCCCTTTACGCCTCCTGCCACGCGTTCTGTTTCCCTTCCCGGGCGGAGGGATTTGGCTGGCCCCTGGCGGAGGCCCAGGCCTGCGGCGCGGCGGTCGTGAGCACCGCCATCGCCCCCTGCCGCGAGGTGGCCGCCGGCGGCGCCCTCTATCATGAGCCGGACGAGCCGGCCGAACTGGCCGCGCGGCTGGCCGAGCTGGCCGCGCCGGAGCGGCGGGCCGCCCTGATCCGGGCCGGTCTGGCCAATGCCCGCCGTTTTGAGCTCGGTTCCGTTTGTGCGGCCTATCGCGACGTCTGCCTTCGCGCCGCCGAGCTTCACCTTCGGAAACGCCCGTGAAAAACCTCCTCCGCCTGGCGGTCGCCCTGATGCCGTGGTTCCTCCGCCGCCACATCCTCGTGAAATGCTTCGGTTACGAACTTCATCCCACGGCCCGCATCGGGCTGAGTTTCATTTTTCCGAAGCACCTTGCCATGGGGGAGGGGGCCTTCATCGGGCATCTCTGCGTCGCCATCCATCTGGAACGGATGGAAATGGGGGCGCACAGCATCCTCGACCGGGGCAACTGGATCACGGGGTTTCCCCGCGGGCATGCCCGCCACTTTGCGCACCTCGGGGACAGGCGGCCCGAGTTCATGGTCGGGGCCCACGCGGGGATCTCCAAGAACCACCATTTTGACTGCACCGAACGCATTGAAATCGGCGACCATGCCACCGTGGCCGGTTACGGTTCGCAGTTTCTGACCCATGGCATTGATTATGAAAAGGCCCGCCAGCACGCCTCGCCCATATCCATCGGGGCCCGCTCGCTGGTCGGCAGCCGGGTGGTCGTGCTGGGAGGGGCCCGCCTTCCCGCCCGCTCCGTCCTCGGCGCCGGCGCCGTCCTCAACAAGGCCTATGAGGAGGAACTCAGACTCTACGCCGGGGTGCCGGCCCGCCCGGTCAAACACCTTCCCGCCTCGGCCGCCTATTTCAGCCGTTCCGCGGGTTTCATTGACTGAGCCCGCTTCCGGGAGGGCGGCCCGCCTCATTTTTTGACGTCAAACAGCTCCATTTGGGGCGGCTTGACCAAATCGTAAATCTTGAGGATGCGGAGGACTTGGAGCAGGTCCGACTTTTGGTAGTTGTGGCGGGTCTCGACCTGCTGGAGCAGATCGCCGAGCATGGAGCGGAAGGAAATGATCCCGTCCACGCCCCGCTCCTGGAGGAGCCGCATGCTTTCCGAGCGCTGGGGCTCGTTGACCGGAAGGCCGGGCAGCACCAGGATTTTCAGCAGGTCCGAGCCGCCGCCGGTCTCCTCCTCGGGCTGGCGGAAGTAGGTCTCGGCCCCCTCGATGACATTTTTTTCCAGAAACGAGAAAATTTCCTCGGAGGAGCGCAGCATCTGGGGGGTGAAGTGCTGCGTGGTATGCCATCCCTTGACCACGACCACGGCCCTCCGCACGTGGCGTAACTCGTTGGCAAAGAGGAAAAAGCCGGGCCGCCGTTCGGGCCGGGCCGCCGGGTTGAGGATGAGCAGGTCTATCTCCTCCTCGCCGACCTTGCGGCGCGACTGGACCTGGTATTTGCGGAGCTGGCGGACAAAAAAGCCGTGCTGCTCGAAATACTCCCGGACGATCTGTTCGTCAAATCCGGCCATGGGAGGTCAGGGGGAGGGGGCCGGCGCGGTGGCGGGTCCTCCGGGGGAGGCCGGTTTGGCGGGCAGAGCCAGTTTCCAGGCGGTGCGCCAGGAGGAGGAGGTGAGGATGAACCCCTTTTTTTTCAGGCTTTGGTGAAACGCGGGCAGGTGCCCGGCGCCGTAGAAGATCCCGAGGTTGCGGGCTCCCCCGGCCAGTTTGGCGTCCATGACTCGGAGGGCTGCCTCGTTGCGGGCGGAGATGAGGGCGCTGCCTTTAGGCCCCTCAAGCGAGGCCAGTGTCTCATCGGCGGCGGCGAGCTGTTTGGCGAAAATGAGTTTGAGCCGTTCCCCGTTGGGCTTTCCCCCGGCCATCTCCATCAGGACCAGCATCTGGTCCGCCTCGCTCAGCCCGGAGTTTCCGCCCTTCCCTCCCGCCATGGCCTTGAACACGTAGCCCAGGACGGATTCGCCACGGTCCTTCATGGCCTGGGAGAGCTCGGAGGGGGAAAGGTCGGCGTGGACGAAATTCGGGGCCGAGTAATCCACCTGTTTGAGCTGGAACTGAAGGCCGAGGTGTTTTCCCACCCAGTCATAGGCCGGTCCCAGGGCCGCCTGGTGTCCCGCCGCGGCGGCCTGGGCGGAGGCCGCGGTTTCCGGGTCGGCCACCAGTTCAAACAGCAGGGCCTGGTGGGTCTTGAAAGCCTGGTTGAGCTCCCCGTAGTAGGCGGAGTCGGCCAGGTGGACGGCCCCGTAAAGCGTGACCCTGGCCCCATCGGCCTCCCTGAGGTAGGTCAGTTCCGCCGTCTGAAGTGCCGATCCGCCCTGGGGTTGGCGGAGCAGACGGATGCCGGAAACCGCCGTTTTCTCCGGCGTGGCGGTTTTCAGCGCACTTTCCCCTGCGTTCAGGGCCAGGGGCGGGAGTGCCAGCAAAAGCGCCAGCAGGAGGGGCGGTGGGCGGAAGGGCATGGGTAAGGGTTGCCGAAGGGAAGCCGCTGCCGCAAGGAGCATCCTGGGGAAAGCCCGCTTAGCGGGCGGGAGGGGGCGTGCTTTCGATTTTTTGAGGGACCATCACCAGGGCGATGCGGAACCCGGTGAACCCGGAGCGGAGTTCGGGAATGTCCTTCTCCCTTTTTGAATGCAGGTAAGAATCGCCCGATCCGAACCAACTCCCGCCGCGGTTGACACGCCGGTGTCCGGTTTTTGGGCCCCGGGGGTCGGTTTCGTTGCCAGAGCTGTAGGGCTGATACCAGTCCAGGCACCACTCGCTCACGTTGCCGAACATGTCTTGCAGGCCCCAGGCATTTGGCTTCTTGGTGCCGGCCGGTTTGGTCTGGCGCCCGCTGTTCTCAAGATTCCAGGCGATCTCGTCTATGTCCTCGGGATGGTCTTTCTTGGATCCCGCGCGGCAGGCGTATTCCCACTGGGCCTCGGTCGGCAGGGAAAAAATCAGGCCCTGGGGAAGGTGGCCGGCGGAAAGCTCCCGTTCCGTCAGTTTCCGCGCAAAACGGTTGGCGTCGTTCCAGTCCACCTGTTCGACGGGCATGTTGGGGCCTTTGAAGGAGCTGGGATTGTTGCCCATGAGGGACTGCCATTGGGCCTGGGTGACTTCGGTGCGGCCCATCCAGAGGCCTTTGGTGAGGCTTACGGTATGGGACTTGTCCTCGAAGGTGCCTTCTGGGGCTCCCATGATGTAGGAGCCCGGCGGGATCCAGAGGAGGGTGATGTCACTTTCCGGACTGCCGCCGGAGATGACCAGGGGGGCGGATTTGTTAAGATCGGTGAAACGCTCGATGGCCGCCTCGAATTCCCGCTGCTCGCTCATTCTGGCCTGGGCGGCCTTTTCCTGCTCGGCGCGCAACCGGGTCTCGGCCAGCATGTCCAAACGTGATTGCTCGGCGCGGGCCTGCTCCTCGGCCTCGCGGACCCGGTTCTGCTCCACCAGCCTGGCCCGCTTTTTGTCAGCTTCCTCCTCGGCCGATTTGACGGCCCGGGAGATGCCATAGGCGCCGGCGGCGAGAAGGCACAGGCCCAACGTCGCGACAATCGGGATCAGCATGACGCCCCGGCGCCGGATCGCCTTCTCCTTTTCGCCCCAGTCCCGGGCCTGCCGTGCCATGCCCGCCAGTTCGCTCTCGGGGGGGAGTCCGGGGTGTTCGGCGAGGATTTTTTCGAGCCGGGCCTCCCGTTCGGCTCCGCTCAGTTTGCGCAGCGCGGCGATGTCGGCCGCGATTCTTTCCAGACGGCCGGCCACATGGTAGTTCAGATCGGGGAAACGCGGGCCCAGGGGGGCGATCAAAGCCTGGGCGGTGATGTGGTTTCCCTCGGCCAACGATCTGTCGGCCTCGACCAGGGTCTGCCGGTGGGTGTGGTGACGTTGGACGAGGTTCTGCAGTCCGGTTTCGTAGCGGTTGAGGGGATCAAAAGGTGGGTTGGCGGGATTTGCCATGGTCACCGAGGCCACCAGCGAGGCAATGCGGGGGAGCGAGCCGACCGAGGTGCGCTGGCTGATCTTCACGTAATCCTGGAGGTCCTTGTCGAGAATCCCTTCCGGTGCCACGCCTTCGGGGAGCGCGGCCCTGAGCTCCAGCAGGCGGTCGGAAAGTTCCGCCCGGTGGCGGGGGATTTCCGCCAGCTTGGCCTGAATCTCCTTGAACGGGAGGAGTTTGGAACCTGCCATGAATCCGGGCATGGAAAGCTTCAGCTCGTTGGGCTTTCCGAGGGCCCCCTCGACTTTGCCCGCCCAGGCGCACACTTCGTTCCATTTGCGGTTCGCCACGTCCTCGGAATTTTCCCCCGTGCCGAGGGCGAGGATCAGGCGGTCGAAGCCCAGGGTGATTTTCGCCAGCTCCTGCAGGTCGGAGAGACGGTGGAAACGGCTTCCGCGGGATTTCAGCAGGGCCATGCGCCCTTGCAGTTGGGCGACGCGGTAGTGGCTGTTGAAGCTGAGGGGCTCGCCCGGGGGCAATTTTTGGAGGTTTTCCAGGAGGGCCGAAGTTTCGGCCATGTGCAGGCGCAGCTTGGCGATTTCCTCACGGGCGCGGTCGGTTTTGCCACCGCTTTTCCCCCTTTCTTTCACCTTGGAGGGGGCGTTGCGGGATTTTTTGCGGGGGAAGGGAGGAAACGAGGCCATCGGCGTCAAAGCCCTTTGTTGTTCAGGGGAAAGTGTCAACGGCTATTGGACTGGCTATGAATGCAGTCGGTGTGCCGGATAACTTTCACAGGTGTTCACTCGTGTGTCATTAATTTTTCTTTAGGACAAAAACCCCGCCGCCGTCGTGACCCGATTCCCAGGGCCGGCTCACCACCTGGCTTTCCTTCTGCCAACCGGCTCCCGCAGGGCAGGCCAGGAAGTTTTCCACCCTGCCCAGGTTTTCCTCCTCCTCCAGGCTGCAGGTGCTGTAAATGAGCCGCCCGCCGGGGGCGGCGAGCGGGGCGGCGGCGGCCAGGAGGCGTGATTGGAGGGCGGCGCAGGCGCGGATGTCGCGCTCGTCGAGGCGGAATTTGGCGTCGGGGCGGCGCCGCAGGACGCCGGTGTTGGAGCAGGGCGCGTCGAGGTAAATCCGGTCGAACTTCTCAGGCAGGCCGCGCATGCGCAGGACGGAGTCGCTCAGCTTCAGGACATCCATGGCCTGGATGGAAACCTTGGTCCCGGTCACCTTGGCCAGATTTTCCCTCAGGCGGTCGGTCCGGCCGGGCAGGTCCACCGCCACCAGCGTTCCGGTGCCCGCGAGGGCGTCGGCCGCCATCCGGCTTTTGCCGCCGGGGGAGGCGCAGAGGTCGAGCACCTTCATGCCGGGAAGGGGGGGGCAGGTGGCGACGGGCAGCCGGCTGGCCGGATCCATCACATAGGCCTTACCCTCGGCCAGAAGTTTTTCCAGGACGGGCCAGGCCTCGGCCTTGATTTTTACAAAGTCCTCCCAGGCAGTGAGTTCCATTCCCGCCGTCGGGGCGACGCCCTTGGTCAGGCGGGCGTAGGTTTCCGGAGGGGACTGGTTCCACTCCATGAGTTTCAGGGCGATGTCGGCATCCCAACGCGAGGACCAGCGGCGGACCAGCCAGGCCGGGTGGCTGTGCCAGATCGCCACGGCTTCCGGGGTGCCGCGTTTGGCGGCCTCGCGACGGGCGCGCCAACTCTCGGGCAGTTTGCGGAGCAGGGCGTTGGCCAGGGCGGCGGAACCGGGGCCCCCTCCCACGCCGCGGGCCGCGTCCACCCAGAAATTCACCGCCTTGGCCACGCGGGGCTCGTCGTTTTCGGTGAGGGCCTGGGAAACCTCGAAGGCCCCGAGGTAAATCACGGCCCCGACGGCCCCGGCCGGTTCCATCCGCCAGCTCTCCGCCATGATGGAACGCAGCAAAACGGCCTGGCGGACCATGCCCCAGAAAAGAAATTCGCCCCGGCGGCGTTCCACCGGCGCCGGTCTCCAACCGAGGTTTTCCACGGCTTCATCCGCTTTGCCACCGCTTCCGAGCCAGGCCGTGGCGGCCTCGACGGCGAATCGCACCCCCTCGCCGAACGATGATTCCGTTTGGAGGGTTGACGTGTGTGGTTCCGGTCCTTTACGCATCTCTGTTTAATCGCCTACCCGGCTCCCACTTACAAGACTTTAGCGGTATGAACAAAGAAATCGTCGACACGCTTGTGCGCCTTAAACCCGCTCTCGAAGCGAAACGCGCCTCCCTCGAGGCCCTTGAGCCGGGGGCGGTCGTCGTCCATCGCGCCTGGGGGCTGGGCAAGGTCCGCTCCATCTCCGCCGACCACAAGGTCGCCCTTGATTTCCCGGACAAATCAAGCCACGTCATGGACGCCGTCTTCTGCGTCGAAAAGCTCGAGGTCCTTCCCTCCAACAGCCTCGTTGTCAGGCAATTAAACGGCCCTGATGCCTTCGAGGACAAGGCCAAGAAGGAGCCGGTCGAGGTCATCATCGAAATCCTCCGCGAGTCTCCCAATGTCACCGCCGACGAGACCACCATTGAGCGTGTCCTCGCCCGCATGATGGCTCCGGCCAAGGCCCGCAAGTGGTGGACCGCCACCAAGAAGCTGATCATCAAGGATCCGCGCATTTCCTGTCCGACCAAGAAGTCCGAGTCCTACGCCCTGCGCGAAGTCCCGGTCAAGGCCGAGGACGAGGTCCTGAAGCAGTTCTTCTTCACCAAATCCATCAAGAAGCAGATCCAGCTCGGCAACCAGCTCCTGGAAATGTCCGTCACCCATGATGACGTCCGCGAGCAGCTGCCGGACATCCTCCAGGCCCTGGCCGAAGGCCTCAAGGGCGTCCGCGTCCTCAACCGCGGCGAGCGTCTCTACGGTGTCTGGGTCCGCAACGATCTGGCCCGTTTCCTTCACACCGATGTGGAGATCCTGGAGCCCACCTCCGCCTCCATCATCGAGGAGGCCATCAATGAGAACCGCCTGACGGAACTGGCCACGCTCATCCCCACCAGCTACCAGAAGCGCTTCCTCGACCTCATCTTCCGCTGCCGCAAGTCCGACTGGGACAAGATCGCCCTCGAACTGCTCCGCGAAAGCTCTGGCAAGTTCACCAACGAGTGTGTCGCCTTCCTTATGGACAAGGAGTGCTCCAAGGCCCTCGAGGATGCCCTCAACCGCTGGCTCAATGAACAGGCCCTGCGCGAGCCCATCCTCTGCTGGATCGCCAAAAACCGGAACACCAAGCGGTTCGTCCCGATGCTGGAAAAGCTCATCGGACCGAAACTTCTGGCCGCCATGTTCCGCGCCATTGACGCCGAGGCCCTCCAGAACGCCACCGCCAAACGCATCCAACTCGGCGACATTCTTTCCGAAGACAAGGATCTCATCCCCGAGCTCCTGGCCGACACCTCCGAGGAAATCGCCCGCGACCTGGCCCAGACCCTCATTCTCAACCAAGGTTTTGAGGAACTGGCCAAGCGTTCCCTCCTGGCCCGCTTCATCAAGCGCCACAAGGGCATCCAAAACCTCGTCCAGGGCAAGTCGGGCGACAACGGCCCGGTGGACGACCTCATCGTCTCCATCGAGTCCTATCGCCGCCGCCAGGCCGAATACGACGAACTCGTGAAGGTCAAACTCCCCGAGAACAAACTCGCCATCGCCACCGCCCGCGAACACGGCGACTTGAAGGAAAACTCCGAATACAAGATGGCCCGCCAGGACCAGGACACCCTCCTGGCCATGCAGAAGCAGCTTGAGACCGACCTCAGCCGCGCCCGCCAGACCGACTTCAGCGACGTCACCGCCGACATGGTCGGAGTGGGTTCCGTCGTCACCCTCGAGATGGCCGGTTCCGGCAAACAGGTCACCTACGCCATCCTCGGCGCCTGGGATTCCGATCCCAACAAGAACGTCCTCTCTTACAAGACTCCCCTCGGCCAGGTCCTCCTGTCCCGCAAGGTGGGCGAATCCGTCACCACCAACATTGACGGCAACGAGCAGGCCTACGTCATCCGCCGCCTCCAGCGCTGGATTGAGATCAACAAGTAAGCCTTCCTGTTTTTACCTTCAGCCCGCCGGTTCGCCGACGGGCTTTTTTGTGTCCCGGTTTGGCCCGCTCCTCCCGGGCGGGGGTGCCTGCGGGGGGGAGCTCTCCCACGCCCCCTCCTTGTCCCGCCACCTGTGGAAACACCTTTTTCCCACTTGCCCCTTTCCGTCCGCCCTTTCACCGCTTTTGCACTCATGCGCATCACCATCCTTCAAGGAGCCTTTTTTCCCGTGCCCCCCGTGCTGGGAGGCGCGGTCGAGAAGGTCTGGTTTGCGCTTGGAAAGGAATTTGCCAAGCGCGGCCATCAGGTCACGCATGTTTCCCGCCGGCATGGCGCGATGCCCGCGCGCGAGGTCATCGAGGGTGTGGAGCACCGTCGCGTTGAGGGCTTTGACTCGCCCCGTTCCCTGGTCCGACTCAAGGCTTGCGACCTGCTTTACACCCTGCGGGCCCGGAAGGTTCTGCCCGAGGCGGACATCCTCGTGACCAACACCTTCTGGGCGCCGCTGGTGCCGGCAAAGCCCCGCTGGGGGCAGCTCTATGTGAATGTGAACCGCTACCCCCGGGGCCAATACGGACACTATGGCCGGGCGGCCCGCCTCCAGGCGGTTTCCACCCACATCGGGGAGGCCATTGCCGCCCAGGCCCCCGCCCTGGCCGGGCGTGTCACGGTGATACCCAACCCCCTGCAGCTCTCCGACATCGGGCCGCTGCCCACCCTTCCCGCAGGCAAACCGGTGATCCTTTTTGTCGGCCGGGTGCATCCGGAAAAAGGGGTTCACCTGCTGATCGAGGCCTTTCGACGCCTCGGGCGGGAGGCGAGCCTGCTCATCGTCGGCCCCTGGGCGGAAGGCCTGGGAGGCGGCGGGGAGGCCTACCAGGCCCGGCTGCTCGGCCTGGCCGCGGGCGCGGATGTCACCTTCGCCGGCCCCGTCTTCGATGCGGCCCGGTTGAACCGTCTCTATGCGGAGGCCACCTTCTTCGTTTACCCCAGTCTGGCCGGCGAGGGGGAGGCCCTGCCTTTGGCGCCGCTGGAAAGCATGGCCAACGGATGCCCCCCCCTCCTGTCGAGGCTGCGCTGTTTTGACGACTACCTTCGGGACAACGTGAACGGGTTCAGCTTCGACCACACCGCCCCGGACCCGGCGCTCGCCCTGGCGGAGCGGATGGACGGAATCCTGGCTGATCCCGCCCTCCGCGAAAAGGCCAGGGCTGGCTGCCTGGAAACGGCCCGCCGTTTCACCCTGCCCCGTGTGGCCGACCTCTACCTCGCCGACTTTGAAAAACTGTTGGCTTAAGATTCGACGTTCAACGTTCGGCGTTCGATGTTCGACGCTCACCTTTCCCCCTTCATGAAACAGCCCGAAAACGTTCCCCTGCTGGCCCTGGTCTGCGGCGACCCCGCCGGTGTCGGCCCCGGCATCATTGCCCGCTGGGCCGCCGCCCACCCTGCCCGCGCGGCCCGTTGCGTGCCGATCGGCCCGCCGGCCTGGCTGGAGATGCTGCCCCCGGTGTTTCCCCAGCTCCTGGGCATCGCCCCGAAGCTAAAACTGACCCCCGGCAAACCCTCCAAGGCCGGGGCCAAGGCCGCCTGGGACGCCCTCGAAACCGCCGCGCACGGCTGCCGTGAAGGCTGGTTTTCCGGCGTGGTGACCGGCCCCGTCAGTAAGAGTGAGATGGCGGCGGCGGGCTGGACTTTCCCCGGACAGACGGAGTTTTTCGCCGAACGCTGGGGCGGCGATCCCGTCATGGGCTTTTCCGGCGACAAAATGCGCGTCACCCTCGCCACCTGGCACATCCCCCTCAGCGAGGTGCCGAAGGCAGTGACGGTGGAGAAGCTGACCCGTGCGGTCGCCGCCGCCGATGCCCTGGCCCGTGCCCACGGCGTGGCCGCTCCGAAAATCGCCGTCTGCGGCCTCAACCCCCATGCCGGTGAGGACGGCCTGCTGGGCTCCGAGGAAAAGGAAACGCTCGATCCGGCCCTGAAAAAACTCGCCGCCAAGTTCCCGGGCCTTCACCCCCGCTGCCTCCCCGGCGACACCGTTTTCTGGCGGCACCTCAAGGGCGATTTCGACGCCGTGGTGGCCCTTTACCACGACCAAGGATTGGCCCCGCTCAAGACCCTGGAATTCGACACCGCCGTCAACGTCACCCTGGGCCTCCCGCACGTCCGGACCAGCCCCGACCACGGCACCGCCTTCGACCTCGCCGCCTCCGGCAAAGCTTCCTTCACCAGTTGGGACCGCGCCGTGGCCCTGGCCGAGAAGCTGGTGGACGCGGGCTGAGGCGGGCATTGAGGTCAAAGTTTGGTGCCGATGAGAATGCCCCGTCACGTATGCATCAAGGGCAGGTCAACCTCACATCGTAGAAATGAAAACATGAGTGCCGGAGCGGATGACTCCAATCCTCACGAGGATGCCCACTACGACGGGAAGCAGTAGATACAGGAAAAAAATGGGATCGAGAACTGACAAAGGCTTCTTGCGAAACCCTTGAAAAAGAAGGCTCAACATGTTCAGACCTATTGCGATAAACAGGGTTTGACGGAAAACCCCAGCCCCTCGGGAGCCTTCGAAGCACCGGCAGCCCATCGCGGTCAGCCCCATCCAAACACTTACCAAGGTGGAGCCGATGAGAAGGATTAAAAGGGTCCGTTTGGTCCGCAATGCCTCGGCCCGGGGCACAAAGAGGAAGGCCACCACCAGAGTAGCGACAAAATAAGACAGCGACTTGAGGAAGATGATGTTTCCGACCAGGGCCACCACCACGCCCAACAACAGAGCTTCCTGCTCCGGGGTGGACTTGGGTTTGGTGATAGTGCTCATAAGGTTAATATCCGAATTTTTAAGTGAGGTTTCGAGAGAGAATCACGTCCGATGGGATTATTGCAGGGCAACATCTGGGTGCTTTGACTTCCATCTTGCATAGGTGCCACTTGTGCACACATCTTTCCCGTATGGCTGTTTCCACCAAAGTTTCCCCTGCTCGCCGCGACACTAAGTCGTCCCGTCTGGTGGCGCGTATTTCCCGGGTGGACAAGGATGTCATTACCCGGGCGGCGGCGTTGAAGGGAGAGTCGGTCGCCAGTTTTGTGCTATCCCAGGCCCGCGAAGCCGCCACCCGGCTTTTGCAGGAACAGAACGAGGTTCGCCTCAATCAGGAGGAAACGCGTCGCCTGCTGGATGCGCTTCTGACACCTCCTGAGCCGACTGAGGCTCTGCGCCAGGCCATAAAGCGGCATCGTGAGACGGTGATCAGTGACACCAATCCTTCACTTTCCGTCCAGCGCCGCCGCCACCGTTGAGGTGGGCAGAAACATCCTGCCGGGGATAAGTGGGCGGAAACCGTGTTTGGAGTAAAAGCGGCAGGCGGCTTCATCTTTGGGGTCCACCAGAACAACGACCGTAGGCACTTCGAGTTGAATGCAGCGAAGCAAGGCGTCCGACAGCAGAAGCCCGCCGAATCCAGATCCTTGGAGCGTTTTGCTTACGGCGAGCCTGCCAAGGAGGGTGGCTCCAAAACGGGGATAGCGGGGAAGCTTTTTGCGGAAGGCCGGATCGGCAGTTTCAAGTTCATGGGCCAGAACGCTTTCCGCTGACAAGGTGTAGTAACCAAGGATGATCGAAGAGTGAGAGGGATTCACCATGACCCAGCAGCCAGCGGTTCGCCGTTTCATGTCCAACGCCGCCTGCTCCTTCAAGTAGCGGTTGAGCGGTTCCACCCCGCAGTCGAACCCTTTCCGATCATGTTGGGAAGGGTTGAGAGGTTCGATGTGCGGCGAGGCAGGGGCTTTCATCGGTTGGGTTTGGTCAGGGTTGGGCACGGGAAACTGTTTGGGGGACGCAAAGCCAAGAAACAAGAATGCGGTTAAAGTAAGAAAACTCTTTTTCCGGCAGCATGATTTCAGACGTAGCCCAAACCCTCATTTTCCACAAAAAAAGCCTGCGGAAATTCGGCGAGCTGACCTTATCACCTATGCGTCTAAAAGCATGGCTCGATTGGTATGCGCCTACTTTCGCCTGATTCCGTGGAAGGGGTGTCTGCGGTGATGGCGCAGCACCAAGATGCGCGTTCCAGTTGTGTTGGTCCGATAAAGGAAGTGATACGGAAAACTTTCCAAATTGGCTTTGCGTAAGCCTTTTTGAGCCGGATGAAATCGTTCCGGAGAAATTTCGATATTACGAATCAAGGCCTCCACTTCGGCAAAAAAACGGTCTGCGAGCAAAGAACCTCCCTCCGTTTCGTAATAATCCAAAACAGCCCTCAGATCTTTCTGAACCAAGGGATTAAAACTCAACCTCATGATTACCGTCCCAACCCTTTTTTTATCGTCTCCCAAGAAACGGCCAGCGACGGGTCACGGTCCATTTCGGCATCCCTCCGTAAGGCTTCGGCAATTCCTTCATCCTCATCCGAAAGCATGGCGGGCAGTGTCTGCAAGAGATCGGAAGCAAGTGCGGCTCTTTCCGCGTCGGACAACGCAAGCGCCTCAGTCCTCAGTTCTTGTAGTCGTGCCATGGGGATAAGATGGCCAAAATCAGGGGAAACTCAAGCGCGGTAAATGCCTAGTGATGCCATCTTGGCCATGTGGTTTGAAAGGACAGGGACGAATTCCCAAGCCCCCACAAAAAAGGCCCGCCGGAATCCGGCGGGCCTTGAAGGTTTCGATCTGTTTGGACCTGCGCTCAGCAGTCGATCTGCGGACGGCCTTTTTCGGGCCAGTCCACGTGGAAGAACTTGCCGCGGGGCTGGTC
>JANOBW010000399.1:0-8984 GCA_031411855.1 Opitutia bacterium
AAAACCAAGGACCATCCGTGTGCATCTGTGTTCATCCGTGGTTCTGCATCGCCGGTTTTAGGGGCAACGCAGGGCCACCGCCGGTAGACCAGCCCACCTCCCCAGCGCCCCTGAGGCGGTGGCGGCGATAGTTAAAAAGCAAAAGTGGAATGGTGTCAGATTCCCAGACGGCTCTTGAAGGTTTGCGTCGCCCGGCGGGACATCTGGACCTTGGTGCCGTCCTTGAGCATGACGAGCAGGCCGCCGCTGAACCAGGGCTGGACGCTCTTCACCCATTTCAGGTTGATGATCTGCTTGCGGTTGGCGCGGAAGAAATACTTCACCGGCAGGCGCTCCTCCATGAAGTTGAGGGTGCGGTTGAGGAGAGGTTTGTCGTTGTCGAAGAAAACGCGGATGTAGCTGTCCTCGCTTTCGATCAGGCGGATCCGCTCATGCTCGACGAGCCAGCAGGCGTCGCCGTCCTTGATGTAGATCTGGTCGTATTCGGGGTTGCCGGCCACCACGGTGGCGCCGCTGCCGATGCTCTGGTGCTTTTTCAGGCGGGCCTTGATCGAGGCGAGCAGGTCCTTGGCTTCAAAGGGTTTGGTGATATAGTCGTCGGCCCCCAGGCCCATGCCGGCCCGCATGTCCTCCTTCTTGGTCCGGGCGGTCAGGAAGATGAAGGGGATGATGGCGGTCTCGGGGTCCTCCTGCAGGGCGGCGAGCACGCCGTAGCCGTCAATCTGGGGCATCATGATGTCCGAAACGATCAGGTCGGGCTGGTGCTCCTTGGCCAGGTTGATGCCGTCCTTTCCGTTGGTGGCGGTGATGACCTCGTAGCCGTTGGCGGTCAGGAGATCGGCCAGGGGCATGAGCACGTTGGGATCGTCCTCCAGCACCAGAAGGCGGACGGCCTCGCGGGGCGAGGAAGGCTCGTCGTCGCGGGGTGCGGCCTCCGGCAAAGTGGCGGAAACCACGGGCAAGGGCTCAGCGGCGGCGGCCGCCTTTGGTCCCTTTGACGGCTTGACCGGCGCAGGGCTGGCTTTCTTGGCAGAAGGGGCTTTGGGAGTGGGTTTCATGAGCTTTGGGTTTTGTTTTTTTGGAAGGGGGCGCGTCGGAAACGGGCAGTTCAACAGTGAAGGTGGTGCCCTGGCCGGGAACGGAAACAAAACTGATCACACCGCCGTGCAGTTCCACCGCCTTGCGGACAATGCTGAGGCCCAGGCCGGTGCCGCTGATGGTCCCGGTGTTGGAGGCGCGGCTGAAAGGTTCAAAGACCGTGTCCTGTTCCTCCGGTGGGATGCCCAGGCCCCAGTCCTGGACGGTGGCGACAAGTTTCGCGCCGCGGCAGACCACCCGGAAGAGGACCTTGCGGGCCGCGCCCGAATATTTGACGGCGTTGGAGAGGAGGTTTTGGAAGATGTGGCGGAGCAGGGCCTCGTCCAGCAGGAGCGGGCGCTGCACGCACTTGGCCAGATCAAGGGTCAGCTCGACGCCGGCGGCCTCGGCTCCCGATTGCTCCACCATCTCCGTGGCCAGCGAGGAAAGGTCCAGCGGCGCGGGCTTGCAGGTGAGATGGCCGGCCTCGGCCCGGCTGAACAGGAGGACGTCCTCCAGCAGCGCCGTCATGCGGGAAACACTCTGGGCGATGTTGCGGAAGTGCCGCTGGCGCTGCTCGGGAGACGCCTTCTCGGCATAGTCGTTGAGAAACGAGGCGGAGGCGGAAATGCCCGTCAACGGCGTGCGGAACTCGTGGGAGACCATGGAGACGAAGCGGGACTTCAGCTCGCTCGCCTCACGCTCACGGCTGAGGGCGCGTTTCATCTCCTCCTCGGCCAGGCGGCGGACGGTGACATCGCGGGCCACCAGGACGAGCTCGTCCAGGGTGTCGTCCCGGGCCGAAACCAGGCGGGCCGAGGTTTCGATCCAGAGCACGCTGCCGCAGGCGCGGATCCAGCGGACGGTGGAGCGCAGCTCGTTGCAGTCCCGGCATTTGCGCAGGATCTGGTCGCGAAGGGCGGCCCGGTCCTCGGGGTGGACAAAGTCGGTGATGAGCCGGCCCTGCACCTGTGCCGGGGCGTAGCCGAGCATGCGCGCGCAGGTGGGGGAGACAAACAGCAGCGTGCCGTCCAGGGAGGTCCTCAGGATGAGGTCGGAGGCGTTTTCGGCCAGCAGGCGGTAGCGTGTCTCGCTTTCGGCCAGGGCGCGGCGGGATTCCACGCTGTCGGTCACATCACGCTGAATCCCAATGAAATGGGTCAGTTTTCCCGCCTCGTCGCGGACAGGGGAGACGTGCAGGTCGTTCCAGAAGAGGGTCCCGTCCTTGCGGTAATTGCGCAGCCGGACGTTGCAGGGACGGCCGTCGCGCAGGGCGGCGCGGAGGCGTGGGAGATCGCTCT
Source organism: Opitutia bacterium (assembly GCA_031411855.1). GTDB lineage: Bacteria > Verrucomicrobiota > Verrucomicrobiia > Opitutales > JANOBW01 > JANOBW01. The sequence continues at coordinate 2,379 of JANOBW010000399.1, forward strand.
GGCGGCGTTCCTTGCCCTGGAGGAAACGGCAGTTCTGGCCGAGGATTTCCTCGCTGGTGTAACCCGTGATCTCCTCAAAGGCCGGGTTCACATAGATCAGCGGCATGTCGGGCTGGGTCGCGTCCGAGATGGTCAGGCCGACACTCACACTCTGCATGGCCGCCAGGTGGAGGCGGATGCGCTCGTTCTGGGCGATGCGGTCGGTCAGATCGCGGACAATGGAGAAGAGAAGGTATTCGCCGTTGTGGCGGACCCACTGGGTGGTGAACTCGCAGACGATGTGGCGCCCGTCCCGGTGCTCGATCGGCAGCACCACCTCGCGGCCCTCGCCGGAGACCGAGTCCGAGGCGAAAAGCTCCTTCACCCGCCCCAGGTAGCTGGCCGGATGGAGCGCCCCGGTGGGCAGTTCGCGGAGTTCGTCCAGCGAGTGGCCGGTCAGTTCCAAAGCCCTCTTGTTGGCGTCAAGGATGCGCCCGATTTTCCCGTCCACCACAAAGATGGCGTCGCGGGCGGCCTCGAAAAGAAGCCGGTAGCGGAGTTCGCTGGGGGTGGAGCTGAGAGGCACGGAGGAAGGGGAACGTCGAAGTGGTTGTGGCGCAAACCAATCACCGCGCTTAAACCTTGGCCGGAACCGTCCCCCCGGAATCCGTTGTTTCCGAAGTTTCCGCCTTTTCCTTCAACCCCACCGCGGCCGGGCTCAGCCAGAAACGCGCGGGGAGGAAGTAGCCGAGGACAATGAAGGCGACCTGGCTCAGCCAGAAGGAAACGAGGGCGACAAAGGCGGCGTCCATGAAACCGTAGCTGTGGAGACCTATGTTCAGCATGTTGGTGCCGAACCAGCTCCAGGCGGTGATGATGTTGCCGCCGATGGCCAGGAGCATGAGTTTCCGTCCCCGGGCCAGCGCGCCCCACCGGGCGTGCAGGACGAGGGCGTTCCACAGCACAATCATGACGGCGCCGTTTTCCTTCGGGTCCCAGCCCCAGAAACGGCCCCAGCTTTGGTCGGCCCAGATGCCGCCCAGGACCGTTCCCACAAAACTGAACAGCAGGGCGAAACAAAGGCCGCCGTAAACCATGCCCTCCAGGTTTTTGGTCAGTTTGGCGTCCAGCTTGGTCGTGAAGATGCCGAGAAAGAGGTAGGTCAGGGCCAGGAAACCGACGAGAAAGGTCGCGGCGTAACCGGCGGTGACGGACGTCACATGCGTGGCCAGCCAGAAGTTGGAATCCAGCACGGCGCGCATCATTTCCAACGTGTCGCCATCGCTACCCAGGTGATGGGCCACAATCAGGGTGGAGAAGCCCAGCACCGACGCCACCATGCTGCCGAAACCGTTGCGGCTGAAGTGCTCAAGCACCCAGCAGGCAAAACAGGCCACCCAGCCAATGAACACGGCCGAGGAATACAGATTGGTGACGGGAGGGCGGCCCTGGATCCACATGCGGGAAAACAGGGCGACCGTGTGGAGGACAAAGGTGAGGACGAGCAGGGCGCGGGCCCCGTCCAGGCAGCGCGAGGAACCGGCCAGCCAGGCCACCGAAACGGCCAGAAAGAGGATCACGTAAAGGAGGAGCGAGACATAGAAGGGCTCGAAACGGTTGAAGAACTCCTCAAACGGCACCTTGCGCACCGCCGGACCGGCTCGATCCTTGAGGTGGGAGCCGAGTTCCCCGAGGGTTTTGTTGAAGTCGTCCACGCGGTTGTCGCGGAAGGCGTCGGCCAGACCGAACCACAGGGTCGCGGCCGGATCAAAACTCCTGGCGTCCATGATTTCGGCCACCCGGCCGCGCAGCACCCGGGCCTGGAGGTCTTCGGGAACCGGCCCGGAGGCGGAAATGGGCTCCACCCCGGAGAGAACCTCGCCCGATTTCAGCCAGGTTTTGGTCACCTCGGTCTGGGCCAGGGGCACGGGGACCGGGGAAGTCAGGGGGGCGATGGCGAAGACCCCGAAACGGGCCGGCTCCAGGAAGGCGGAAAACTTGTCGAGAAAGGCGACAAAGACCGGGTCGTCCTTGAAGTTGCCGGAAGGGTTGGCGCGGGCGGCCTCGCGGGACTGGTTGAAGTCGGCCAGAAACTTTTGGGCCGAGCCCTCGAAACCGATGGGCAGCAGGGTCATCTTCAATTGAGAGTAGTGCTGGACGGCCTTGTAGAGCTTGAGCACGGACTGCTGGTAGGCGTCCCGGTCGCTGGGTTTGTTTTTTCCGGCCAGGCTGGCCTGCTCCTCAAGTTTGGCGAGGTTGCCGCGCAATTGCCTGAAGGAAAAATACTTGCTGTCGAAACCGTCCTTCCGGGTCAGTCCCAGGTCGCTGATCAGTTGGTCGTTGTCCAAACGGAAGACGGGACGGGTGTCGGCCTTCTCGCCGTGCAGGACCAGTTCCGCCAGCCAGACGGTGGCGGGAAGGGTCACCCCGCGGCCGAACATGGAGTTGAAAGGACCGGCCAGCGGACCCATCTTGTCGTAGTCGGAGGGCTCGCCTTCGGCGGGCTCGTAGCGCAGGGTGCTCTTGCTCCGCAGGATCAGCAGGGAGTTGCGGGCCATGCTGTCAAAGGGCTGGATGCGTCCGTTGGCCAGGACGGGGATTTCCGCCAGGGCAGCGAAATTGAAGCCCTGCGGGTTCTTTTTGGCGGACTCCTCGCGCAGGGGCAGGGAAAGGGCGCGGAGGACAATGAGCAGACCCAAACCGAGGAAGAAAATAAGGGGAAGGTGTTTTTTCATGGCGGGATCAGGCTTGGCGTTCGCGGAAGCGGTTGAGGGAAAAACCAAAGACCCAGACCAGGCCGATGGAGACCATGAAGCAGGCCAGATAGGGCAGCCAGACACCGGGGTTTTCCACCACCTGGAAGACGGTGTAATTGGAGGCCCGGTTCATCTGGTATTGGTAAAAGGTCAGACCGCCGTGCCGCAGCGGTTCGTTCATCTCGACGAGGAAACGGCGGGTCAGCTGGGTGCGGGGATCGCTCAGCACCACATCACTCTCAAAGGCCTTCGGCGTGTCGGTGCCCTCGTAAACATCATGCTTCAAGTTCTTGAGTTCGATGGAATAAGGCAGGTATTGGCGCTCGTTTCTCATCTCCAGGAAAAAGGTGCGGTCGCCGACGGTGATGCTTTCCCGATCAATTCCGGCCCGGACCAGCCAGGTGCCCAGGCTCTTCTGGGCATCGGCCAGTTCCACGATGACGGCCGGGGCGTTGGCACCCTCCATGGAGTTGTCCACGTCGGCGGCGGTGATGCCCACCTTCATGCGGGTCCAGATCCCCTGGGTGACGGTCGAGGTCGGGTCGTTCGGTCCGCGGTCCGTCACCAGCTTGGTGTTGGGCTCAAACCAGGTGGTTTTGATCGTGAAAGGCAGCGCTCCAACCTGCAGGCTGGAACCGGGTTTGAGGCGCGAGGTGCTAATGGCGGTGACTGATTCGGTCGTGGCGTTTTTCGGTTCGCTGACGGCCAGTTCAAAATCATGGAAACGGGAGACGAAGTTGCTGGATTTCCCCAGTTCGATCTGCATCGAGCTGTCCACTTGGAACAGGTCGGTGATAAACTGCCCGATGAGGAGCAGCACCACGCCGCCGTGGATCAGGCCGATCCCAAAGGAGCGGGCGCTGAGTTTGAAGTAGCGGAAGTGGGCGCAGATCAGGTTGATCATGAGCAAACCGCCGAGGGACCAGCCACCGAGTTGCGGGATATGGATCCAATGCAGGGACGCCCCGTAGGGCAACCCCAGGGGATACTGCCAGAGGGCGAAGAAGCTCATGAAAAACTTCACCTGCGCGCCCCGCACCCCCATATCCATCTGCGAGAGCGTGGCGAGAAACACAAGCAGGACACTGAGCCCCAGCAGGACCACGGTGAGGCGGATGGAACTGAAAAACTTTAACAGGCGTGACATCGGAAAAATCAGAAGGAAAGGGAACGGGCGAGCTCTTCAAAACGGGCTTCCTCGCGTTTCACGGCGGCGGCTTCCCCGATCATCTTGAAAAACCAGGATTTGCCCTGGTGTTTGACCCAAAGGATCCGGGAGGAGCGCGGCGTGCCGTCGAGGGCGTAACGAGAGCCTTCCAGCCCATTCAGCCCCAGGGGCTTGGCCAGGGCGACGGCCTCGGCCTCCGAGGCGACCGGGGGAAGCCCCAGCTCCTTGAGCCAGCGGTTGGCGTTGGGGAGCGCCCCGCCCAGATCGCCGGGGAACACGCTGACGATGACCGAGAAACTTTTGTCGTCCACACCGGGGAGCAGAAGGGTCGCGGCCCGCATGGATTTCTCCGGACCGGCTGCCCAGCCTTCCGGGACTTTCCAGCCTTTCAGGCCCGAAGGCGGCGGCACCGGTCCGGTGGCGACCGCCGGCGCGGACGGGGCTGACGGCGCCACCGAAGGCGCGGCGGGAGTCGGGGTGGAGACGGTCGTCGCCCCCGGCGAAACCACACCGGGTTGGAAGGAGGCCAGCCAGTGCTGAAACTGCTCGCGGACGGCAGGTTGCTCGGGACCTGCCAGGGAAAGCAGGGTGAAATAGACCGCGCCGGGAGTGTTCAGGCACGCCCCCATCGCGGTGCGCGGGTTGGCGGCGTCACCTCCGGCCAAGGTGATCAACTCGAAGGACTTGCCGCCCAGAGTCGCGGTCGTGATGCGTTTGGCCGCCTCCTCCTTGGAGAGCTGCGTCAGCCCCACGGTCAGGGTCAGGTAGTCACTGAAGGTTTCCAGCGAGCCGGTTCCCGGGGGAAACGCCAGCAGGAGCGCCTTGCCGGAGGAGTTTTCCACCGGGACATGGTAGGCCCGCAGCAGGTTTTCCACCCGGGGCGGCGTGGCCTCCCGCACCCAGCCCGCCGGAGCCGTGTCAGTCAGGTCGGGCGCCTTGAAGTCAGCCATCATCCCGGCATGGGGATCGCCGGCGGCGGGGGCGGACTTGGCGGCCACGGCCGGAGCATCCTCGGCCGGACGTGGCGCGTCGTAGTGGCGCACCGTGTCAGCCCGCTCGCAGGCGGAGAAAAGGAAAAGGCAGACTGGCCAGAGAAGTGGTCGCACGGTCATGAAGGAATAAGGCGGAGGGTGGAAGGAAAGGAAAGGTTCCCGCCGCCGCAAGGAACTGCGTTTCAATTGTGGGAGAAGTTTTTCACACCGGTTTCGGAATGAGGCGGGGCGACACTTCCAAGGCTGAGTCCATCGGGGGTCATGGTTCACTCGCGTGAGTTCGCCCCCGGGCGGCCCCTCCCCCACTTTGCCCTTGCGGGAATCCTTTCGCCGGAAAGGTTGAAGGGCCATGTGGTTTGCGAACCTTTTCCATCCCCTCCGCGAAGGCGGGCTCATCGTCCTCCCGCTGCTTCTGCTCGGACTGCTGCTCGTGTTCCTCTTTGTCGAGCGGGCCTTCTACTTCCACCGCAACCACGTCCGCGCCAAGGATTTCGTCCGGGGCATTCTCAATCTGGTGGAAAAACGCCGGCTGGCCGAGGCCCTGACGTTGTGCAACCAGACCCCCGGCTCGACCAGCGATGTGGTCCGGGCCGCCCTGCTCAACCATGGCAAATCCGAGGATGAGATGCGCCGCGCCGTCCAGGCCGCCGCCCTGATCCACATCCCGGGGCTGGAACGCCGCATCAACGTCCTCTCCTCCCTGGCCTTTGTCGCCCCGCTGCTCGGGCTCCTGGGTGCCCTGGTCGGCATGCACGAAACCATCGCCAACCTGCTCGGGCAGGCCGCCGGGGCCGATCTCACCCTCATGGCCGACGGCTTCCGCAAAGCCCTCGTGTCCAGCATTTACGGCGTGGGTCTCAGCGCCGTGGCCCACGTCGGCCACTTTTACCTGAGCGACCGCGTGCGCGCCCTCGTCGAGGACATGGAGTGGGCCGCCCACAAGGTCATGGTCGCCCTTCTGGCCGGTCCCCGTGAGCCCGACTCTCCCCCGCCGGCCTGAACCGTCCGAGCCATGGAAAACTCCGACTCTCCCTTCCCCGCCGCGCCCCCCGAGTCCGATGCCACGGTCCGCTCCAAGGGCAGGCATCCGGACACCCTGCCGATGGGTTTGTCGAGCCCGCTCGGATTCAAACTCCTTCTGCGCGCCCAGCGCCCCGGTTTCAGTTCCCTTCCCTGGATCAACCTTGGCGCCATCACCCTGCTGTTTTCCCTCAATTACGGGTTCTTTGTTTACGGGGGCCTGGGCATCAACCTTCCCCATGGCAACGCCACCCTCTCCCAAGGGGTCCCCACCACCGCCGTCCTGACCATCCGGGGCTCCAACATCTTCTTCTTCAACGGGGCCCAGACCGATGCCGGCGGACTGGGCAAAGCCCTCAAAGCCTATCTTGAGGAAAGAAAGATCGCGCACCCGGTCCTTCTCATCAAGGCCGACGACGGCCTGCCGCTCGGCGTCCTTTACCAAACCTGCGAAACCGCCCGCCAGGCCGGGTTTGAAAACGCCCAGATCGGCTCGAAAAACCGGGCCGCATCCGAGCCCTGATCCGCCGTGAGCAACCCCGGAAACCTGCGCGAAGAGGTCGCCGAACCCCTGGAGGACATCCTGGGCGAGGTGCGGCATCTTTCCAAGTCGCGCCGCCGCCAGACCACGCTGCTCATCTGCCTCGCCGTCCTCGCCCTCGTGGCCTTCAGTTTCCGCATCACCCCCTGG
>JANOBW010000400.1:0-24039 GCA_031411855.1 Opitutia bacterium
GCCGTCGGGGGCGGGGGAGAGCGGGTAGTTGATGTTTTTCCGGACGATGATCTCCTCGGTGTAGAGTGTTCCCGCCGCGCTGGCCGGGGCGATCAGTTTCCCTTGGTAATCAAGGAAGTAGAGATTCCATTTGTTCTCGCCGAATCGGAGCACGAGTTTGCCGGGCTGGCCGTCGGAGCGGGGCCATTCCAGGCCGGGGCCCTCAGGCAGCGGGTTCCCGATCTTGAAGGTGGCCGGAACAGCGGATGGCGGGGACGCCGGGGTGGTGGTGGCGGCGGGCGTGGCCGTATCGGCGGGCGCGGCGTGCAGGGCAAAACCACCGAGGCCGAGGGCCAGGAAGGTTGAAGTGATACGGCGCGGGGAGAACATGTGAAAAAATTGAGAAGGTTAACGTGGCGGTGAGTTCTTCGTCCGCAAGGGCAAACCCCACTTGCCAGCCCGGGGCGCCGCGGATGGGATCATTTTCAGATGCCAGCCGATCGGAAACGAAGGGGACGGGTTTGCCTTGTCCTTGTCCTGCTGGGGATGTCCGGCTGCACCAGCCGCCTTCCCCTGACGGAAAGCCGCGCCCTGGCCGCGCGCCCGCCGCAGGCGGAAGAGGTTCAGCCTGCGGGGTGGGGGGAACGCCTGTCCGGTGGTGGCCGGGTGGCCTGGCACGTGGTGAAAAGCCAGACGGTGGCGGTGGTGAGAAGGCCGCTGTATTCGACGGGCAAACTGTGGCGGCTGGCCCGGGAGCAGGTGTCGGAATGGGGGGTGCGAACCCGCCTCACGTTCTGGGATTTTCCGCGCATCTGGCGTATGCCGATCCCGGAGATTTGCCCTGGTCCCGGCTTCGACACGGAGGCTTTTGAAAACAGCCTGGACAGCCTTACCAGGACGGTCCGCGACCGGGGCGAACTCAGTTTTTGCGCGGACGGCGAGGGGTTTTTTCAACAGCTCACCTCCGACATCGCCGGAGCCACCTCCGGAATCCGGGCGCAGATCTACATTTTTGACAACGACGATGTGGCCGTGGCCCTGGCCGACCGTCTGCGGGAGCGCTCCGGGGAGATCGAAGTTCGTGTCATTTTCGACGGGCTGGGGTCGTTGCTTGCGGCCGGGACCCGGGCGCGGTCACGGCCGGACGCGCCGCCGGGTCCGGGCGACATGGAGTCCTATCTTGCCGACGGCTCCCAGGTGTCGGTCCGGCGGCTGCCCAACATCTGGCTGGCGGGTGACCACAACAAACTTTTCGTGGTGGACGACCGCAAAGCCTGGCTGGGGGGGATGAACATCGGGAGGGAATACCGCCACGAGTGGCACGACCTGATGGTGTCGGTGACGGGCCCGCTGGTGCGGAAACTTTCCGCGCAGTTTGACCGGGCCTGGGAGGACGAGTCGCCGGCCGGGGAGTTTTCCTTCCTCTTCGAGGCTCCGCCTCCCGGGCCGGACGCGGTCGCCTGGGCGGGCCAGGACCAGGCCCGGCTGGAGGATGTCCGCCTGCTTCTGACCCGGCCGGGCACGACCCAGATTTACGATGCCCAGCTGGCCGCGCTCCGGGCCGCGAGACGGCGGATCTGGCTGCAGAACCCCTACCTGGCGAGTGATGCCATCGTCTATGAGCTTTGCGCCGCGCGGCACCGCGGGGTGGATGTGCGGGTGATTTTGCCCGACCTGTGCAACCACTCGCTGATGCAGTCCAGCAACCGCCTGGCTGTCAACATCCTGCGGAATCACGGGGTGCGGGTCTTCGCCTATCCGGGGATGACCCATGTGAAGGCCCTGCTGTGCGACGGCTGGGCCTGTTTCGGGACGGCCAACTTCGACAAGCTCAGTTTCCAGCTCAACTACGAGCTTTCGCTGGCGACCTCGGACCGGAGGGTGGTCGAGGAGCTGGAATCCGTGCTGTTCCGGCCTGATTTTGCGGCTTCCCGGGAACTGCTCCGCCATCTGGGCACCCTGCCGGGCGACCGGGTGTTGGAGCTGATCGCGGACGAGCTGTGAGGGCGCAAAAAAGCCCCGCGGTGAGGCGGGGCGGAAGGGGGCCGGCCCACTTTAACCCTTGGCTGCGCTGGCGAGCTGGAAGATCGGCAGGAACATGGCCGTGACCATGCCACCGATGACAACGCCGAGAAAAACGATGAGCACGGGCTCCATCAGCTTGGTCAGGGCGGCCACGATGACCTCGATCTCGGAGTCAAAGAAGTCCGCGATGCGGTCGAGCATGGAGTCAATGTTACCCGTCTGTTCGCCGGCCTTGACCATGTTTTTGACGATGGGGGGGAAGAAGGGGTGGTTGGGGACCACTTCGGAGAGCATGCTGCCCTGGCTGATGGCCCGGATGAAGTCTTTGCAGGCGTCCTCGATGAAGGTGTTGTCGCTGGCGGCGGAGACGATTTCCAGGGAGCGCAGGATGGGCACACCGCTTCGCATCAGGATGCCATAGGTGCGGCAGAAGCGGGAGCAGGCCACCTTTTGAACCAGGTTTCCCACCACGGGAATCCGGAGGTAGGCCCGGTCCCGGATGATGCGGCCCTTCGGGGTGGCGAGAAAGTTTCCCCCGATGTAGTAGATGAGGAAACCGATCAGGAGGCCCAGCCACCACCATTTCTGGATGCCTCCGCTGAGGCTGATGAGGATCTTGGTGGGCATCGGGAGATCCTTGCCCATTTCCGTGAAGAAGGCGGCGAAAATCGGGATGACAAAGATCATCATCACGTTGATGAGGACCACGGCGAGGGAGAGCACCACGATCGGGTAAATGAGGGCGCCCTTGACCTGGCGTGAGAGCTTGACCGCGTCCTCGAAGTAGGTGGCCACCTTGGCCAGGATGGGGGACATGGCTCCGGAAGCCTCACCCGCCTCCACCATGCTCACAAACAGGTTGGGGAAGGCCTTGGGAAACTTGCGGCAGGCGGCGGAAAAGGAGGTTCCCGTGGCGACATCGTTTTTGACCTCGCGGATGATGACGGCAAAAACCGGATCCTGCGTCTGCTCCTGAAGTGATTCCAGGGCGGTGACGAGGGACAGGCCGGCGTCCAGCATGGCAGCCAGCTGCTGGGTGAAGACGGTCAGATCGTCCAGTTTGACACTTCGCTTTTTGGAAACCTTTTCGAGGGCGCGGATTCGTGCCAGCTTCTGGGCTTCGGCAAAGCCGGGGGCCTTCTTGGCACCGGGGGTGGAGACGCGTCCCGAACTGGATTGAGAGGAGTTGGTGGTCAGGAGTGCCATAACGAGGGGATTTTCATGTGTAAGCCCTGGGGGCAAGCGGGCCAAGCAAAAACTCGGCCAGTCGGCACGTTGACAAAGGTGGTAGGGAAAGGAAACTTCCTCCGCATGTCCGCCCTGCCCTTGCGTCCCCGGCGTCTGCGCCGCTCCGCCGCCATCCGTGAACTCGTCCGGGAAACCCACCTCCGGGTGGAGAACCTGGGCTGGCCCCTCTTTGTCAAGGAGGCGGGCGAGCCGGAGCCGATCAAATCGCTGCCCGGCCAGTTCCGCTGGCCCTTGTCCGAGCTTCCCCGCGTCTGCGCCGAAGCGTGGTCCCTCGGCCTCCGGCTGGTCGCCCTGTTTCCGGTCATAGATCCTTCCAGAAAAACTCCCGATGGCGCGGAAGCCCTTAACCCGGAAACACTTGTGCTCCGGGCCGTCCGGGCGGTCAAGGCCGCCGTGCCCGGGCTCGCGCTCATGTGCGACGTGGCCCTCGATCCCTACACTTCGCATGGCCACGACGGCGTGCTGACACCTGATGGCACCGATGTGGACAACGACGCCACCGTGGCCATCCTCGCGAACATGGCCGTGCTCAACGCGCAGGCCGGGGCCGACTTTGTCGCCCCTTCCGACATGATGGACGGCCGGATCGCCGCCATCCGCTCAGCCCTTGACCAGCAGGGACTTACCGGCACCGGCATCATCGCCTATTCGGCCAAATACAACTCCGCCTTTTACGGTCCCTTCCGCGAGGCCGTGGGCAGCGCCCAGGCCGCCGGCACGAAACTCCTCTCCAAGGCCACCTACCAGATGGACCCCGCCAACCGCCGCGAGGCGCGCCGGGAAACCCGTCTCGACGAGGCCGAGGGCGCGGACATGCTCATGGTCAAACCCGCCGGTGCCTACCTCGACATCATCGCCGAGCTCCGGGCCGCCACGGACCTCCCTGTCGTGGCCTACCAGGTGTCCGGCGAATACGCGCAAATCCATGCCGCCGCGCAACTGGGGTGGCTCGATCTCCGGCGCACCCGCGACGAGACCCTGCTCGCCATCCGCCGCGCCGGGGCCGACATCATCCTGAGTTATTTCGCGGCCGACGTGGCCCGCGACCTGGGCCGGGGCTGAACCCCTTCCGCCGCTTGAAATTCCTCGAACGCATCCGCGCCCTGTTCCGGGGGAAACATCCGGAGGACGACCGCGCCCGCCGCGGCCGGGTGGGGGAGGAGGCGGCGGCGAAGTTTCTCAAAAACGCTGGTTACCAGGTGCTCGTGATGAACTGGCGGGACCGAAGGGACGCCCGCCGCGAGATTGACATCGTCTGCCGCGAGCCGGGCGGCGTGCTGGTGTTTGTCGAGGTCAAGGCCCGCTCCGAGGGCGACCGCAAGGGCGGCTACTTCAGCGTGGACCGCCGCAAGAAGGCGGCGCTGCGCGAGGCTGTCACCGCCTATCTGCGGGCCTTGCCGCCCGATTCCCGCCACCACCACCGCTTTGACATTGTCGAGGTGGTCCTGGTCGAAGGGCTGCCCGGCGACCTCATCCACCACCGCGCGGTGACCCTTTTTCCGGAGCGAAAACGCTGAACCGCAACAACAGCCCAACTTTTGAGTCACCCTGTGTTTCTGCATAACTGATGCAGTCTGCTGCCAATCAAATTAAAACCGCTCGCCTGACTGCGGTAATCTTCTACCAAAATTCATTTTTATGTCCGAGCCACGCCATCCTTTCCTCAAGGGCCTCAGCAAGCACCGGGGTGCCCCGCCCACCATCCTCGTCATCTTCGGGGCCTCGGGCGACCTCAATGCCCGCAAGCTCGTCCCCGCGCTCTACAACCTGGGGATGGACGCCCTCCTGCCGTCCGAATTCCGCCTGGTCGGCTTTTCCCGCACCCCGATGGCGGACTCGGCCTTCCAGACCCTGCTGACGGACTCCGTCAAGAAGTTCTCCCGCAGGCCTTTGCGTGACGATGTTTACTCACGCGCCCTGGCCTCCGCCCGCTACTTTGACGGCGGCTACGACGATCCGGCCGCCTTCACCCGCCTGGCCAAACTGCTCGACGAGCTCCGCGCCGGTTTCACCTCCGAGCCGCAGTTCCTTTTCTACATCTCCACGCCGCCGGGAGTGTTCTGCTCCATCCTCCGCAACCTCGGGGCCGCCGGCCTGGCCTCCCGCCACCGCGGCACGCCGCTGGAAACCAAGGTGGTCATCGAGAAACCCTTTGGCCGCGACCTGACCTCGGCCCGCGAGCTCAATGCCGCCGCCCGCGAGGTGCTGGCCGAGTCGCAGATCTACCGCATTGACCACTACCTCGGCAAGGAGACGGTGCAAGACCTTCTTGTGCAACGGTTTGGAAACTCCATCTTCGAGCCGCTCTGGAACCGCCAGTATGTTTCCCAGGTGCAGATCACCGTGGCCGAGGAGCATGGCGTGGGCACGCGCGGAGGTTATTACGACAACTCAGGCGCGATGCGCGACATGATCCAAAACCATACGATGCAGCTGCTTGCGCTCATCGCGATGGAGCCGCCCGTCTCGCTCGACGCCGAGTCCATCCGCGACGAGAAGGTCAAGGTCCTCAAGGCCATCCAGCCCCTCCGCCTCGACCGCGAGCACTGCGACGTGGTCCGCGCCCGCTACACCGAGGGCGTGATCAACGGCGCGAAGGTCCCGGGGTATCTGGAGGAGAAGGACATCCCCGCCACCTCCGGGACGGAAACCTATGCGGCTCTGCGGCTTTCGATCAACAACTGGCGCTGGAAGGGCGTCCCGTTCTACCTCCGCAGCGGCAAGCGCCTGGCCCGCCGCGTCAGCGAGATCGCGATCGAATTCAAGCGCCCTCCCGGCATCCTTTTCACCGAGGGCGACCGTTTCAATATTTCTCCGAACACGCTCGTCATCCGCATCCAGCCGGACGAGGGCACCTCGCTCATCCTCAACTCCAAGGTGCCCGGCCTGGAGACCCGCACCCAGCCGGTGAAGATGCACTTTCGCTACGCCACCACCTTCGGCTCCAACACGCCGGAGGCCTACGAGCGGCTCATCCTCGACGCCATTATCGGCGACTCCACCCTCTTCATCCGGGGGGATGAAACCGAGGCCTCCTGGAAGCTGGTCACCCCGCTGCTGGACAACTGGGCCGAGATGGGGGCGAACGGGCTTGAATCCTATGCGGCCGGCTCGTGGGGCCCGTTGGAAGCCGAACGCCTGCTCTGGGAAAACCGCCACGAATGGCGCCGCCCCGGCCCCTGAGTCCTGTCCGGTTTTCCACCCTACGACCACACCGCATCCTCCCATGAGCGAAGCCCTTTTTCAGGCCCTGCCCGGCCAGTCCCTGCCCATCGCCGAGGTCGCGCCCTCCTTTGCCCGGCTGGCGGCGGGGGAAGTCAACAGTGCCGATTTCCGCGCCACCCAGCTCAACCTGGTCCTGCACCTTGGCTCGGCCACGGCGCTGGACGAGGGCATGGCGGTGTTTGCCGACGCGCTGGCCTTTGCCGGACGCTACCCGTGCCGCATTTTTGTGACGGTGCCGACGGATGCCCCCTCCTCCGGCGAGATCTTCCGGGCCAAGCTTCACAGCGAATGTTTCCTGGCGGGAGATGGCGGGAAAATGTGCTGCTGCGAGGCCGTGGTCATCGCCTATTCCCCGGCCGGCGAGGCCCGCCTGGAGTCGCAGGTCACGGCCTGGCTGGAGGGGGATCTGCCGGTCAACCACTGGTTCCACCGCATCCCCGGCGCCCGTCTCCGCGGGGCCTTCCAGCGGCTGGTCCGCACCGCCCAGCGCGCCCTGTTTGACAGCTCGGTGGAGGATGCGAACTACCGCGTGTTCCTGGAGGGCGAGCAATGGCGCGATCTGGCCCATGCCCGGACGCTGTCCGTCCGGCAAACCCTCGGCCAGCACCTGGCGGCCCACGATCCGGCCCAGATCATTGACCTGCTCGATAAGGTGGAAATTGTTGGCTCCCAGTCACTTTGCGGGGAAACGCGCTGCCTCCAGCACTGGTTGGAAACCCGGCTGAACGACTGCGCCGCGCTGCGCGGCCGCACGACCCACCCGAACCTTTCCGTGATCATTGAGGAGCCGCCCCACGACCCCGGACTCCAAATCCGCTGGTTCGACGCCGGCCGGCATCCGCTCTTCACCTGGACGGCCGCCTCCAACCTGGCCGAGGCCGTGGTGGACGACCGTCTCGGAAATCGTCGGTTGCAGTTCACGTTGCCGCTGCGCCAGCTCGCCCCGGGCCAGGCTTTGGCCGAGGCGCTGTTTTTCTGAGGCGGAAAACAGTGTGGTCATCCACGGGAGCGTGATGACTACTCATGCCTTGGGACGGAGTCCGTGGAGTGCTGCAACCCTGTTGCAGCCGTGGCCCAGGGCAACCTTGTTGCCGGGCCGTGGGAGGTCGTAGTGTCTTATCATATCATCAATTCTCCATGAGTTTCGGGCGAAGATCACGTTGAGGCCGCAACAGGGTTGCGATGCCTCACGGCGGCAACAGGGTTTCCGCACTCCACAGTGCCACGCACTTTTGTATCAAAATAGAGCTACTTTCTTAACCCCATGAACACCATCTACCTGGCCACGGGAAACGACCACAAGGCCGCCGAGTTTGACGCCATTTTTGCCGCCAGCGGCCTGCCCTGTGCCGTGCGTTCGGCGCGGGAACTGGGCGGCATGCCGGAGGTGGACGAAAACGCCGGGACGTTTTCCGGCAACGCGCTCATCAAGGCCCACGCGTTGCGGGCTCTGGCTCCGGCGGACGCCCTGGTGCTGGCGGACGACAGCGGTTTGTGTGTGGACGCGCTGGGGGGCGCTCCGGGCGTCATCAGCGCGCGCTACGCCGGGGTGGGTGCGGGCACGGCGGCCAACAACGCGAAGCTCCTGGCCGCATTGGAGGGAGTGCCGCCCGGGAAACGCACGGCACGGTTTGTCTGCGTGCTGGCGCTGCTGGACGGCGCGGGCAAGGAGACGCTGTTCGAGGGAGTTTGCGAGGGCCGGATCATCGGCGGCCTGACCGGCACCGGTGGTTTTGGTTATGATCCGATGTTTATCCCCGAAGGCTATGAGCGCACGTTTGCGGAGCTGCCCGGCGCGGTGAAAAACGCGCTGAGCCACCGCGGCCAGGCGGCTGCCTTTTTGCTGCGGTGGCTGGGTGATCTTCGGTGATTCGGATAGGCCGTATAGGGCGAAGAGGGCCTATACGGCCTATGGGAAAAGACAAAGACTCCCAATGACTTGGGCCGCAGGCCCACATCATAAATCAAGAATCATAAATCATAAATGTCCTCGGCCTTCGGCCGAGGACTCAGCGCAGTTCCTGCTCGTTCAAGGCGTTGATGATCTTGAAGTTCTCGACGTGGTAGAGCGGGTCGGCGCGGAAGCTGAGCTTGACGTTGTAGGCGTCCTCCAGGTCCACGAGGTGCTGCTCGTCCTCGGTGCGGAGGCGTTCGAGGGCGGTGGGGTGGCAGAAGACGCGGAGGGTGAGCTGGTTGCGGGTGTGCTCGGGGAGGGCGCGGAGGCGGCGCAGCACGGAGGTGAGGCGCCGGAGGATTTCCACCGTGACGGTGCGGGGGGACTTCACCAGGCCGCGTTCGTTGCAGTAGTGGCAGCCGGTGTAAAGGTTGCTGGAGGTGGACTCCTCGTGGCGCTGGCGGGTCATCTGCATGACCCCGAGGGCGGAGATAGGGAGGATGTGGGTCTTGGCCTTGTCCTTGTCCATCTCCTCGCGCATGATGGAGTAGATTTTGCGGCGGTCGCGCATCTGCTTCATGTCAATGAAGTCGAGGATGATGAGGCCGCCGAGGTTGCGCAGCCGGATCTGGCGGGCGATCTCGCGGGCGGCCTCCATGTTGACCTGGAGGATGACGCCGCCGCTGTCGTCCTTGCGGGCCTTGTGGGCGCCGGTGTTGACGTCCACGGCGATGAGGGCCTCGGTTTCCTCGATGACAATTTCGCCGCCGCCGGGGAGGGCGACCTTGCGCTGGTAGGTGGCCTCGATCTGGCGCTCGATGTTGAAGCGTTCGAAGATCGGGATGGTCTCTTTGTAGAGGAGGATTTTGGAGCGCGAGCGGGGGGAGATGCGGCCCACGGAATCCAGCATGGCGCGGTGGTCCTCGCTGTTGTCCACGAGGATGCGGTCAATGTTTTCCGTGAGGAAGTCCCGCATGGTGCGCTCGATCAGGTCGGGCTCGTGGTAGAGGGCGCAGGGGTCCTTGGACTCGTTGAAGCGGCGCTGGATCTCGTCCCAGGTCTGGAGGAGGATGTGGAGGTCGCGGACGAAGTAGCGGAGTTTTTTGCCCTCGCCGGCGGTGCGGATGATGATGCCCATGCCATCGGGGATGGTGAGGGTGCGCAGGATCTGCTTGAGGCGGGAACGCTCGCGGTTGTCCTCGATCTTTTTGGAAATGCCGCAGGAACCGGAGTAGGGCATGAGGACGATGTAACGTCCCGGGATGGAGATGGAGGTGGTGACGCGGGGGCCCTTGGTGCCGATCTGGGCCTTGGTGACCTGGACGAGGATGGGGGCGCCGACGGGGTAGATGCTGGGGATGTCCTTGCTGGTCAGGTTTTTGAGTTTCAGCTTCTTTTCCTTCTGCTCCTCGGTGGAGGTGTCGCGGACCTTTTCGACGGAACCGTCGTCGTTGTCGTGGGCCCCGGGGAGCATGTCCCAGTAGTGGAGGAAGGCGTTTTTGGGCAGGCCGATGTCAATGAAAGCGGCCTTCAGACCGTTTTCCAGGTTCTGAATGCGGCCCTTGTAAATCGAGTGGATGATGCGTTCCTCGCCGATCCGTTCGATGTCGTATTTTTCCAGCACACCATCCACGAGGAGGGCGACCCGTTTTTCGAGGGGCTCGGAGTTGACGATGATTTCGCGGAAGGGCTCGGTGGAGCCGGAGATTTTTTTCGCGATCCGCTGGAGGAGGGGGAGCTTTTGCTCACGGGCGCGGGCCTCAATCTGAAGTGAGGCGGGGTCCACGGCGAGGGCGGCGGGTTCGACCGGCGGGCGTGACAGTTCGCCTTCAAGGCGGACCTCGACGGGCGCGGTGGGATCGGCGGCCTCGGGGGAGGCGGCGGGTGGTGGGGCGACTTCGGTGGCGTCTGGCGAGTCGTCAGGCGCTTGGTCGTTGGGTTCGGTCATGGGTGGCTTGGTGTGGTGCCACGGAATGATCCTGGTTGTGTGGAAGGGTTGGTGCGGGGCTCATGTTCGCGGTCAGGCGGTGGGTGGCTAGGCGTCTTAGGAAAACTCCCGCCGGTGGCGGTGGACGCTCTGAACCAACCCTTGGAGCACGCAGCAACTCAACACAAAGGATCCTCCGTAGCTGAGGAATGGAAGTGGGATGCCTTTCACCGGCATGATCCCGATGGTCATGCCGATGTTGACAAAGGCGTGGACCAGGAAAATGGCGGCGACCCCGACGGCTAGGCACTGGCCGAAGCGGTCGGGGGACGCGAAGGCGATGCGCAGGCTGTTGAGGATGAGGGTGAAGGTGAGAATGATGACGGTGAGGCCGCCGACAAAGCCGGATTCCTCGGCGATGACGGAGAAAATGAAGTCATTGTGGGCCACGGCTTGGGGGAGATAGCCGTAACGCGCCTGGGTTCCCTGGGCGTGGCCTTTGCCGGTGAGTCCGCCCGAAGCGACAGCGATTTCGGACTGAAGGCTGTTCCAGCGCTCGCCCTTGCCGTTGGGATCAATGGCTTCGGGGGCGACAAAGGTCAGGATGCGGTTGCGTTGATAGTCCTTGAGGGGAAGCAAAGCCTGGCCACTGGCCTCAAATTTGCCCCGGTCATGGGAAAAACTCAGAGGTTTGGGGGTGTGCTGGGTAAAGTAGTTGTAGTAACGATACAAGTCCACAGCCAGAATCCCGCCCAGAGCCATGATGCCGATGAGGGCGGTGGCGATGAACCTTTTGGGCAAATGTGAGATGAAGAGCAGGGCAAAGGCCATGGGGGGGACGACCATGGCAGACCCTAAATCAGGTTGCTTGAAAATCAAACAAAATGGCACAAGAACCGCGAGGGTCACCTTGCCGAGGAGGCCCAATGACTGACGGAGCGCCCCCACTTCCGAGCGGTGGAGCAGGCTGGCGACAAAAACCAGCAGGCCGATTTTGGCGAATTCCGAAGGTTGGAGGAGCACGACCCCGAAGTTTAACCATCTTCGGGCGTTATATCTTTCTACTCCCAGAGGAGTCTCCAGAAGCAGGAGAAGCAGGATGCCGATGAGATAAATCCAATGGGCTCGTTGCAGCCACCATCGGTAGTCGGTCAGGGAAACGATGACGTAAAGGGCTCCACCGATGGCCATAAAAACAGCCTGTTTGATCAGGGCTGATTCCTGCCAGCGGACTGCCGGCCGGTAGGATTCGACCGAATAGATGAAAAGAAGGCTCAGCGCCGAAAGCGCCAGGATGCAGAGGGGGGCAATCCAATCAACGCGCCCCCACATTCCCAAAGGGCGAAGGGAATCGTCCACGGCAAAATCGTGCTGCTGGTAGCGGAAAAAGCCGGCGGACATGGGGTAGGCTATTCAAGATTTATGATTCTTGATTTATGATTTCCTGGATTCGGGTTCGGTCGCGAGTGAAGCTCGTGCGCCTTGGCCCAACCGCAAATTATAAATCACAGACCATAAACCGGTTTGTCTTACTTCGCCCGTCCCCAGCGCGAGGTGAACGGATAGTGGATGAACAGCGCTTTGCCCACGACGGCGTTTCCCGGGACATCACCCCAGAAGCGGCTGTCCGAACTTTGGTCCGAATTGTCACCCATGGCGAAATAATGGCCATGGGGAAGAAGGTGGGGATCGCTCCGGAATGTTTCCGGAGCGGGGGTGGTCCCGGGTTCGGGGCGGACGGTGTTACCCAGGTAAACCTGATTGGGAAAATCGCACACGTAGCCCTCATATTCGCCGACTTTGGCGTTGTTGTTGTCGAAACCGATGCCGCCCGTGGCGAGGGCACCGTTGCGGAAGAGTTGGTGGCCGCGGATTTCGAGACTATCTCCCGGACCGCCGGCGAGGCGTTTGATGTAATAACTTTCGGGACTGGCCGACAGTCCGGGGACCTGGCGGGTGCGAAAGACAAAGGAATCGCCCGGGGTGGGGGCGGTGAAGTGGTAGCTGAATCGGTCCACAAACAGCTTGTCGCCGGTGAGGATGTCGAAGGAAACCACTTTCTCTCCGGGTTGGAAGGTGTGGTTCAGGTAAAGCCACATCTGGTTGTCCTCAAAACGGATCGTGCCGTTTTGTTTGCAGGCAGTGAACCAGTCGCCAAGTTTTTGCCCCTGGTTGTAACGAAGCAGGGGGGCGGCGTCGGGGAACCAGGTTTTCAGGATGATTTCCCCGACGGAACTGAAGTCTTCCGGAACGTTGAGCGGAAGCTCGACCATCTGTTCGCCGGGGCCGACGCCGCATTGGATCGGATAGGAGCGTCGCCCGGTCATCATGGGGAGTTGGACCGGCAGGCTGCTTCCGATTTTTTTGAACGCGAACAGGTCGCCACCCGAGGGGGAGAGAGGAATCCTGACTTTCCCGCCCGCCGGAGCCACGATTTCGTAAGTGGACTTGAGCTGGGTGACAAAACGCCAGGCGTCTTCCGTGACGGAGCGGGGTTCCTTCAGTGAGTTGAGCTCGTAGGTCATCCCATGGTAGGTGGGATACATCGAGTTGGTCGGGATGCTGAAGGGTTGGAGGAAAAAGGTGCGGATGCCGATGGCGAGAATGATGGCGACCGCGACCGTCTCGACGCTTTCCGCCCAGCCGGGGTGCCGCTGATAGGACCCGCCGTGGCGGTTGAGCAGCGCGTCCAGTTTGGTCAAAATCGCACCAGGTTCCTCGGTTTCTTTGCCGTTGGCGACGGGGTCGGCCTGTTCGGCCAGCCGGACGATTTCTTCCTGGTCGGCCTCCGGGATCAGGTGGGCGCGGTAGAGGAGCGTCTTTTGGGCGGCTCGCACCAGGTGGAGGGCCTGCTTGCGGTGCTCTTTGCTGGGTTGGGACATGGGCTTGGGAATTTGTGATTTATGATTCTTGATTCATGATTTTGAGGAAACAGTCAAAGTGTGTCTGGGCTTTGATTGCCCTGCGGTCATGGTTCAGGTTTAGGGGATGAATCAAATGAAACTTGTTGGTGAAGAAAAGGATGTGAAGGCAGAGTCCAAATCAAGAATCAAGAATCTCGAATCAAGAATTGGTTCTTTCAGTCCGAGCTGGTCTTGAGGATTTTGATGAAGGCGTCCTGCGGGATGGAAACACTGCCGATCTGTTTCATGCGCTTTTTGCCTTCCTTCTGCTTTTCGAGGAGTTTGCGTTTGCGGGAGATGTCACCGCCGTAGCACTTGGCGGTCACGTCTTTGCGGAGGGCTCCGATGGTCTCCCGGGCCACCACGGCGGAACCGATGGAGGCCTGGATGGCGATTTTGAACATTTCGCGGGGCAGGAGTTCTTTGAGTTTTTCGCAGAGCATCCGGCCCTTCCCCTCGGCCTTGGTGCGGTGGACCACGCTGGAGAAGGCGTCCACGGGTTCGCTGTTGACGAGGATGTCGAGTTTCACGAGGTCGCCGTCCTGATATTCCCCCATCTCGTAATCCATCGAGCCATAACCGCGGGTGATGGACTTGAGGCGGTCGTTGAAATCAATGAGGATTTCGTTGAGCGGAAGGTGGGCGTGGATGATAACACGCGAACCATCAAGGGTTTCCGTCTTGTTGCAGATGCCGCGTTTTTCCGTCACCAGGGCGAGGATGTCGCCGATGCTGGTGTTGGGAATGAGGATGGAGGCGTGGATGGTGGGCTCCGAGATGGTCAGGATGGTGGACGGGTCGGGCATGACGGAGGGGTTTTCCACCTCAAGCTCCTTGCCGGCCGTGGTTTTGACTTTGTAAACGACGCTCGGGTAGGTGCTGATGATGTCGAGGTCGAACTCCCGGCGGAGGCGCTCCACGACCACTTCCATGTGGAGCAGGCCGAGGAAACCGCAGCGGAAACCGAAGCCGAGGGCGACCGAGCTTTCCGAGGTGTAGGTCAGGGCCGAGTCGTTCAGTTGCAGTTTGCCGATGCCTGACTTAAGTTTCTCATAATCAGAGGTATCAATTGGATAGATGCCGCTGAACACCATGGGGCGGACCTCCTTGTAGCCGGGCAGGGGTTCGGCGGCCGGTTTGTCGCGGTGGGTGACGGTGTCGCCGATCTTGATGTCGGAGACCGTCTTGATGTTGGTCACGATGTAGCCCACGCAGCCGGCATCAATGGAGGTGGCGGGTTCCATGTGCGGCACGAAGCGCCCGAGGTCCTTGATTTCGGCGTCGTGCTCGCCGCGCATGAAGCGGATTTTGTCGCCTTTTTTGAGGGTGCCGGAGAAGACGCGCACGTAGCAGATCACGCCCTTGTAGGTGTCGAACTTGGAAT
Organism: Opitutia bacterium; assembly: GCA_031411855.1. GTDB lineage: Bacteria > Verrucomicrobiota > Verrucomicrobiia > Opitutales > JANOBW01 > JANOBW01. The sequence continues at coordinate 14,586 of JANOBW010000400.1, forward strand.
CGTAAACGAGGCAGCGGGTGCCGTTGTAGTCGGACCAGCGCGGCGGGGGCACGCGCTCGATGATGGCGTTGAGAATGTCGCCGATGCCGATGCCGCTTTTGCCCGAGGCGAGCACTGCCTCCTCGCGGGGGAGGGCGAGGGAGTCCTCGAGCTGCTGGAGACAGGCGGGGATGTCCGCGCTGGGCAGGTCTATCTTGTTGATGACCGGGATGATCTTCAGGTTCAGGCCCATGGCGAGGTGGGCGTTGGCAAGGGTCTGGGCTTCAACACCTTGGGAGGCATCCACCAGAAGGAGCGCGCCCTCGCAGGCGGTCAGGCTGCGGGAGACCTCGTTGGAGAAGTCCACGTGGCCGGGAGTGTCAATGAAATGGATGAGGTATTCCTTCCCGTCGGGAGCCTTGTAGTCCATGCAGACCGGGTGGTTCTTGATCGTGATGCCCCGTTCGCGCTCCAGGTCCATGGCGTCCAAATGCTGGGCCTTCATGTCGCGCATGGCGACGGTCCGGGTGTATTCGAGAAGACGGTCGGAGAGGGTGGTTTTTCCGTGGTCAACGTGGGCGATGATGCAGAAGTTGCGGATGCGTGAAAGGTCGGGCATCGGTGGTGGCGTGCGGGTGGCGAAGAGTTAAACCGGTTCAGCACGTGAAGTTTTTTCCGGGTGGCAATGGATAACTCAAAGGCGGGGTGGTCGGTTTCCCTTGAAGGTGCGAAAGGCCAAGCCACCAAACAACTTTTACCGCAGAAAGCCGCAGAAATTGCGCAGAAAAAGCACATAAGGAAACCATTCGAGAGCCTTGGTCTGACTGCCATTTGCGGAGCACATCTTTTTTCAGACTTAAACCACCTGTTTGTTTCTGCGCTACATCTGCGCCTTTCTGCGGTAAAAAATGCCTTGGAAACTTTCAGCGGGGGATACGTTTTTTTGTTTTTTCAGGCGCAGTCGGCAAACTCGGCGCAGGCCTTGACGGTCCAGGCCTTGTCGGTGCGTTTGGCCATGCCGGCGAGAACCCCGCCCGGACCGCATTCGCAAAACTCGTTGATGCCGAGGGCGGCGGCGGAGCGCATGCAGGTTTCCCAGCGCACGGACGAGACCACCTGACGGACCAGCATGGCCTTGATTTCGGCGGGATCGGAAACGCGTCCGCCGGTGACGTTGGTGAAAACCGGCACGGCGGGGGTTTTGAATTCGATCGGAAGGAGAAACTTTTCGAAAGCGGCTCGGGCCGGCTCCATCAGGCGGCTGTGATAGGCACCGGCGACGTTAAGAACCGAGGCGAGTTTGGCCCCGCGTCCTTTGGCGGCGGCGGCGGCCTCGCGGATTTTGGCGTCCTCCCCGGAAATGACGACCTGGCCGGGGTTGTTGAGGTTGGCCACATCCACATCGAAATCCTTGGCCAGTTGCTCGACCATGGCGAGATCGCCCCCGATGATGGCGGCCATGGCTCCCTTGCTTTGCTCGCAGGCCAACTGCATGAGGCGGCCGCGTTCCGCCACGATGCGGAGTCCGGTGGCGAAATCGAAGACTCCGGCAGCGCCGAGGGCGGTCAGCTCACCCAGGCTGAGTCCGAGGCAGGCCCCGATCTCGGGGAGCCTGCCGGATTCACGCAGGGCGGCGACGGCGGCCAGGCCGGCCACATATAAGGCAGGCTGGCAGACGCTCGTTTCGGTTAGTTTTTCGTTTGGTCCCTGAAAGGAGACCCCGGTGAGGCTCCATCCCAGAACCTGGTCGGCCTGTTCATAAAGGGCTCTCGCCGCGGCTGAGCCGAGGTGGAGGGATTGGCCCATGCCGATGGCTTGGGCTCCCTGGCCGGAAAAGATAAGTGCGACTGGCATAAGCGAGTGATCAGCAAGGATTTCTGGTGCCAAGGCAACCGAGAAGTCGCCCCCGTTGGGCGGCGGCCGGGTTCGGTGATTGCAAGTAATTGCACATGAATGTTTTAGCATCTGCTGTGACCGCCACCGAAGGAGGCGGTGGGGAGGCTGTCCCCGGGGAGCTTTTTTTAAAAAATGACAGTTGACTTTACACCCACCCGGGTCGAACATGCTGGTGTTTAAAAGCCATGCTCCGCCAAATCCCCATCCTCACTTTAGCCGCGACCCTCGCGGTTTCCTCCGTTTTCGCTGCGCAAGAAGTTACCACCCCTCCGGTGGGCTTTATCACGCTTACCGTTAAGGGAACGACTGCCAATGCTGGCAACGACGCCCTTTCCGTTCTCGGCCTTGGTATGGTGAACCCCGTTGAGTTTCAAGGTCAGGTCTCCTCGGTGACCGGTTCCACCTTGAATTTTACCGGAACTCCCCTGACCGGCCTCACCTATGGCCCCGCTTATTACGTCGAAGTGGTGCAAACCGGTTCTTCTCTCGAAGGTGCCGCCGTTGACATCGTCTCCAACACCGCCAGCACCATCGTCCTGGCTCAACCGCTCACCCTCGCTGCCAACGAATCCATCGTGGTTCGCAAACACCAGACGGTGACCGACGTTTTCGGTGCCGACACCACCCTCAAACTCGGCACGACCGATGCCGTGGTTGTCTTTGATGCCTCCACCCAGTCCTCCACCTTCTATAATTACAGCACCCGTTCCAAGACCTGGAGCGGTGGTTCTGGAGTGATTGGTCCGGATGAAGGTGTCTTGGTTATCAGCAAAACTGCTGCCGATGCCTCCATCAAACTTGTTGGCTCCGTTCGCACCAACCGCGCTTCTCTGAGTGTTTTCCAAGGTCTCAATGTCATTGGCAATCCCTTCCCTGCTGAAATTCCGATTGCTTCCATCAATTTGGAAAAAACCACGGCTGACAATTTCGGCATCTTTGATTCCGCCACCCAGTCCATGAGCTTCTACAATTACTCCAGCCGTTCCGGAGTCTGGACGGTTCCGGTGGGTGCGCCGACCGCTGTTCCTGTTGGTGGCGCAATTTTCTTGACTCGTGCCAATGCTGCTTATGCTTGGACCCAAGTTGCTCCTTTCTAACTCTTACTCAATTTCAAGTATCATGAAAAAATCGATCCTTATTCTGGCCTCTCTTGTCGCCACTGTTGCTCAAGCCGGTTCCACCGGTTTCGCTTCCGTTGATGATGACATTTTCCTCTCCAACGGCACCACGTATGCCTTCGGCAGCGTCGTCCTCCTTGGCACCTTTGCCAGCGCTCCGACTTCTAACGTGACCTTCTCTTCCGCCGTTGGTAACTTTACCGAACTCTCCCGCGCCACGATCACTAGCAGTGGCGGTTTTCCTACCTTCTCTGGTAGCTATACCACTGCTGCTGCCGACGCTGGCAAGCAAGTTTACATGTGGATTCTTAACAACTCGGTTGCCGCCAATGCCACTCAACAGGCTCTTTTCCAAAATGTTGCTTGGACCTTGACCGGTGGCGGTGGAGCTGAAGTTAAGCAGCTCCAAATTCATGATGGAACTCCTGTCGTTGGAACCAAGACGACTGTTGCTGGCATTCCCACCATCAAGTTGGCCAGCGCCGTTCCCGAGCCCTCCACCTACGCTCTCATGGGCCTTGGTCTGGCTGTGGTTGGTTTCATGACCCGTCGCCGCAAGTAAATCTTGCCCCATCTTTCAAAGGCGCTCCCCCGTGGAGCGCCTTTTTTTTGCCCAACTTTCACACCTTCTCGCTCTCGCCATGAAAACTTCCCTTTTGTTTTTCCCTGCCCTTGTGCTCTCTCTTGCCGCCTGCTCCGACAGCGCCAAACCTGCCGCTTCGCCCGCTGCTGCGGCTCCCACCGAAGCCCCCAAGGCTGCCACGCCTGTTTCTACTCCCGCCGCTCCTTCCAGTCTGTCCGCCCTGCCCGGCAGTGTCGCCAAAGCCAGGGATGTCGTCGCCGCCAACAATACCCGGGCGGCCCAGGCCGATGCCATCACGATGGCCGAGACACCCTCGGTCACCACCAAGGCAGTGGCCGCCGCCAAGGAAGCTTTTCCTGCTCTCCTGGAACAACTTAAGTCCCAAGCCGCCAAGTCGAACAGCGCCCGGCAGCCCAAGATCGCCGATCTCCTCGGCGGCAAGGTCGGAGCCCTTACCAGTTCCTTCACCGATTCCCAAAAGGGACTCGGAACCGGTGTGGAAGGCCTGCTGGGCGGTCTGATCAAAGGTGACTCCGGCGGAACCCTCCAGCAACTGGGCGGCCTGCTCGGTCAGACCGGTGTCTTGGACTCCAAACAGCAGGGGCTCGTAGGCGAAGTGCGCAATCTTGCCTCCGCCTGGCTTCTCGACAAACAGTTTGCCGGCACCCCCCTGGAAGGTAAGGCCGGTCCCCTCATTGACGGCCTCATGAACAATCAGTGGGCCCAGTCCCTTCTGGGGCTGAAAAACCTCGGCTCCAGCAAGGATCTGAACGGTGGCCAAAAAGGCCTGCTTGACTCCCTTATCCAGCAGTTCGCCCCTGAGGGCCTGAAAAGTGCCAGCGGTGCCCTTGACCTCCTCAAAGGGCTTGGCAAATAAGCCTCGGTTTCTCCTTCTTCCCTTCAGCCCCGGCTCATCCCGGGGCTTTTTTGCGCCGGTTCACGCCCCGGGAGAGCGGGCTTTTTCAAAGGCCTCCAGCACGGCGTGGAGTGTGGGAAGGTGCTGGGCTGCATAAGTTTCGTCGGAGGTTTCCCCCTGGGGTGGCAGATGCAGAAACGCCGCCTGTCTGACGGGGGAGACCAGCAGGGTCCAGAGCAGCCCGTTGCAAAGAAAGGCCCCTGCGTCCTGGCTGCGGATAAGCTCCGGCAGGGAAGAGGTTTCACCCAACTCCTTGGGCACACGGCTGGGCCGTGCCTCGGGACCGCCGGATTCCCACGGTCTGTTGGCGATGGCACCGCTTTCGTCCTGTCCGGTGCGCAGGTTTCGGGCCCGCAGTTCCAAGGCTGGCCGACCCGTTTTACCTTCCCCCAGCCCGAGCGCCCACGGCCTTGGTTTTGCCACCGCCGGGGCGACCAGAAACTCCAGTGAATTCCACGCCACAGGCAGAAACAGATAGTCGGCGCGGTCACCCCAGCCCGGACTCACCCGCAGGGCCGCCAGGAGCGTCGCGCTGCCGTTGCGGGGGCGGCTCTGAAACGGCCCGAAGGCGGTGAGAAGGGGTTTCATGATACCTCTCATGTAAATATCCAAGCCCCCATCACCAATACCCAAACCGGCCGCTACGCGGAAATCCCAAGTTTCAATACCCAAGCCCAAGGAAGCTCCAAACTTCAATCATCAAGAAGTGAACTAAAATCGAACTTTGAAGCTTGGGGCTTGAAGATTCTTTGGGCCTTGGTGCTTGGTTATTGGGGTTTCCGCCCGCAGGGCGGTGGATTCCCGCGTAGCGGGCTTGCCTCTGCCGGTCGTCTCGCCACACGCTTGCAAGCTTTTCCCGTCCCACCGTTTCCTTACCACCATGTCCGCGAAGCCCACCATCATCTACACCATCACCGACGAGGCCCCCGCCCTCGCCACCTATTCGTTTCTGCCTATCGTCCAGGCTTTTGCGAAGCACTCCGGCATCTCGGTGGAAACCCGCGACATCTCCGTCGGCGCCCGCATCCTGGCCAACTTCTCCGACCTCCTCCCCGCCTCGCAGAAAACTCCCGACACCCTGGCCGAGCTCGGCGCCCTCACCTTGAAGCCCGAGGCCAACATCATCAAGCTGCCCAACGTCTCGGCCTCCATCCCCCAGCTCAAGGCCGCCATCGCCGAGCTCCAAAAGAAGGGTTTCGCGCTCCCCGATTTTCCCGAGAACCCCGTGACCGACGCGGAGAAGGACGCCAAGGCCCGCTACTCGAAAGTCCTCGGCTCCGCCGTCAACCCCGTCCTCCGCGAGGGCAACTCCGACCGCCGCGCCCCCAAAGCCGTCAAGGACTACGCCAAAAAACACCCGCACTCCATGGGCGCCTGGTCGAAGGATTCCAAGACAAACGTCGCCTCCATGGCAGCCGGTGACTTCTTCGGTAACGAAACATCCGTCACTGTCCCCGCCGCCACCACCGTCCGCATCGAGCTGGTCAAGGCCGACGGCTCCGTCCAGGTCCTGAAGGAAAAGACGCCCCTCAAGGCCGGCGAGATCATTGACGCCACCGTCATGCGCAAGGCCGCCCTCGTCTCCTTCTACGCCGAGCAGATCGCCCGCGCCAAGAAGGACGGCGTCCTCCTCTCGCTCCACCTCAAGGCCACCATGATGAAGGTCTCCGACCCCATCCTCTTCGGCCATTGCGTGAAGGTGTTCTTCAAGGACCTCATCGCCACACACGCCGCCACCCTCGCCAGCCTGGGGGTTGATTTCAACAACGGCCTCGGCGACCTCGTGGCCAAGATCGCCACCCTTCCTGCCGACCAGAAAGCCGTCATCGAGGCCGACCTCCAGGCCGCCTACGCCGCCGGCCCCGCCCTCTCCTACGTCAACTCCGACAAGGGCATCACCAACCTCCATGTCCCCTCCGACGTGATCGTGGACGCCTCCATGCCCGCCATGATCCGCGTCGGCGGCAAATGCTACGACGCCCAGGGCAAGACCCAGGACACCCTCGCCCTCATCCCGGACCGTTGCTACGCAGGAGTTTACCAGACCGTTCTCGACTTCTGCCGCCAGAACGGCGCCCTTGATCCCAAGACCATGGGTTCCGTCCCCAATGTCGGCCTCATGGCCCAGGCCGCCGAGGAATACGGCTCCCACAACAAGACCTTCGAAATCGCCGCCGCCGGCACCGTCCGCATCGTGGACGACTCCGGCAAAACCCTCCTCAGCACCTCCGTCGAGGCCGGCGATATTTGGCGCGCCTGCCAGACCAAGGACGCCCCCGTTCAGGACTGGGTCAAACTCGCCGTCAACCGCGCCCGCCTCAGCAACACTCCCGCCGTCTTCTGGCTCGACGCCAACCGCGCCCACGACGCCCAGGTCATCGCCAAGGTCAACACCTACCTGGCCCAGCACGACACCAAGGACCTCAGTATCAGCATCTTGGAACCTGCCGCCGCCTGCAGGTTCACCCTCGAACGCATCGTCCAGGGCCTCGACACCATCAGCGTGACCGGCAACGTCCTCCGCGACTACCTCACCGACCTCTTCCCCATCCTCGAAGTCGGCACCTCCGCCAAGATGCTCTCCATCGTCCCTCTCATGAACGGCGGCGGCCTCTTCGAAACCGGCGCGGGCGGCTCCGCCCCGAAACACGTCCAGCAGTTCACCGAGGAAAACTTCCTCCGCTGGGACAGCCTTGGCGAATTTTTCGCCCTCGCCGCCTCCTTCGAGCACCTCGGCATCACCCAGAACCACCCGCAGGCCAAGGTCCTGGCCGAAACCCTCGACGAGGCCAACGGCAAGTTCCTTGAATACGACAAGAGCCCCGCCCGCAAGGTCGGCGCCGGCATTGATAACCGCGGCTCCCACTTCTACCTCGCCCTCTACTGGGCCCAGGCCCTCGCCGCCCAGAACAAGGACGCCGTCCTCAAGGCCGTCTTCACCCCCGTGGCCGAAAAACTCACCGCCAACGAAAAGCAGATCGTGGCCGAACTCATCGCCGTCCAGGGCAAACCCGCCGACATCGGCGGCTACTACCGCCCCGACGACGCCAAAGCCTCCGCCGCCCTCCGCCCCAGCGCCACGCTGAACGCCATCCTCGCGGCCATCTGAGCCTAAACGGAAACGCCTTCCCCCAATCCCGCCGAGCCTAGCGCCGGCGGGATTTTTTGCGCCGTAGAATCGCCCCGGTCGGCCCAAGCGCCTTCTCGACACAGCCGGCAAAAATGCTAATGATTGGACGCATACCCGTTGTTTCCGTATCACGTAAACACTTCCCCCTCAACACACTTCGGCCCCATGAACTCCCGGCTGACTTCGCTCTTCCTCCACCTCTGCCTCGCCCTGGCCGCCGCCGTTGTGGCCAAGGCGCAGTCCGTTTACACCACGCCCTACACCTTCAAAACCATCGCCGGGTCGGTTTCCCACCGGGGATCTGACGACGGTTCCCTGGGCACTCCCCGCTATGGCAGTCCGATCGGCATCGCCTCCGACAAGGCCGGAAACCTCTACGTCGCGGACAGTGGCAACCGCACCATTCGAAAAATCACCCCGGCCGGCGTGGTCTCCACGCTGGCCGGGAACGCCCTGGCCTCGGCGGGCTCTGCCGATGGGTTCGGTTCCGATGCCCGTTTCGCCAAACCCATCGGCATCGCCGTGGATTCGGCCGGAAACGTCTTCGTTTCCGACTTCGAAACCCACACCATCCGCAAGATCACTTCCGACGGCGCCGTCACCACTTTTGCCGGTTCACCCAATTCCCCGGAGTATGCCAACGGCACCGGCCAGGCCGCACGGTTTAGCCAACCCATTGGATTGGCCGTGGACAAGAACGACAACCTGTTCGTCGCTGACAGTGGGAGTTCCGTCATCCGCAAAATCACCCCGGCCGGGGTCGTCACCACCTTCGCCGGGGCGGCCTTCTTCCGGGGCTATGCGGACGGGGTGGGCAGCTCTGCCACGTTTGATATTCCCAACTGGCTGGCCTTTGACGCTTCCGGGAATCTTTACGTTTCCGAATCGGTTCTGAACATCATCCGCAAAATCACCCCCGACGCGACCGTCAGCACCTTTGCCGGATCTGCCAATCTGGCCGGAAGTGCCAACGGTCTGGGATCGGCCGCCCGCTTCAACTTCCCGCAGGGGCTGGCCGGGGACGCCTACGGAAACATTTTCGTGGCAGACCCCTTAAACCATACCATCCGCCAAATTACTTCCGGCGGAACCGTCTCGCTCTTCGCCGGCGGAACAGGCCTGGCCGGGACCACCGATGGTGGAGCCGCAGCCGCCCGTTTTATCTTCCCCAAGGGGCTTGCTTTTGCCCCAGGTGGCACCCTCTTTGTTGTGGATAATTACAGCAACACGATTCGAAAGCTCTCCCAGTCGGGATTCACCTCCACTTTCTCCGGCACGCCCGGTTTGTCCGGGGCCACAGACACTGTCGGTGCGGCCGCCTCCTTCAACAATCCCGGCGGAGTCGCCATGGGTAATTTAGGCACCTTGCTCGTGGCCGACACTGCCAACCAGACTGTCCGCAAAATCACCTCGGATGGAACCGTCACCACCGTCGCGGGGGTGGCCGGGCAGACCGGCACCGCTGATGGCCCGGCTCTCTCGGCCCTCTTCTCGCAGCCCATCGGCGTGGCCTGGAGAGGGGGGCGTCTGGCTTACGTCACCGACTTTAACAGCCATACCATACGCACTTTGAACTTCGAGTTGGGAACCGTCTCCACCCTCGCTGGAAGCGCCAGTGCGGGGGGAGGGGTCCTTGATGGGGTCGGGTCGGCGGCCCGTTTTTATTACCCATGGGGAATCGCCATCGGTCCATTGGGAAACCTCTATGTGACGGACTCGTATAACCACACCGTCCGGGAAATCTCACCGGATGGGGCTGTCTCCACCCTGGCTGGAAAAGGGGGGGGACTGCCTGGCTTTGCCAACGGTGCGGGTGCGGCGGCGAAGTTCAA
>JANOBW010000401.1:0-5392 GCA_031411855.1 Opitutia bacterium
GGAGACTCCGCCGACGGGACGGCGGTAGGCGAGGGTGAGCTGCTGGCCGGCGGTGGCGGAGCCGACGCCGCGGTATTCGCCCTGGGTGTTGGGCACATTCGGGACGAGGCCGAAGGCATACTCGATGGCGTTGCTGATGCCATCATGGTCGGGGTCGGCGCCGGCGAGGGCGTCGGGACCGGTGAGACCGTAGCCGCCGGTGAAGGCGGCGAGGACATCACCGCTGGCAACGCTGACGACACCGTTGGTGGCGAAGAGCGAAGTGTTCCAGACGAGCCCGGAGGGGAGGCTGGGCAGGGTGAGCGTGGCCGCGCTGGTGACACCGCCGTCATCGTTGAGCAGATCCCAGCTGTTGCCGGCGACGGGGACGAAGCCATTGATGAAGCTGACGGTGACAACGCAGCCGGACGCCAGGGTGATGTCCCCATTGGCACCGATGACATCGTAGGAGTTGGGGGCGGTGCCGCCGATTTGGAGGTCGGCGGTGGCGGTGGCGGTGAGCGTCAGGGTGGTGTTGGAGAAGTTGACGGTGCCGGCGGAGTTGCCGGGGGCGATGCGGCCGGAGACCGAATTCGCCGTGGCGGTGAGCGTGCCCGAGCCCACGAGGCTGGCCCCCGCGTTGACCGTGACCGAGTTGGCGACGGACTGGCCGCCGAGGTCGAGGGTCGCACCGGTGTTGACGGTGGCGGCCCCGGAGCCGAGGGCGGTGGCGGAGCCCAGGAGGACGGTGCCGGCGTTGACGGTGGTGCCGCCGGAGTAGGTGCTGGCTCCGGAGAGGAGCATGGTGCCCGCGCCGGTCTTGGTCAGGGCACCGGCGGCTGAAGCGAAGTCGGCGGACTGATTGCGGAGGGGGGCGGAGACGGTGAGGTCCACGGCGGAGCCGGCCACGGCATCAGCGACGCTGAAGGTGGTGTTGGAGCCAAGGTGGTTGGCCTTCGCGCCGGTGCTGGAGATGGTGGAGGCGGAGGTGCCGGTCACTGTCACGGAACCGCGGAACTGGTAACCCTCGTAGTTGCCGGAGTCGGCGGTGGCCTGGGCGAGGGTGCCGCCGTTGAGGGAAACATCACCGAGGATGTTGTAGTTGGTGGAGGAGACGGTGCCGCCGACGACCGAGATGGCGGGCAGGCTGGAGTTGCCGATGCCGTTGCCGAAGACGTTGCCGATGCCGAAGCCGAGGGTGGCTCCGGAGTTGACGGTGAGGGTGCGTCCGGAGGTGGTGTAGCTGCCCAGGCCGCCGTTGAGGGCGTTGGTGGCGACGGTGCCGGCGTTGACGGTGAGGTTTCCGGTCCAGGCGGGGCTGGAGGCGTTGAGGTTCAACGTGCCGGCCCCGGCCTTGGCGAGGAGTCCGGCCCCGGTGAGGGCGCGGGTCACGGTGAAGGCGTTGGTGGAGCCGTTGGTGTCAATCGTGGGTGTGCCGGATCCGCCGGTGCCGATGACGAAGTTACCCAGGCCGCTGATGACCGCGTTCACGCCGCTGCCGACATTGGAGATCGTGCCGCCGGTGAAGTTGAACTCCGTCGAGGCGCTCCGGTTGGTGATACCGTAGATGCCGCGGATGGCGAGTGTCCCACCGCTAAGATTGTAGCGGTCCACGCCGTCCACCATGTTGGTGCCGGCGAGGGTGTCGGTGCGGTTGTCGAGGACGACCCAGTCGGTGGTGACGGTGCTGGAGCCGGACTGGTTGAAGATACCGGTGCCATCAATGCCGACGTAGATGCCCCCGTTTTGCTCGGCGGTGCCGGAGGGATGGGTGGCGAGGCCGAGGTTGGCGACGGTGCTGAGGACGCCGCCGCTGAGGTTATAGGTGCTGGTTTCAGTTCCCCAGTGTCCGACACGCATCTGGCGGGCGATGGAGACGGCTCCGGAGGTCTGGTTGCCGATGGATGAGAAGTTGGTGTTTTCCCCGAAGAAGTAGTCACCGGTGGCGATGTTGGCCCCGGAGCCGACATTGAGGACCGATCCGGTGGCACCGGAAGCGATGCTGACGGAGCTGGCGGTGAGGCTGCCGCTGATGGTGGCGATGGCACCGGCGCGGGTGGAGCCGACGCGGAAGGAGCCGTCATTCACCGTGTTGCCACCGAGGTTGATGGACTGTCCGTTGCTGTTGAAGCCGGCGCCGGTGGTGTCCACCTGAACCTGGGTGCGGACGTTGTTGGCGGCGACCGGTGAGGTCGAGGTGATGGTGTTTCCGAGGGTGTAGCCGTCGGCGCGGTCGAAGCGGATCACGGCGGTCTTGAAGCCGTCGCCCTGGAGGGTGACGGGGACGGCGCCGATGGTTCCGGTGGAAGTGCCGTTGCCGACAGAGAACAGGATGGTTCCGGCCCCGCTGGTGCCGGTGGCGTCGTTGACGGTGAGGCTGGCCACGGTGGAGGCGTCGCCCGTCAGGACGAGGGTTTCGCTGCTGGCCTGATTGACACTTCCGCCGAAGGTGAGGGCACCGCCGGTGATGGAGTTGGTGAAGGTGGCGGTGTTGCCCAGGGCGCCGATCTTGGTGGCGCCGCCGAGGGTGACGGCTCCGGTGAAGGTGGTGGCGGCGGAGGAGCGGATGGCTCCGAGGCGGCCGGCGGCCTCAATGTAACCGGTGCCGGAGAGGTTGTAGTTGGCCGGGTAGGTGCCGGCTCCGGTGATGAAGAGCTGGCCACCGGAGGCGATATTGACGGTGGAGGCGGCGCCGATGTCGTTGACATTGTCCACGGCGATCCGGAAGCCGCCGGTGCCGAAGACGGTGGGGGCGACGTTGATGGTGCCGGTGAAGCCTGCGAGGCTGCCGTTGATGGCGACGTTGCGGGCGGCGGTGTCGGCCGCGGCGTGGGCGTCAACGCTCAGGGTGCCGGCACCGCTGATGTTGTTCAGGATGGTGAAGTCGGCATCATTGGAGACGGCCCGGAAGGTGGCTCCGGAGCCGATCACGACCGGGCTGCCGGCGGCGAGCACGGCGGTGGCGGCGCCGTTGTTGTAGTTGGCCACGAGGATGCCGCCCTGGATGTCGGTGGTGCCGGTGTAGGTGTTGGCGTTGCTCAGGGTGACGGTGCCGGAGTTTTTCTTAATCAGACCGGCCGTGCCGGTGATGCCGAAGGCGCCGGGGCTGGAGACCGAGTAGGCGAGGGTGTTGTCGAAGGTGACGCCGACCGGGGTGACATTGGCGGTGATGCTGAGGGTGCGGGAGGTGGCGGAGTCATTGAAGACGACCGAGTCCCCATTGATGAACTTCTGGTCGCCGGCGTTCCAGTTGAGGGCGGCGGTATCCCAGGTGGCGCTGGCCCCGCCGACCCAGACATTGGCGGCGGAGGCGACGACGAGGTTGATGTTGCCGACGGTGTCGTCCACGATGCTGACCGTGTTGTGGCCGACGGGGGTGGTGAGGCTGAAGGAGCCGGAGCCCTGGACCGCGCCCGAGTAGCTCAGGATGGGGTAGGTGCCGGTGACCCAGCCGCTGCCGCCGAGGACGACGTTGACGTTGGTGACGCCGTTGCGGGTGAGGCCGTTGGAAGCGGTGGTGACGATCTTGTCAACGGTGGTGCCGGTGCTGTTGAAATCGAGGTTGAGGTTGGACGTCGTGAGGCTGAGGCCGCCGAGGGTGAGGGTGGCGGCGGCGGTGCCGGCGGAGGCGGTCCCGACCTGAATGGTGGTGCCGGCGGCGGCGGTGAGCGTGCCTCCGGAGGAGCCGGCTCCGGCGAAGGTCGAGGTGCCATTGAGGGCGATGGCGCCGGTGCCGTGGACACCATCGAAAGTGAAGGTGCCGGCCGTGACGGTGATGGGTGTGTTGCCCAGGACGGCGGTGGAGGTCAGCGTGAGGTTGCCGAGGGTCTGGGTCAGGCCGCCGGTGAAGGTGCTGGCGCCGGAGAGGGTCTGGGTGCCGGCCCCCAGTTTTTCCAGGGCAACGGTGCCGGCGCCGTCGTTGACGGACCCGCTGAAGGTGGAGGAACCACCCTGGTGGCCGAGGTAAAGTTTGGCGGGGGTAGCGGACGAATTGGTGACGACGCCGGCGGTGCCGACATTGTTGGTGAGGCTGTTGATGGCTTCCTGGCGGCCGTTGAGATCGAAGCTGCCCCCGTTGAGACTGACGTTCGCCTGATTGTAGATCTGGTCCACATAGTTGCCCGTGTTGTAGCCGACCGGGGCGAGATTGACGCCGGCACCGAGACCGGTCGTGTTGTCATAAACACCACCGAGGCGCAGGGTGCCGCCATTGATGGTGACCAGGGTGCCAAAGCAGTGGATGCCCTGCTGGACCGCGGCGGTGTCGCCCTTGGCGGTGACGAGGGTGCCGCTGTTGACCTCGACGCTGGCGGCGACGTTGTCAGCCGTGCCACCGATGGTAAGGGTGCCGGAACCGTTCATGGCGACCGTGACACGGTTGACCGTGCCTTGGAAAGCGGTGCTGCCGGACTGGACGCTCACAATCTTGCCGGTGCCGGCGGTGCCCTGGTTGAGGGAGCCGCTGGAGCCCGAGATGCTGGGGAAGGTGTGGGTGAGGTTGGCCGGATCGAAGGTGCCGCCCGCCAGGATCAGGTTGGAGGTGGCGGGAACGGCTCCGACGGCGGAGGCGGTGATCTGCCCGGCGCTGATGGTGGTGGAGCCGGTGTAGTTGTTGGCCGGGTTGGAGAGGGTGGTGGTGCCGGTGCCCAGCTTGGTGAGATTGAAGCCGCCGCTGATGACGCCGGTGAGGTTGAGGGCTCCGGCGCCGCCGATGGCGCTGTCGGAAGCAAGGGTGACGGGGCCGGTGGCCGTGCCGGTGCCGGTGGCGCTGATGAGCGCGCCGACGGGGGCGGAGGCGAGACCCGTGCCGTTGATGGTGATGGGCTCGGCGCCGATGTTGACCCCGTTGGTGTTCACGACGGCCCCGCTGGCGACGAAGGTGCCGGCGGTGGTGGTGCCGAAGGGGTTGGTGCTGACGGAGCCGGTCTGGAGCGTTCCTTCGTTGACGAAGATCTGACCGGAGAAGGTGCTGTAATTGCTGGTGCCGTTGCCCAGGCTGAGGATGCCCACGCCGGTTTTGGTCAGGTCGCCCGCGCCCTGGATTTGGGCGGCGTTGTTGGCGTTGCCGGCGACCAATCCATCGTCAATCACGAAGATGGTGCTGGCGGGGGTGTCGAAAGTGGCGCCGCCATTGCCAATGTTGAAGACAAGTTGGAGGACGGTGGCCGAGCCGCCGTTGTCATTGAAGTTGATGGTGGGGCGGAAGACGGCGTTGTTGGTGATGAACACCGTCTTGGACAGCGTGGCCGGGTTGAGGGACGAGCCGAGCGGTCCGGTGATGCCATTGCCCTGGGCGACGGCGAGGACACCGCCGCTGAGATAGATGTCACCGGTGAAGGTGTTGGCACCGGAAAGGGTGAGGGCGCCGGTGTTGGTTTTGGTGAGGGTGCCGGCTCCGGCCAGGACGGGGGCG
>JANOBW010000402.1:0-8367 GCA_031411855.1 Opitutia bacterium
CCAGGTGGCATCCATGGACGTCGCCAATGACGATGAGCCTCCCTTTCATGGGTAAAACAGACGCCGGGCCCGACGGTGGCCGGGCGTCTTGCGGAGGAGGAAAATCAGGCTGGTGTGAAAGTTATTCACAGGAATTCACCATGTTTAACCCATTGTGTTAGCGTGCAAAGCGGAATCCGTGGACTGACCGAAATTTAACCTTTTGCCGGTCCGGGTGTTTCGCGGTTTCTCATCGCCGCGCTTGCCAAGGTGGCATGGCTTGTTCTTCTGACCGTTCCATGGCCGTCAAAGTCGTCGAACGCAAACCCCTCTCGCTCTCGGAAAGAACCTATCTTCCGCAGATCGCCTCGGGCTTGAAGATCACCTTCAAGAACATGTTCAAACCCGCCGTCACGCTCCAGTATCCCGAGGAGCGTCCGAACATCCCGGCCAATTACCGCGGCGTGCCCACGCTGGTCATGGATCCCCATGGCCGCGAGAAATGCGTCTCCTGCCAGCTCTGCGAGTTTGTCTGCCCGCCCAAGGCCATCCGCATCACTCCCGGAGCCATTTCCGAGGACGACCCGAACGCCCACGTGGAGAAGCGCCCGCAGGAATTTGAGATCAACATGCTGCGCTGCATTTACTGCGGCTTCTGCCAGGAGGTCTGCCCCGAGGAGGCCATTTTTCTGCAAAACACCTACTCCCTCAACGGTTTGACCCGCGAGGAGCTCGTTTTTCAAAAGGCCAAACTTTACGAACTGGGCGGCACCCTGCCGGACCAGCACTTCAAGTGGGACCGCAAGAAGGAAGCCGCCGAGGCCGGTGGCGGGCATCACTGAGGTGGGGCGGGCTGCGCAGGCGCGGCGGTTTCTCACGCGCATGAGCCACGACGTCAGAGAAATTGAACCCGATGAAAATACTCCTGATCAACACCCACCTCACCTATCCAGGCTGGTCTGAGGGCAAGTTGAACCTCGCCTTCATGGAACTGGCGAAGACGTTTTTCGCGGAGCGCGGGCATGAGGTCACCGAGACTTTTGTCGAGCGCGGCTACAAACCGGAGGAGGAGGTGGAAAAACATGCCGCGGCGGACCTGGTCATCCTCCAGACTCCGGTGAACTGGTTCTCCGCCCCGTGGATTTATAAAAAATACGTGGATGAGGTCTTCAACGTGGGTCTGACCACGAAGGTCTTGCTCGAAGGCGACGGTCGCACACGCCAAGACCCCGCCCGCCAGTATGGCACGGGTGGCAGGATGCAGGGGAAAAAGTTCATGATTTCCGCGACCTGGAATGCCCCGAGAGAAGCCTTTGATAACCCGAACAGCGTGTTATACGGGGGCAAGGGGACGGCCGACCTGTTCCTCCACATCACTTCCAATTACAAGTTCATCGGCTTCGACATCCTCCCGGATTATGGGGTGTTCGATATCTTCAAAAGCCCTGACATCCCGCAGGCACTTGAGGACTACAAGAGGCATTTGGAGAAACACTGCCTGTAGTGTTCAACCTTTCGGAAACCCATGGGGTTGTGGAGTTTTCAAACCCTGGTTCCGCCCAAAGTCGGGACAACCTGCGCAAGCCATGGCTTTGTTTGCATGACCTTCCGTGGAACGCCCGGATGGATAACACGGTCGGGCTTTCCCACCTGTTTCCCCATGACCCGCCTCATCATCCGATTCCTCGCGCCGCTTCTGCTGATATTTTCCAACGTCGCCGCTGAGTCTCTGTCCGCTCCCGTGAAAAATGCCGTTTCCGTGATGGACCGGCTTTACTGGTCGGAAACCATCGGCATCTGGCTGGACCGGCCGGGAGACGACCTGCGCGGGGTGGTGGAGGGCCGGATCAACCCGCCGTGGTGGTCCGCCGCCAACGCGGTCGAGACACTCGTGGATTACATGGACGCCACGGGGAGCAGCGACCACGACGAGGCGCTGGCGAAACTGCACCGGATCAACCGCGAGCCGGTTTCCCGCATTCCGCTGGCTCTGAAGGAGTTGAAGAAACGCGGGCAGGGCCGGGAGGGGGACGAAAAACTGGCCGCGAAACGCCGGGGCAACCCGGCCAACACGGACTTCCGCAACGAATACCTGGACGATTCCGGCTGGTGGGGCGTGGCCTGGCTGCGGGTTTACGAGCGGACCAAAGATCCCCGCTACCTGGCCACCGCCAAGGCCATCCACGCGCACATGGCCGCGCGCTGGAAACCGGAGGGCGGCGGGGTGATCTGGTGTGTGGAGCCCGGGAAGGGAAAGACCAACTCCATCACCAACAGCCTCTTCCTGGTGCTTTCCGCCCGGCTGGCCCGGCTCGATCCCTCCGCCGGGACGCGGGCCTGGGCGGAACGTTCCCGCGCCTGGCTGTTGGAAAAGAAGGTCTTCGACGGCACCGGCGTGCTGGACGGACCCGAGACCAAGGGTGACTACTGGAGTTACAACCAGGGCGCCTACCTGGCCGGCCTGGCCGCCTACGCGGAAATGACCGGAAAGGCGGAGGACGCCGAGGCGGTGGCGGTGGTGGCGGAGGCGATCATGACGAAGGGAGGGTTTGTCGCCGAGGACGGCGTGCTGAAGGAACGCCTGGGCACCAGCGGCTGGGATGGCTGCCTCTTCAAAGGCATCATGGCGAGGAACTTGCGGCAGGTTCTCGATTTTCTGTCCGCGAGAAAACTTCATCCCGAAACCGTGGCGAAGCTGGACGACTGCCTGTGGAAAACCGCCCTGGTCATCATGTCCAAAGGGGCGGGGGCCGACGGGCAGTTTCCCGCCGAGTGGCACGACGGGGCGAAGAATCTGGAGCGGAATTACAACACGCACCTTTCGGCCCTGACCGCGCTGGTCGCGGCGCTGCCGGTGA
Source organism: Opitutia bacterium (assembly GCA_031411855.1). Classification (GTDB taxonomy): domain Bacteria; phylum Verrucomicrobiota; class Verrucomicrobiia; order Opitutales; family JANOBW01; genus JANOBW01. The sequence continues at coordinate 2,838 of JANOBW010000402.1, forward strand.
AACGCTGAGGGCCAGTGGTTCTCGGAGTGCCGGGACGCGGCTCCCAGGGTTGTCGTCAGTTTGGCTTGGCCAAGGAACTGAAGTTCCTGCCACTTTCCCTGACCGATGCCCGACTCCGGCCACCTTCCTCCCCTGTTTCAGCCCTTGTGGCGCGAAGCCCGGCGGCTGTTCGCCGGATGGAGGCAGGCCGATCTGCCGGACCGTTGGAACCCCTTTTTCATCAGGGAGTTGAGGAGGGGTTCCTGGAAGGACGGCCTGGTGCCCCGCGTGGCGCTGATGCAGCTCGCCTGCGCTGCGGTCTGGGGGTGCGACGTGGACGGCTGGTGGGCGCTGCCAGTGGTCTCCTCCCTTGCCACGGTCCTGCTGGAGGCCCGGGCCGCCGCGGCCGACCACCGGTCGCCGGCCTGGGAGCTGGTCCGCGTCACCGGCCGCACCCACACGCTTTGGTGGAAGGGCTGGAAAACGCTCCATCTGGTCAACCTCCTGGCGGCGCTTTCCACCCTGCTTCCCTGGGCCATCATCGTGAACCTGACCCGGGGAGGGACCTTTGACCATTTCTGGCCGGCCGCGTTTCTTTGCATCCCGGCCTCGTGCCTGGCTTTGCGGCGGTGGACGGCCTTCGGGTTTTCCACCACCCCGTGGAAACGCCGGACGCTGATGGGGTCGGCTTTGGTTCTGCTCGAACCGATGATGACGGGAGCGTGGGGCGGCCTGGTTTTCCTTTACCCCGGCCACTTCCCCGAGGGCCTGATCCTGGCGGCTTTCGCGCTTTTTTCACCGCTGCTGTTTTCCTTTTACACGGAAGGCTGGCTGCTGGGCCGTCTGCGCTGCGAGGCCCGTGAGGAGGGAAGGGTCAACCTGAGGATCCTCCTGCTGGTCATCGGCTGCATTCTCAGCCTCCTGAGTTTTTTCGGCACGGCCACGCTGGTGTTTTTCATCGTCATGGAGGTGAACCTGAACTCCCGCCGCCAGGCGCGGAACCTCCGGATCTTTTCCGGTGCCCAGAGCCCGCCGGAGCTTCCCTAAGCCGCCTCAGGGCACGGTCACGGCGAGGCGGAGGAACTGGGTAGGCTGGCCGGGGGCGAGGGTTTGCTGGCTGGTGATGGTGACCGTCTCGATGCCGCCTGCGGGAGTGATGACCTGAGTGTAGTCGGCGCCGAGGGTGGCGGGGGTCCAGGGGGAGCCGAGGGCGGGGCATTTCTCGAAGGCGTAGCCCACTCCGGCCGCACCTCCGGCGGGGCGCTGGTAGCTGAGGGTGAGACGGCCTGACGCGGTGGTGCCGGCGGGAAGGCGGGAGGCGGCGTCGTTGACCAAAGGGGAGGCTCCGAGGGCGTATTCGAGGGCGTTGGTCAGGCCGTCGCCGTCGGGGTCGGCCCCGGGACCGGAGACGAGGGGATCGGCCTGCTGGGCGGGGGAGAAGGCGGAGGAAGTCCAGACCTGGAAAGGCGTGGCGGTGGTGACGACGGAAAGGACACCGGTGGCGGTGAAGGCGGAGGAATCCCAGCCGAGTCCGGGGGGCAGGGCGGGCAGGATCAGGTCGGAGGCCGGGTTGAAGGCGGCGGTGTTGAGTGTGCCCGCGTTGAGGAGATCGAAGGAGTTGCCTGAGGCCGGGACGTAGCCGGGGTCGAGGGTGACGGCGACGGTGCCGTCGAGGAGGAGTGAGCCGGTGACATCGAGGGCGTCGTAAGTGCCGGTGGCTCCGTTGTGGCGGGTGGTGCCGCCGAGGTTGAAGGCCAGGACTGAGGTTTCGGTGAGCGTGAGGGAGGCGGCTTGGAGACGGCCGGCGGAGGCGCCTCCCGGGGAAACGGTGCCGGAGACGGCGGCCGCGCCGACGGAGCCGGTGCCGGTGAGGGTGCCGCCGGGGGTGACGGCGACGGCGTTGGCGAGGGCGAAACCTCCGGGGGAGACGGCGGCCCCCGGGGCGACGGTGACGGGGCCGGTGCCGAAGGCGGTGGCGGAGCCGGCCTGAAGGGCGCCGGCGGAGACGGTGGTGCCGCCCGCGTAGGTGTTGGCGGCGGAGAGGATGAGGGTGCCCGCGCCTTGTTTCGTCAACGAACCGATTCCGGAGATGGTGCCGGAGTGGGTCAGGTCGTCGGAGCGGTCGAAGACAAGGCTGGCGTTGTTGGCGATGGGAGCGGGGGAGAAGCTTGTGAAATAGCCGTTGGCGCCGCCGTCGCCGATGCGGAGGGTGCCGGCGGAGACGGTGGTCGCCCCTTTGTGGGTGCAGGGTCCGGCGATGGTGAAGGTTCCGGCGCCGAGTTTGGTGAGGGCGAGGGTGCCGGTGCCGTTGGAGATGGTGCCGGCAAAGGAGGTGGAGGCGTTGTTGGAGCCGATGTTGAAGGTGGAGGTGCCGGTGGCGGTGGTGATGTTGAGGGCGGAGCCGACCGAGCCGGCGAGGGAGCCAAGGTTGTAGGTGCCGTTGTTGCGCGAGGAGAGGATGCGGTTGCCGAGGTCGAAGCGGGCGGTAGTGGAGCCGTTGCTGCCGTTGAGGCGGAAGTTGCCGGCGCCGGTGAGGAGGACGGAGCCGGAGAAGCCTTCGAGGGTGCCCTCGAGGTCGAAGACATTGGTGGCGACAAGGGTGAGCACGCCGGAGCCGGAGATGGCCTTGACGCCCTGGGAGCCGCCGCTGTTGCCGCCGGAGATGGAGGAGTCAGCCGTGACACTGATGGCGTTGGCGGGGGTGAGCGCGCCGGTGGCGAGGGTGCCGCCGCCGAGGGTGATGACGCCGGTGCCGAGCGCGGCGGCGTTTCCGAGGGTGAGGGTTCCGGCGGTGATGGCCGCGCCGCCGGTGAAGGTGTTGGCGTTGTTGATGGTGAGATTGCCCGGGCCCGTTTTCACGAGGGTGCCGGCGCCGCCCAGGACGCCCGTGCCGGCGAAGGTCAGGGCGGCGGTGTTGCCGACGGAAACCGTCGCCGGGGAAACGGTGCCGGAGAGGTTGACCGTCGGGTTGGCGGAGCCGGAGGCGTCGAAGACGACCGGGACTCCGTTCGTGAACGGGGCGAGGGCCAGGCCGTTCCAGAAGGTGGCCGTGACGCCCGCATCCCAGAGGTTGGTGGATCCGTTGCCGCGCCAGGAAAGGGGCGGGGCGGAAACAATGAGGCGGACCTCGCCGGCGGTGGCGGTGCTGACCGAGTAGTCGTAACCGGGCGGAACCGAGGCGAGCGTGAGGCCGCCGGGCGAAAGGGCGAGGGAACCGGTGTGGGTGATGAGCGTGTAAACGCCTGGACCGAAACCGGTTGCGGCGGTGGCGGTGAGCTGGCCGCCGAGGGTCAGATTGCCGGTGACGGCGAGGCGGTCGGAGGCCGCGCCGAGATCGAAGGCGAGGGGAGTGGAGGAGGTGAGGGTGAGGTTGCCGGTGACGGCGAGGGTTTCGGCGCTGGAGACGCCGGGGGAAACGGTGCCGAGGGCCGTGAGGTTGCCGACGACGGTGCCGGAGCCGGTGAGAGTCTGGGCGGGGCCGAGGGTGAAGCCGCCGGAGACGGGGGAAACATCGAGGGAAGCGCCGGGGGAGACGGTGAAGGAGGAGGCCTGGGGGAAGCCCGAGGCGGGACCGAGGCGGAGGGTGCCGCCGGAGACGGTGACCGCGCCGGTGAGCGGGTGGGAAAGGGAGAAGGAGGCGAGGCCGGAGCCTTGTTTCGTCAACGAAGCATTTCCCGGGATCGTGCCGGCTCCGCCGAAGGTGAAGGAGGCGGCGGTGTCCACGGTGACGGCGGCGGGGGCGAGGGTGCCGGAGAGTTCGATTTCGGTTTCGACGGCGGTGTCGTTGAAGGTGACGGTGTCGCCCGGGCGGAAGGCATCGTCGGCCGCGCCGTTGAGCCAGTTCGGGGTGAGCAGGGTGTCCCAGACGGGGCCGGAGTTGCCTTTCCAGACGAGGGAGGCGGGGCCGCGGGCGAGGAGGACGATGCCGTTGTTGACGAAGGAGGCGGGGAGGGTCTGGTTGCCGTCGAGAAGGTCGAGCACGCCGTTGTTGGTGAAGGTGCCGGAGACGGCGAGGCCCGCGCCGCCGGCGAGGCGGAGCAGGCCGTTGTTGGTGACGGCTCCGTTGATCGTCAACGTGCCTGAGAGGCAGAGGGTTTGCCCGTTGTTGACGAGGGAGGCGCTGAGGATGCCGGGGCCGGTGAGCGTGCCGCCGTTGGAGACGGTGACGGAGGCGGCGGCGAGGGAGCCGGTGACTTCAAGGGAGGCCCCGGAGGCGACGGTGACGACGGCGGCCGCGCCGTGGGTGAGCGAGCCGGTGACGCGGAGGGTGCCGGCCTCGATGGTGGTGGTGCCGTTGACCGCGCTGGCGCCGGAGAGGGTCCAGATGCCGGCGCCGGTTTTGACGAGGTTGGTGAAGCCGTTCGCCTGTTCGGAGATGGCGCCGGCGAAGGTGGCGTCGGTGTTGAGCGCGCCTACGCGGTAGGTGATCTGGCGGCCGGCGACCTTGCCGCCCTTGAGGCTGGAGGTGGCCGCGCCGGAGAGTTCGCCGAAGGGGACGAAGGTGCCCGCGCCGGAGTTGAGGTTCTTCTCGTAGTAGGCGTAAAGGCCCGGGCCAAGGTAGAGGGAGGCGTTGGGCAGGCCCGGCCAGGCGTAGTCGAGGGCCATGCGGAAGTCGGCGGTGGAGCCGGCGCCGGTGGTGGCGTTGACGCGGCCGGTGAACCCGGACCAGTTGCCGGTGAGGTCGGCGCGGGCGGAGCCGTTGGGGAGGACGTATTCGAGGGTGCCCCCGCCGGTGAGTTTGCCGGAAATCGTTGAGCGCCAGGCGGGTTTGAAGGTGGCGGCGGCTCCGGCGGGCACCTCGATGTCCCAGGGGGCGGCGATGGTCGGCGTGGTGCTGGAGTAGGACATCTGGAGCGTGCCGCCGTTGAGGGTGAGGTCGCTGGTGCCGAGGGCGGTGCCGTTGGCGGCGTCGTTTCCGAAGGTGAGGATGCCGGCATTGAGGACGGTGGGGCCGGCGAAGGAGTTGGCGGAGGAAAGGGTGAGTTTGCCCGAGCCGGACTTGGCGAGGGTCATCCGGCCGGTGAGCGAGCCGGTGCCGGCGAAGGTGAAGTCCTTGGTGGCGTTGACGGTTACGGAGTTGGGTTCGAGCGTGCCGTTGAGGGTGACGGAGGTGGAGTTGGAGCCGGTGGAGTCGAAGGTGACGGTGTCGCCCGTGCCGAAGGCGGCGGGGGTGGCCCCGTTGAGGAAACCCGGGGTGGCGCCGAGGTCCCACGTGTTGGCGGCCGTGTTGGTTCCGCCTTTCCAGACAAGGGTGCGGCCGGAGTCGGGCGGCGGCGGCGGGATGGCCGGCAGTTCGAGTCCGAGATAGTCATACATGACGTGGGTGGACTGGTCGGAGCCCGCGAAGTTGAAGCGAAAGGTGTTGGCGCCGAGGCGGAGGCGGGAGACGGGGATGGAGACGGTGACGACGGAGTATTTCGCGTGGATGCCCTGGCGGTAGAGGGCGTTGCCGCCGTCGTGGCCGGGGACGATGCGGGTGAAGGAGGAGGTCTCGTCGTTGAGGTAGAGCCAGAGGCGGGCGTAGTTGGAGGCGGCGATGGCGAGGGTGAGG
>JANOBW010000403.1:0-10595 GCA_031411855.1 Opitutia bacterium
TTTTCCTGCTGGGTGCGAACGGGGGGTTATTTTTACCGCGCCGCCTGCGCCATCACAACCGCCGCCTGTCCGGCTATAAAAAACGACCGGCGCGCCCCACCCCTGCCCCACAACAGAATGATGCCGGCCACCACCCCCACCCCCAGGGCCAGAAAGGAAAGGCGCGACTCAGCGGTGAAGAGCACCACCAGAAGCACCATCAGGGAGGACAGGGGCAACACCTTCCGCTCCCCCGCCAGAATCCGGGAGACAGGGAAGGGAAGCAGCAGCAGAGCAAACCCCGCCACCAGATTAGCATGACCAAAAAAATCGGTGTTACGCAGCAGGGCCAGGTCCGGCATCTGGTCCAAAAGCAAACCCTTCCCTCCCCCCAACCGCTCATCCAGGGCGGACATCCGGTCCAGCAGCGGCCCCCTTTGGGTCAGTTGGTAAACAGCCAGGGACGCCGCCCCCCAGACCATGCCGAAAACGGTCAGCACTCCGGCCAGTTTCCCGCCCGGTCTGAGCCAGGGACGGATCTCCGGCCGTGACAAGGTCACCAACGTCGCCGCGATCCCGAGGCACAGCCCTCCCGCTGAGGCGATGGCCCGCAGCGAGTCCGGAGCCCGCAAGGCGCCCAGCAGCGGCACCGCCAGAAAAAGCACGAGGCCGGCCCGCAGGGTCCGCTCCGAACGGGAGGAGGCGGCATGGGAGTCGGGCGCCCCCAGCGCCACGGCACTGAGCGTGACAAGAATCGTGAGGCCGATAAACCAGATCGCGAACCAGGGCCAGGCCCAGGCCAGGGTCGCGTTGGATGGCAAAAAGGACCAGATCCCGGCAAGGATCAGGAGAAGCGGCGCGACCATGGCGGCAGGTGAAAATTGGCCCATGCCACATGGCTGGGCATGTAACCATCCGTAGGCAAACGCCGACTTCGGCTCCGCTTCATGGCTCGTTCCCGCAAACCATTCTTCCCACAGAAATGAAACGCCTGCTTATCCCTGCCGCCGGTTTACTTGCCGCCTTCGCCTGGACTCCGTTGCAAGCCGCTCCCTTTGCGGCTCCGCTCGATTCCAAGCCGCTTGACCGAACCAACCATGTCCGACTGACGAGCTTTTCGGACGTGTTGAAAAAAGTCACGCCAGCCGTAGTTTCGGTCTATCCCGAACGGGTCGTCAAAATCGTCCGCGGCGGACGCAATCCCCAGGAGGAAATGCTCCGCCGCCTGCTCGGCCTGCCCGGTGGAAACGCCGGGCCCGCCACCGTGGAGGAAAGAAAACTTCCCCAAGGTGTCGGCTCCGGGGTCATCATTTCGGCCGACGGCTACCTGGTCACCAACAACCACGTCGTCACCGACCAGGCCGGCAACGAGGCCGACGAGGTCAAGGTCGGTCTCTCCGACGGCCGTGAGTTTGCAGCCAAAATCGTCGGCCGTGATCCCCGCACCGACATCGCCGTCCTCAAAATAGACGCCAAGGACCTGCCCACCGTGGTCATGGCCGACAGCGACAAAGTGGAGGTGGGCGACATTGTTTTTGCCGTCGGCAACCCTCTCGGCGTCGGCCTCACCGTCACCCAGGGCATTGTCTCCGCCCAGGGTCGGGCCATCGGCATTTATGGCAAAACCGGCTACGAAAACTTCATCCAGACCGATGCCTCCATCAACCCCGGCAACTCCGGTGGCGCACTGGTGGACGCGGATGGCCGCCTCGTCGGCGTCAACTCCGCCATCCTTTCCCAGACCGGCAACAGCATCGGCATCGGCTTCGCCATCCCCACCCGGTTGGTTTCCCAAGTGATGTCGGACCTCGTCAACCACGGGGAGGTCCGGCGCGGTTTCCTTGGCGTCGGCACCGGGGACCTTGATGCTTCCATGGCCGAATACTACGGCCTTTCCGCGATCCAGGGCGTCATCGTCAACGAGATCAGCCCGGGCAGCGCCGCCGAAAAAGCCGGCCTGAGGCGCGGCGATGTCATCACCAGCCTCGCCGGCAAAGCCGTGAAAGACGAACGTGACTTCCGTTGGAGAGTGGCGCAGGCCACACCTGGAACCACCCTGGCCATCGAAATTGTCCGGATGGAAAAAAAGAAACCCCGCACCCTCAGCCTTACCGCCAACCTCGGTGAATACGGCAAAACCTCCACCGCCCCCGCCAATGAAGATGAACTGATCAAAGGGGTGACGGCCGAATCGCTCACCGAGGAACTGCGCAAATCCAAAAACATTCCGGACGACATCTCCGGCCTGATGCTGACTGAGGTCTCCCCCAAGTCTCCCTACGCCGACCTCCTCCAATCCGGCATGGTTCTGGTCGAAGTGAATGACCGCACCGTGAAAAGCCTGGATGAGGCCCGCAAGGCCCTCTCCCCTGGCATGAACAAACTCTATGTCTGGCGGGACGGCCGCTCCAGTTTCCTTGTGGTCAAAATCTCCTGATCCGGGGCCAGGATGCCTTCCCCTCGGATGTGGCCGGCCCGCACCCTCCCCTCACCAAATCCTCACGGGGCAGGTTTAGGGTAGGCATCCATGGTTCCCTTCCCCCACCAGACGGCGGCGCTGCCGGCCGCACTCGGCCGCGAGTGCCTCAATGCCCTCGAAGAACTCCAAGGCCCCGGCGAGATGGCCCACTACGCCATCCGCAAGCGGCTCAAGCTTCTGCGGGCCTGGCTCAGGCTTTATCCCTTCCCCCGGGCCTCCGACCTGCGGGAGGAAAACAACCTCTGGAAATCCCACGGGCAGGCCCTGGCCAAGGGGCGCGAGCACGAGGCCCTGCAGGAGGCCCTCGCCAAACTCAGATCACGCCGGCACGACTCCCTCCCCTCCGCCGTGTGGGACCGCTACGCCGCCGCCCTGAAATCCGGAGCTCCCGCCCTGGGTGACCCCCGCCGCAAACTCCTCATCCGCGACTTCACCGCCGCCGCCGCACGCTACGCCTCCTGGCCGGAGCCAAACACCACCCAGCTGGGCGAACGGTTTTCCCTCGCGGTGCGGAAGGCCTGGAAACAGGCCCGGAAAACCTGCGAAACCCCTGAGCCCGAAGCGCATCACGAACTGCGCAAAAGGGTCAAAACCCTTATCCTTCAGCTCAGGCAGCACCATGATGAAACCCCCGGCTCGGACTTCAGGCTGGCCCGCAGTCTGAAAAAGGCGACGGACGCCCTGGGCGATGCCCAGGATCTTGACGCGCTCAACGCCCACATCGCCAGGCATCCCCGGCGTTTCCCGGGTGAGGCCTCCCGCTCCCTCCTCCTGAAACTTGCCCACGAACGAGCCCGGCTCCTGGAAAAAAAGGGCCGCAAGGCAGCCGCCAAACAGCTTAAGAAACTCCGCCGCCGCACCCGTCGGACAGACGCTCCCCCGGCGGCAAAACCGCAGGGTTGAGTCCCGAGGGATCCAAGCCGGTTTGAAAAAATCAGAGCCCGCGCTCGCGGCGGACATGATGCTGAAGGCTCTTCACCTCATCGGAACTGTAACACAGCCAGAAGGTGTAAAGGACGCAGAAAAACTGCACGGCCACGATGGGGAGCAAACCGTTCTGATCGTTTGCCCAGGCCAGGATCGCAGCTCCCCAAGTGAGAAGGATGCCCAGGCAAGACCAGGCCCCCAGCCACAGTCGCGCCTCCTTGGATCCCCTCCACAGCAACCAGATGAGAAACAACCTGATGGGGATGGAGACGAAAAAGACCAGCTCGTGAACCCGGTGAAGTTTGCCCAGACCAAAGGCCAGGCTCGGGATCAGGATGTCAACAAAGGGCAGGAGGATGATCAAAATCCGGCCAAAGGTGTGCGGGCTCTTCCTCCTCTTGGAAAAATGACTGGGGGTGACAGACGGGGACTTCATTAAAAGAGAAGAAGGAAGCCGTCAGACCAACCGCGTCAACTGGCGACTTTTAACCAAACCTGCCCGCCGGATGAAAAGATGACACGCTGGCATTCATCTTATTCAAATCATTTTGAGTCATAAGCTTGCAACCTGCCGGGCCCAACCGCCCCTCATGACGGAAAAGGAGGAATCATTCGGTTTGAAGTCTCCCCCCGTCCGCCGGATGGTGGTGGGACACAAGACATGATCAACCAACTGCCACGCTGGGTCTGGCTGGGAGGGGCCTCGCTGGCTTTCATCGCCGGAATGATCAATGCGGTCGGCCTGCTCAGTTTCCAACACCAGGCCGTCTCGCACCTCACCGGCACCGCCACCCTCCTCGGCATGGCGGCGGCAAACTCGGACGGGACCACCGTCCACCAGCTGGTCGCCCTCGTGGCCTCCTTTCTGCTGGGCGCCATCCTGAGCGGTATCATCATCAGGGACAGTGCCTTGAAACTCGGCCAACACTACGGCATCGCCCTCTTTCTGGAGTCCGCGCTGCTCTTCGCGGCCGTCCCCCTTCTCCACTCCGGCAATCTCCTGGGCGAATACCTGGCCTCCTGCGCCTGCGGCCTGCAAAACGCCATGGCCAGCACCTACAGCGGGGCCATCATCCGCACCACCCACGTCTCCGGACTCGTGACCGACCTCGGCATCCTGCTGGGACACCTCCTGCGCGGACTGAAGGCGGACACACGGCGCCTTTCGCTCTGCGCCCTGCTTTTCATCTCCTTCATTCTCGGGGCTTTTGTCTCCAGCCTGCTCCACCCCCGCTTCCACGAATTCACCCTCTGTTTCCCCGCCGCCTTCACCGGCCTGGCCGCCCTCGGCTACCTGGTCATGTCGCAACTGGCCCGGCGGAAACTCCCCTGAAAGGCATGCCCATGACTCCTGCTTCCTGGCGCGGCAATCCTTCCGTTTTCCTCTGTGAGGGACGGACGGCCGTGGACTCCGCCATCCGGGCGGGATGGAACATTCGCGAACTTGTCCTGGCCCGGGGATGCCATGCGGAGTGGGGCGCAAACCTGCCGCCGGGCATTCCGGTGCGGGTCGCCCCCCCCGAAGAGCTCTCCCACATCGCCGGCTACGCCTTCCACCGCGGTGTGCTGGCCTGCGTGGACCGCCCCGCCCCCGTCAGCCTGCTGGCTTGGTGGCAGGCCCAGCCCCACCCCGGTCCGCGGCTTCTCGTGGTGGCGCCCCGGGTCACGGACCAGGGCAACGTCGGCACCCTGGTCCGCAACGCCGCCGGCCTCGGCGCCGATGCCATCGCTTTCGGCGGGGCCAGCGGGGATTTCCTTTCCCCCAAATCGGTCCGCGCCTCCGCCGGAGCCGTCTTCAACCTGCCCGTCCTGACGGCCGGAAACCTGAGGGCCGAGCTCTGGCAGATGGCGGCGGCCGGCGCTTGGGAAATTGTCGGCACCGTCCCCGGGGCCGGTGCCGAGGACCTCGGAACCTTTCGCCCGGGCAAGCCCTCCCTGGCCATTCTGCTCGGAGCCGAGGAGGACGGACTCCCGGATGATTGGCTCGCACTCTGCCACCGCAGCGTGCGCATTGAGCAAACCAAACGGGTCGAATCCCTCAACGTGGCGGCCAGCCTGGCTGTGATCCTCTACACCCTGCGGCCTCTGCTCCGCAGCTGACGCGAAAAAACCAACCAAATACGGGAGGGGACTGTGCTATCTCGCGCCTTTCGGAACAACCCATGTCGGGCAGCGTCTTTGACTCACAACGACCGAAACGTTATCCCGTCGCGCCCGCCCCCTCCTCCACCACCTGCTTCCTCCTCCGCATGAACCGCCCGCTTCTCTCCGTTTCCCTCCCCTCCTTTGGACTCGCTGTGACCCTTGGCAGCTGTCTTTCCCCCTCCAGCTCCCAGGCCGCCCGGGTCTTGGTCGAGGCCGAGTCCTTCGCGCAAACGGGAGGCTGGATTCTGGACACCCAGTTCATCGAAATCATGGGGTCACCCTACCTCATGGCCCACGGCCTGGGCCGGCCCGTCAAGGACGCCGAAACCAAGGTGAGCTTTCCCGCCCCGGGCAAATACCGCGTCTTCGCCCGCACCAAGGACTGGGTCGCCCCCTGGAAAGCCCCCGGCAGCCCGGGCCGTTTCCAACTGGTGCTCAATGGCCAGCCCCAGCCCCACACCTATGGCACCACCGGGGCCGAATGGTTCTGGGAGGCCGGCGGGGAGATTGAGATACCCGCCGCCGGGGAACACACCCTCGCCCTCCGCGACCTGACCGGCTTCAACGGCCGCTGCGACGCCCTCTTTTTCACCAGTTCCGGCGACGCCCCGCCCGAATCCCGCCACGACCGCAAAGTCATGCTCGGCCTGCCCGACATCCCCGAGTCCAAATCCTACGACCTCGTCGTCTGCGGCGGCGGTTACTCCGGCCTCGGAGCCGCCATCTCCGCCGCCCGCCAGGGTCTCCGCGTCGCCCTCATCCAGAACCGCCCCGTCCTCGGCGGCAACGGCTCCAGCGAGGTCCAGGTCTGGGCCCAGGGCGGCACCCGCCGCGGCCTCTACCCCGAGCTCGGCGGCATCGTGGATGAGTTCGCCGACAAGGCCCCCAACTCCCCCGGACTGCCTTCCGACTTCGGGGACGACAAAAAGGAGGCCCTCGTCCGGGCCGAGAAGAACATAGACCTGTTCCTCAACACCCACGTCATCGGCGCCGAAGCCCAAAGCCCTGACGGACAACGAAACATCTCCGCCGTCCTCGGCATGGACACCCGCACCGGGGCCGAGACACGGTTTGCCGGGAAGTTTTTCGTGGACTGCACCGGCCACGGCACCGTCGGAGCCCTCGCCGGCGCCAGGTTTGAGATGCTGGAAAAGGGGCACATGGGCATGAGCAACATGTGGACCTGGACGACCCGGGAAAACGCCCGCCCGTGGCCCGAGGCCCCCTGGGTCCTCCCCCTCTCCCTCGGCGATTTCCCCAACACCCCCAAGGCCAAGGGACCCGAGCTTTACTACAAAGGCGAATGGTTCTGGGAGGGCGGCTTTAACAAACACCCCATCAAGGAGTTGGAACTGGTCCGCGACTGGAACCTCCGCGCCGTCTTCGGCGCCTTCAACGCCAAGAAAACCGGCATGGAAAAGGAAAAGTTCGCCCAGGCCGAGATCACCTGGGTCGCCGCCATCGGCGGCCCCCGCGAAAGCCGCCTGCTGACCGGCGACGTCGTCCTCACCCGCGACGACATCGTCAAACAGAAGGCCTTCCCCGACGGCTGCGTGCCCACCACCTGGGACATAGACATCCACTATCCCAAGGAGCAATACGCCAAAAACTTCCCCGACAACCCCTTCATCTCCAAGGCCGAGTTCGGCAGCGGCGTGGACCGCAAAAACGGCTACCCCGTCCCCTACCGCTGCCTCTATTCCGCCAACGTCGGCAACCTCTTCATGGCCGGCCGCTGCATCAGCGTCACCCATGAGGCCCTCGGCACCGTCCGCGTCATGAAGACCTGCGGCATGATGGGCGAGGTCGTGGGCAAGGCCGCCTTCCTGTGCGTCACCCAAAACACCTCGCCCCGCGGTGTTTACGAGAAACACCTGGAGGACCTGAAGGAACTCATGCGCCAGCCCGCCTCCGCCCGGCGGGAAAACCTCCAGGCCCCCCTCGTCGTCCCGCCCGGACAACCCCAGCCCCCCAAGGTCGCCGCAGCCCCGCCGGCCAATCTGGAGGGCATCGTGGTGGACGACTCGCAGGCCGAGCTGACCGGAAAATGGAACCACGGCAACAGCCTGGAGCCCCACATCGGCTCCCAATACCTTTACGCGGGCCCCACCGCCAATGCCACGGCCCGTTTCGCCTTCACCGTCCCCAAGGCCGGCCTTTACGAGGTGCGGATCGCCTGGGTTCCCCATGAGAATCGCTCCACCAAGGCCTCCTGCGTCCTCGAGACCGCCGCCGGCCCCCGCCTCTTCTCCCTCAACCAGCGCGAAAAAACCTCCCGCCCCGACGGTTTCCATTCCCTCGGGACCTTCGAGTTCGACCCCGCCAAACCCGCCGCCCTCATCCTGGCGACCAAAGGCTCCGACGGCAACGTCCACGCCGACGGCATCCAGGTGGTGGCCGCCAAATAAGTTCGGGAACGAAACTATCCGCCGGACCCACGGTCAGGAGAAAGAGTGTCACCCCGTTCCCGCAGCCTTCTTCTTCGCGTGTGGCGGCCGGCCTTGGTCATGGCCATCGTGGTCCTCATCCGCTTCCAGACCGGCTGGCTGGAGTCCCAAAACGTCCATGCGGTCAGCCTGGAGGACGCCCGGCTGTTTTTCCCCTCCGCCGCCCAGGTCCTCCCCCCTCCCTCCGGAAGCGGCCTTTATCAGGTGCTCAACGCCCGGGATGACTCCCTCGGGGCACTTCTGACCACCTCGCCCGAGACCGACTCCATCATCGGTTACTCCGGACCAACCAACCTCCTTGTCGGCCTCGACACCACCGGGGCCGTCGAAGGCATCCGCCTGCTCCGCTCGGGCGACACCCCGGAACACGTCGAACTCGTCCTCGCCGACCCTGCCTTTCTCCAGGCCTTCGTCGGCTGGAAACCGGGCAAGGGTCCGCCTCCGAAAATAGCGGCCGTCACCGGGGCCACCCTGACCAGCTACGCCATCGCCGAGTCCCTCGCCCAGCGGCTCTCGGGCTCCCGCAGTTCGCTGCGTTTCGCCTACCCGGTCACCCTCGCGGATGTGCGGAAACTTTTCCCCACGGCGGAAACCATCGAGCCGGCCGGCTCCCGCTGGAAGGTGCTGGGCGCGGGAGGGAAACTTCTCGGCCAGGCCCTGCGCACCTCTCCCGCGGCCGACAATGTTTCCGGCTACAGCGGCCCCACCGAAACCCTCGTCGCACTCTCGCCCGACGGCGACACCGTCACCGGCCTGCATCTCCTGAAAAGCTACGACACCCTGGAATACGTGGACAACGTCCGGACGGACAAGGACTACCTCGGCCTCTTCGCCGGCCGCACCGTCGGGGATCTCGCCCGCCTTGACTTTGAGGGCGAAAGGATCGAGGGCGTGAGCGGCGCGACCAAGACCAGCTGGGCCGTGGCCGAAAGCCTCAAACGCCGCCTGGCCGCCGAACTCGCCCCCCCCGCCACCCCGCCGCAGACACTCTCGCGGGCCCGCGACTGGGCCCTGGCCGCCACCGTGGCCGGAGCCCTCGCCCTGGCCTTCACCTCGCTGCGGGGCAACCGCTGGATCCGTCTCGGCTGGCAGGCCCTCATGATCGGCTACATCGGCCTGGCCGGCGGCGGGCTGCTCTCCCTCTCCCTCTTCGGCGGCTGGGCCGCTCACGGTCCCGCCCTCCGGGCCGCCCCGGGCCTCCTTTTGCTCGGGCTCGCCGCCCTCGTCATCCCCTGGGCCTCCCGGCGCCAGCTTTACTGCCACCAGATCTGCCCCCACGGGGCCGCCCAGCAATGGCTGGGGATGGTCGGAAAAAAACTTCGCTTCCGAAAGAAAACGGCCCCCGCCGCGCCGCCCGGCCCCCGGCCCCCGCGACACCGCGCCGCCACACTTTGGGAAGCCCTGCCGGCCGTCCTTCTGTGCGCCGCCGTCCTGGCCCTGCTGCTCGGGCTCCCCCTCCGGCTGGCCGGCATCGAGCCGTTTGACGCCTGGGTCTGGCATGTGGCCGGCACCGCCACCCTGGCCATCGCGGCCATCGGCCTGGCCGCCTCCGTCTTCGTCCCCCAGGCCTACTGCCGTTTCGGCTGCCCCACCGGCGCGGTCTTCAGCTTCGTCCGCTCCTCCGGCCACGGCGACCACTGGGGATCACGCGACTGGGCCGCCCTCGCCCTGCTCGCCGCCGGGCTCCTGTCCGTCGGTTGGACCCGCCTCGATTCCGGCCGGGAACAGCCCGCCGCCGACATCGTCGCCCTCGGTGGCAAGGCCATGGGCAGCACCTGGTCCGTCAAAATCCGCGGCCCGGTGCCGGATCCCGCCGGGATTGAAAAGGCGGTCGCCGGCGAACTCGAGCGCATCGAGCAGATCGCCTCCACCTGGCGCGCCGACTCCTCCCTCAGCCTCTTCAACGCCAGCCGGTCCACCGAGCCTGTCCCCGTCCCGGCCGACCTCGTCCGGCTGGCCCGCCAGGCCCGGGAGGTCAGCCAGGCCAGCGGCGGCGCCTTCGACATCACCGTGGGCCCGCTCGTCCGGCTCTGGGGCTTCGGGCCCGGCCCCCGCCGGGAGTCGCCCCCTTCGGAGTCCGAGATCAAGGCGGTCCGCTCCCGGCTGGGCTGGCGAGGCCTGACCGTGGCCGACCACACCCTCGCCAAAGCCAGCCCCGAAGTGGAGGCGGATGTGTCGGCCCTTACCGAAGGGTGGGCCGCCGACCAGGTCACCGCCCTCCTGAAACAAAAGGGCTTCCACGAGTTTCTCGTCGAGATCAGCGGGGAGATCCGGGTGGCCGGCACCTGGCCCATCGCCATCGAGCATCCGCTCCGCACCTGCGTCCTGCATGACGAGGCCATCGCCACCTCCGGCACCTACCGGCAGAACTGGAAGGCCGCCGGCCACACCTACTCCCACCTGCTGGATGCACGCACCGGAAGGCCCGTCACCCACGACACCGTGACCGTCAGCGTCCGCCACCCCGACTGCATGGTCGCCGATGCCTGGTCCACCGCCTTCAATGTCCTGGGTTATGAAATGGGGCTCCCCATCGCCGACCGCCTTGGCCTCGCCGTCCAGTTTGTCACCGAAGGGGAAGGGACCGCTCCCCAGGTCCACTCCAGCGCCGCCTGGAA
>JANOBW010000404.1:0-7144 GCA_031411855.1 Opitutia bacterium
TCCTCAAGAGCGCGACCCACTCCTACCTCGCCGGCACCCGCCTTTACGTCACCTGCGACGCCGGCCTTGTCGTCCTCGACATGACCAAACCCTCCGAGCCCAAGGTCCTCGGCCAGTCCGCCCCGGGCGTCCTGAAACAGCCCCGCAAACTCGCCGTCCAGTTCCTCCACGCCTTCGTCACCGACTCCGAAGGCCTCAAGGTCTTCTCCCTCTCCGAAACCGCCTCGCCCCAAGGAGCGGCGATTTCAGCCGGAGAGCAGAACAAGAGTGAGATGGCCCGGCCGTATTCTTCCGAATCGCCGTCCAAATCCCCAAGCGAAGCCGCCCACTCCCCTGCCTCGTCTGCTCCCCAATCAAGAATCAAGAATCAAGAATCAAGAATCCCTACCCTCATCGCCACCCTGCCCCTCGCCAACGCCCAGGGCATCTACACCGCCCGCACCTACGCCTACGTGGCCAACGGCGCCGAAGGCCTCGCCATCGTGGACATCAAAAACCCGGCCCAGCCGAAACTCTTCCAAAAGTTCGATGCCGAAGGAAAACTCAACGACACCCGCTCCGTCCAGATCGGCTCCGTCAACGCCTCCATGTTCGCCCTCGTGGCCGACGGCAAAAACGGCCTCCGCGTCGTCCAGCTCATCTCCCCTGAAAACGTCCCCGGCCACATGGGCTTCAGCCCCCCGCCCAACCCCAAACTCATCGCCACCTACCCAACCGAAGGCCCCGCCTTAGCCATCTCCCGGGGCCTCGACCGCGACCGCGTCGTGGACGAGAGCGGCAACCAAACCGTAGTCTTCGGCCGCCGCGGCAGCCGCCCCTTCCAACAACCCGAATGGCTCAAGTTCCTCCAACACACCGACGGCACCCCCTACCGCGTCGAGGACACCGTCTTCAAAGACAACAAACTCCAAACCACCTCCGGTAAGGAACTAATCCCCACCCTAAAAGCCCCCGAGCCAGCCCCGGAAACCGTCAAACCAGCCCCCCGCGACCGCCTAATCCGCAGACCGTGATTGACATAATGTATGAGATCGGCTCGGATGTTTGAAAAATCTGCTGTGGCCAAGAAAATTTAATCAAAAAACGTATTTATGCACCCCGAAAACATATCAAATCTTGATCAATTGCCTTCTCCAATTGCACTTGTTGCACGAAGATATAACATAAGCTCACCAAACGATTTAGCTACAAGATTTCTCAACGCATCTTACCTTGCAGAGTGCTTTTTAAAACTAGTAGCTATTGTTTTACAATCTAAACTAGAATCTGCATCAAAAGATTTAGCTTACCGACAAGCGTATACTCTTGTAAACGCAGATGGCCTTGGCTCTTGGGAACAAAGTATCCGAGAAATGACTAGTGGCCCTGCTACCCAATATATGGGACAAGATTTTTTCCCTTTACTTTCTTGGCTAACAAAAAAGCAGAAAAATGAAGACTTATGGTTCAATGAAATCCGAGAAAATCTTAGTGCCATATACAAGCATTTAGGAGTTGGCGAATCTATAAAATTATACACAGTTCGCGATTTAATTAACTGCCTAGTTCGAATCCGAAATATGACTAAAGCTCATGGAGCCGTGAGCGAATTATTTTACAGCGAGTGCAATATTAAATACATAAAATCGATTACATCATTAATCGATCACTGCCCTGTCATGAAATGGAATTGGTATCACATATTAAAAAGGGATTTAAATGACTACAGGACTACATTAATAATAGGCACCTCACCTCATTCAATTAATGATCGCCTTGACTATTCTAGTGCCCTAGAGGACGGCGTTTACCTAAGTCTTCCTGATTCAAATAAATTAATTTTCTGCGGTAATTTAATCCGAAGTGAAAGGGATTGCGTCAACTTCTACTTTCCAAACGGCGGAACGAACCAAGCCGGGCATGCTGAATTTATTAATTACGAATCGGGCAAAACTGAAAAATATTTAACAGATAAATACAAAACTCCACCCGCACCTCTATCCAAAAGTTCAACTGAAGGTTTCAAAGATTTTGAAATCCAGTCGAATGTTTTTGGAAATCTACCACCCAAACCCAAAGATTACGTAAAGCGCCCATCTCTTGAGCTTGTGCTTGAGGAAAAAATACTTGATCAAAATCATCACATAATCACCTTACACGGTGGCGGTGGCATGGGAAAAACAAGTCTTGCATTAGCTGTCGCTCACAAACTATCATCCCTTGAATCACCTCCGTTTGAACATATTGTTTGGTTTAGCGCCAGAGATGTTGACCTCAAGCCAAGCGGCCCAATAGATGTTCACCAATCCGTCGCCGACTTAAATTCAATAAGCAGCGAATTTGGGTATTTATTTTTTAATTGGGGTGGAAAGAAAACTATCGATTCACTGGCTGAGGCCTTAAAATCACCGAAATCAGTTTCTTCAAAAAGTATTTTATTCATATTTGATAATTTTGAAACTATCGCTGACATTAGTGGATTACATAAATTTCTTGACAAACATACTCATCTACCAAATAAAGTATTACTGACGAGTCGCGAGCGCTCATTTGTTGCAGATTATCCAATTGAAGTTCATGGAATGGAAGAAGATGAAGCTCAAATAATGCTGCAAAATGCTGCAAAAAACTTGGGCATAACTCACTTAATGTCTGATGAGGTCATAAACAAAATATATAGTCACACCGGTGGTCATGCTTACATAATGAGAGTTATTGCTGGTGAAATGGCAAAAGATGGTAGATATACACCTCCAATAGCGGTAATTGGCAAACGTCAGGATATTGTTCAAGCTGTTTTTGAGAGATCATTCAATAAATTATCTGAAGCAGGAAGAAATGTTTTTTTACTTGTCGCGAACTGGAAAGCGAACGTTTTTGAACTTGGTTTAATTGTTATCCTCGGGGTGAGAGGAATTGACGCAGTAAGTGGCATAGAGGAATGTAAGCGGCTCTCATTAATTCAAGAAATTGGCAATGATGGAGATGTTCGCTTGTATACGGTTCCAGTTTTGGCTCGCAGTTTCGCAAATAAGAAATTACAAGGAGATCCCGATCGTTTGATTATTCAACAAGATTTATCGATTATACAAAAATCAGGTTTTCAAAGCTCTTCTTTGCCTCCAAAAGATCAAACTGAAAGTTTTGTCAAAAAATTTATTTTGATATGTAATCATGAAGCTAAAACTAACCCTGGCAGTATAAATAAGTATGATCAACTATTGGAGGTATTGGCTCAATCTTGGCCCCTTGGCTGGCTAAATTTAGCAGATTTTAGAACTCAATTTTCATTAGGAATCGAAAAAATTCAATACGCATTGAGAAGATCAGTTGAGGAAAATCCTCACAATAAAAATGCATGGGTCGCTAGATATAAATATGCGAACAAAATTGGCGACACAGATCTTGAAATTGCTTCCCTAGTTGGAGCAGTCGAATCTTCACCAACAGATATATCTTTCCTAAGTGATGTAGCAGATAGACTAAGTGTCATAATGGACAACAACAAGGATATCATACGAAGCGCACAACGAGGAATGTATCTATCGACTGTAAGATTATATTTAGAACGAGTTGCGAATCGGTTAGATCCTACAGGCTTGAGTCGCTTGGCTTGGCTTTTTCTTTACGAAGAAAACAAAGAAAAGGCATTACACTATGCGAAATTAGGACTTGAAAAAGATCCAAATAATATACATTGTGCAAAAATTGTGAAACGACTGTCTAAAAAGCAAAAATAACTGGCGATGAACTAAATCACCAATAATATCATCGACAGCTAGAAACATGATCATATGTTTACCAACATCACATGAGCTCTTCCTCCAAAATTGAATGGACCGACGCCACTTGGAATCCCGTCCGGGGATGCACCAAGATCAGCCCGGGCTGCAAACACTGCTACGCCGAGACTTTGGCGGAGCGGTTTCGCGGGGTAAAGAACCACCCCTTTGAGTTTGGTTTCGACCTCCGCCTCGTGCCCGAAAAACTCGGCGACCCGATCCGTTGGAGCACGCCGCGCAAGATTTTCGTCAACTCCATGAGCGACCTCTTCCACGAGGACGTTTCCGACGCCTTTATCGAAAACGTCTGCCGCGTGATGATGGCGGCCAACTGGCATACCTACCAAGTTCTGACGAAACGGGCCGACCGCATGAGCCGCCTGCTTTCCACCAAGCTCAAAAACGCCGCCCAGTCCGAACACATCTGGTGGGGCGTGAGCGTGGAAAATCAGAAACACGGCCTCCCCCGCATCCAACAGCTTCGCCAAGCCCGCCCCGCCGTCGCCTTCCTCTCCGTCGAACCCCTGTTGGAAGACTTGGGCCAGTTTGACCTGAGCGGCATCCAATGGGTCATCGTCGGGGGCGAGAGCGGTCACGGCGCGCGTCCACTCTCGCCCGACTGGGTTCGCTCCATCCGTCTCCAATGCGAGCAGCAAAAGGTGCCTTTCTTCTTCAAGCAATGGGGCGGCGTCCGCAAAGCCGAGGCCGGCCGCGAACTCGACGGCCAGACCTACGACGAATTCCCCGAGATCACGGTCAAACCGGTCCCATCCCAAGCGAAACGGGCCATCCTCCTCGACAACCTGGCCACCGTATGAGCCATGAAAAACGCCAGCTTTCACAAGGAACCCTACGACGCAGGAACCCTGACCAAGCTCAAGATTTTCGAACTCTACATCCAGGAGTGGATTCCCGTCTTCACCTCCCAGGCTGAGCCCTTCTGCCAGGAGCTGCACCTCTTCGATCTCTTCAGCGGCCCAGGAACCGATTTCCAGGGAATCCCCGGCTCACCGCTTCGCATGCTGACCCAGCTTGGAAACTACCACAGGCAGGGGTTGGCGGGCTGGCCCAAGGTGAAAATCTGTGTCCACTTCTCCGACATAAACGCAGGTAAAATCGCTGAGCTCAGCCAACTCATCACCCGGCCCGAATGGAAGATTCCCGGTATCACGCCCATCGCGACAGCCGAGACCTTCGAAGACGCCCTGAAACGTCATCACGCCGTCCTGTCCAACCCCAAAGCGGCGAAACTCCTTGTCATTGATCAGTTTGGAGTGAACGGGGTCACCGACGAGATCTTCAAAAAACTGATCCGTTTCCCCAAGACGGACTTCATGTTTTTCGTCTCTTCCTCCACGTTGAACCGCTTCCGTGAGCATCCAGCCATCAAGATCAAAATCGCCAAGACGGATGACTCCTACCACGTCCATCGCGCCGCCTTTGATCACTTCAAAAAGCTGGCCGGAACCACTGCCCATCTGGGCCGCTTTTCCATCAAAAAAGGAAGCAACATTTACGGCCTAATCTTTGGCAGTCAGCATGTGAGCGGTATTCACAAATTTCTCGACGTCGCCTGGCGGAATGACGAAACGGACAGGCCAACTCGGAAGCCGATCTCATCCTCATCGCCATCGAAGCAGGCATGACCGCATCCCACTGCAAACCCGTGGTGCAAAGGTTGTTGGAAGCTAAGGTGATCGAATGTGAGTTCAAGGCCCCAAGCATCCGCAACCATCGCGACCCACGCCCCCTCCGGCTCTTAAAACCAAACCACTGATCACGCTTCTTCTGCCCAAAAAGTGAAGCAGACCCCAGGTTCGAGTTTCCACCCATTCGGGCTGCCACCGTTTCCAGCGACCTCTACAATTCCTGCGCTTGTCTGCGTGCGTGAACATCAAGTTTATCCCCTCGAAGTCAAATTTCAAAAGGTGTGCCTTCGCTGCCTCGGCATCTTGCGAATCCTGTGCATCCTGCCCAAAAAAACAGAACCACAGATCAACACCCACGCGCTAAATCCCCTGCTTCGTCTTTGCGCCTTTTGCGTTCCTTTGCGGCCATTCCTGCCTCGGAAAAATAGTGCTCGGGCTTCCGCGCATCACCTCGACGTTGCGATCCCTCGACTCACAAAACCGAAGCGCGAAAATCAGGTCTGAGCTGCGCGACCCTCAACGCACTCTTGACTTATTGTTGAATATCTTATTTCTAAAGTAAGATATGCAACAATTATTGCGGCGTTCTTCCCTCCTCGAAGCCATCCGCATCCGGCTGGACGAATCGCCGGCCGTGGCCTTGCTGGGACCGCGTCAGGTGGGGAAAACGACCCTGGCCGAACAGATCGCGGCGGGATGGGCGGGGCCATCCCAGGTGTTTGATCTGGAGGTAGCGGCCACGCGGACGGCCCTGGCGACCGCACCGGAGCGTTTGCTTTCGGAATGCGAGGGGCTGGTCATTGTGGACGAGGTGCAGCGCCTGCCCCAGTTGTTTGAAACCCTTCGGCCCCTCTGCGACATCCGCCAGCGCAAGGCCGTCTTTCTGCTGCTCGGCAGCGCCTCGTGGGACCTCGTCAAAGGCGTTTCGGAAACCCTGGCGGGCCGCATCCAGTTTGTGGACGTGGCAGGGTTTTCCCTGTCCGAAACCGGCCCGGAGGAGCAGGACAAGCTCTGGCTGCGCGGCGGGTTTCCCCGGGCCTTTCTGGCCAAAAACGCGGACGCCTGGGAACGTTGGATGGAGGGCTTCACCCGGACCTTTCTGGAACGCGACATCCCCGGTCTCGGTTCGAAGGTGTCGCCCGAGGCGCTGGGCCGTTTCTGGAGGATGCTGGCGCACTTCCACGGGCAGACCTGGAACGCCGCCGAACTGGCGCGTTCGATGGACGTGAGCGTCACGGCGGCGAACCACTACCGCGACCTGCTGGCCGGGACGTTCATGGCACGCGTGTTGCCGCCGTGGTTTGAAAATCTCGGCAAACGTCTGGTGAAATCCCCGAAAGTTTATCTGCGGGACAGCGGCGTGCTCCACCATCTGCTCGGGATCAACACCATGCCCGAACTCCATTCCCATCCCCGCTACGGCGCAAGCTGGGAGGGTTTCGCGCTGGAGCAGACCCTTATCGCCCATGGCGAGCGCGAGGCCTACTTTTACGCCACCCAACGCGGCGCGGAACTCGACCTGCTCCTCCTCCGCAAAGGACGCCGCTGGGGTTTCGAGTTCAAATGCTCCGAGGCCCCCGCCACCACCAAGTCCATGCACATCGCCTTGGAGGACTTGAAACTCGACCACCTCTGGGTCGTTTATCCCGGCACCCTGCGCTACCCGTTGACGGACAAGATCACCGCCCTCCCTCTCCGCGACATCGCGGGCTTGGAGCTCCTTGCGTCACCCTG
>JANOBW010000405.1:0-7256 GCA_031411855.1 Opitutia bacterium
CGAGCCCGCCCATGGCGGTGACCATGGTGACACGCTCGCGGGGTTCAAGGACGACCTGGGTCCGGCCCACGGCGCTCTTGAGGTAAACGCCATGCCAGCGGCTGGCGATGCGCAGGTCGAGATCGCGGGTGAAACCGGCGAGGTAGGACAGGACGAGCTCGTCCACCTCCGTGTGGATGTCGGGATCGAAGTCGGGCGCGTATTCGTGGCTGTCGCCGAGAACGAGGGAGCCGTCCGGCATTTGCGCCGCGATGACGTGGACGCCCCAGCGCAGGTGGTCGGGCAGTTCGGACTCAAGCCGGGCGCGGAGGGCGGAGGTGGCCGGGCAGTGGGCGAAGGCCGGGTAGTGGCAGAGGGTGAGATCGCTGACGCAGATGGCCCCGAGATCGAAACCGGCGGGCTGCGGGACGGTGCGCATCATCTGTAGCTGGCATTTTTTGAGCTCGGCGGCGGCAAGCTCGGCGGGAAAGAGCAGGCGCATTTCCTCGCCGGCGGCGATGAGGAGGCGGTCGAAGCCCACGGTGAGACCGGAGCTGGTCTCGACCGCGTCGGCGTGGACCTTGATCACGGGCGCGCCAAAGTGAACCTTCGCCCCCAGTTTTTCGAGATGGGAAACGAGGGCGGGGATGGCCGATCTCGAATGCACGATGGTCTCCTCGTGGCTGTGGAGGGCGCCCTGGAGCCCGCGGGGGTTGCTGTGGGGGAAGCGTTTAATAACCTCTTCAGGGTTAAGGAGATCGAAACCGGAAGGGGGCGAGGCGGGCGAGGACCTGAACTGGTTGAGGACGGCCCAGGCCTCGTCGCGGTAGGCCAGGCTGAGGGAACCGCAGGGCCGGGTCCACAGGCCGAGTTCTGAGGCGAGGGACTTCCAGCGGCGCACGCCGAAGAGGGCCTGCTCGCGTTCCAAGCCGAAGGAGCAGCCGATGGGCCAGAGGGTGCCGAAGTTGCGGACGCTGGCCCCGAGGGGGCGGCCGGTGCGTTCGAAGATGGTGACTTTCCAACCGGCCTCGAGTGCGGTGAGGGCGTGGGTCAGGCCGATGATGCCGGAGCCGACAATGACAAGGTGGGGATAAGACACGTGGTGGGAAACGGTTTGTTGGGAATAACTTGGGGGTGAGCCGGAGTTGAAAGCCGTGCTCTTATTTTTTCCTGAAGCCGGCCCCTTCGTAGGCGGTGGAAGGAACGGGCAGGGAATCGCTCAGAGGGCGGAAGCCCGCCTCGACAAAGGCCGTGGGATTGGCCTGGAGATGGGCGAGAAGGCGTTTGGCGAGTTCGCGGCGGGGCGAATGGGCGGCGACGGAGTAGGGCTGCACGGCCTTGGCGGCCGGGTGGTTCACGGCGACAAAGTCCAGCTGCCCCTTGGCTCCGACCAGGTTCGCCCGGTAAACGACGGCGGCGTCAAGGGAGCCGGCAAGCATCTGGGTGACAAGGAGATCAGCGGTGGGGGCCTGGGCCGAGGCGCGGTGGAAAACGGATTCGGCCAGGGCTGTTTTGTCGAGCAGACGCAAGGTGAGGAAACCGAGCGCGGACTGCTCGGCGTTGCAGACGCCGACGCGAAGCCCCGGGGTGGCGAGGTCGGACAAGTCCGTGATCTTCCGCGGGTTGCCTCGGGGCACGGCGATGACGATGTCGGTTTCGGAAACGGTCACGGCCTCGGGAAAAAGGTCGGCCACAGGCGGGACGAAGCAGATGTCGCAGGCCAGGTAGGCGTCGGGCAGGGCGGAGCCGGGGTTTTCCTGGAGGGACCGCATGGAGGCGCAGAGAAGGCCGCAGGAGTTGTAAACGGTCCGGACTCGGACGCCCTCGCGGTCGGAGAAAGACTTGAGAAGGGGCTCGAGGACGAGTCGGTTGACGGCACCGGCGTAAAGGATGAGCTCGGGAGATGAGGCCCAGGCGTCGCCCGCCTCGGGGCTGAAGCCGCGCCGCCGAAAGACCGGTGCGCCGAACTCGGGCGAGGAGAGGAAACGGGCGAAGCGGAGGGCGTCCGCCGGGTGCGTGGAGGCCGTGGTGACGGAGGCGGAGACACGAGCCTCGCCCTCGGCGAAGGCGGGGATGGTGACGGCCTCCAGACCCGGGAAGGAGGCGGCGGTCTGGTCCCAGACGAAGGCGGCATCCAGCGCGCCGGTCTGGAGGTCGAGGGCGAGCTCGTTGACGGTGGTCTTGAGCACGGCGGCGTGGGAAAGGAGGTCGTCCCAGCGGCCGAGTTTCTGGGCGGAAGCCTTGACACTTTTGCCGATGGCGGCGGCCTCGGCATGGCAGAGGCCGTAGCGGACGCCGGGACTGAAAAGGTCGTCAAGGGAGGCGAGTTTTTTGGGGTTTCCCTTGGGCACCCCGAGGACGGGCCGCATGGAGGCGAGGGGGACGGATTCGCGGATGAGTCCGGACTTGCGGGCGAGGTCGAGGTAACCTGTGTCGGCCGGGACAAAGAGGTCCACGCCCGGCACGGTGGAGAGCGAGGCGAGGATCTGGCCGGAACCGCCGTAGGTGATCTCGAGGCGGACGCCGTGGGCGCGTTCGTAGGCGAGGGAGACCTCCTCCAGCACGGGTTTCAAACCGGCGGCGGCGAGGACACGGAGGACGGGCGGCTGTTTCGAAGCGGAAGCCTGAGCAGGCGGGCGTTGCAGCCAGAGGATGCCCAGGACCAGGAGGGAGACGAGGAGAAGGCTGGCGAGGGCGAGGCGGCGCATGGGATGGTGATTTGAACTTCGAACGTCGAACGTCGAACTTTGAACGTTAAACTTTGAAGTTGGAGAGTGCGAGGGAAGTTTACAGGCCGGCGTTCTCAGGGGCTGGCGAAGGCGTGGAGGGTGCCGGCGGTGGTGCTGGCGTAGAGTTTTCCGTTGGCGAGGGCGAGGACGTGGACAGTGCCGGGGACCGTGGCGGACCAGAGGATCGTTCCGGTGGTGGAGTCGAAGGCGCGGACGAGACCCTCGCCACCGGCGTAAACGGTGGTGCCGCCGAGGATGAGGACGGAGGCGGCGGGGAGGTCGGAGGTCCAGACGGCGGTGCCGCCGGCGCGGGGCAGGGACTGGACCTTGTTGTCAATGGCCAGGAAGGTGTTGGAGGCCGTGGCGAGGAGGGCGGTGGCGGCGGGGAACTCGCGGATGGCGGCGCGGGTGGCGGCGTTGTTTTCCTTGAAGTGGGAAGCCCGGTTGGAAACGATGCCGGACTGGTTGCCGAAGCCAGGGCCGTGGACGAGGGAGCCGTCGTCGGTGACGAGCGCCCAACTGCCGCCGCCTCCGGGGAGCCGGCCGGTGCGGGTGCCGTTCGTGATGTCGAACTGGATGGGCGAGAGGCGGCCCTGGGGCTGGTAGAGGCTGGTGGAGGTGGCGAGAAGGTGCCCTTCGAACGTGTGCCCGTCGGTGGTGTTGGCGAAGGTCTGTTTCCACACCTGAACCCCGGTGGTGGCGTTGACGGCCATGAGGTAGTTGGCCTTCCAGGGGACGAGGCCCGCGCCGAAGTAGGCGACTCCGCCCTGCACGACGACACCGGTGCGGACGGGGAAGAGGTTGACGAACTTCCAGCCATTGGGGACGAGGGTGGTGCTGCCGGAGGGGTTGACTTTCCAGACGAGGGAGCCGTCGGCGGCGTTGACGCAGTAGGCGTTGCCGTCGTCGGATCCGAAGTAAACACGGCCCGAGTCATGAGAGGGCGAGAGGCGGACGGGGGCCTCGGTGTAGTAGCGCCAGGCGATCCCGCCAGTGGCGGCGAGGAAGGCGGTGACGGTATGGTCGGCAGTCGAGGAGAGGAAGACCTTGTCGCCGGCGGCGCAGAGGTTGAAGGCCTGGTCGTAGGAACGCATGGACTTGTTACCCGAGACCATCTGGTAGGCATCCCAGCGGGATTCGGCGTCCCAGGCGGCCTGAGGCGGGCAGGGCGAGGTCCAGGTCCAGGCCGGGGCGAGAGCGGCGGCGTTGAGCTGCTCGGTGGTGACACCTGTGCGGCGGTTGTTGGCGAGGTGGGTGGGCCAGTCGGAGGCCTGTGCGGAGAGGCAGAGGAGAAGCAGTGCGGCGAACGTCGAACGTTGAACGTTGAACACTGAACTCTGAAGGCCGAAACAGTTGAGGGAAGATAAGTTCATGGTGTTGAACAAGTCTATCAGAGGGGGGTGAGGGAGATGGTGGTTTCGAACCAGGGTCCGCAGCTGCAGCCGGAGGAGCCGTCCTGGATGAGGACCGCGCCGTCGGCCGCGATGGTGCTGATCCAGCAGGAGGGACGCATGCGGTTCCAGAGGGAGGAGGTTTTGGCGTTGATGTCCCAGAGTGAGATGTTGCCGCCATACATCTCGGCGGACATGCCGTAGTGGGTGGTCTGGCCGCCTCGGTAGAGGAGGGCGTTTTTGGTCCCGATGAAGGTGGAGCAGGCCTTGCGCGACGGCATGGTGAGCCCGGCCACAAGGACGCCGGTGGTGGCGTTGTAGGCCTTGGGTTCGAGGTAGAGGACGCCGTTGACGATGACGGGGTGCTGGTGGTTGCCGCCGTGGTTGTTCGAGGTCCAGGCGTGGTTCTGGGACCAGACGGGGGCTCCAGTGGCGGCGTTGAAGGCGCTGAGGTAGAACGTGTCGTTCGGGTCGTTGGAGGAGGCCACGATGTAGCGGTCGGAGGTGGCGAGCCCGTAAACGGAAGGGGTGCCACCGGTGAGGGCCGGTTGATTTTCCCAGAGTTTGTTTCCTGTGGCGAGGTCGAGGCAGACCATCCAGAGCGGACCGGTGGCAGTGAGCGTGGCCAGGGAAAGATTGCGCGAGGCGCCGGCGCGGGCGGCGGTGTCGCGGGATTCGAGGAAGAAGACGCGGCCGTTGGAGATGGTCAGCGACGGGTGGAGGACGAGTCCGTTTTGGTAAGTCCATGCGGTGGCACCGGTGGCGGCGTTGAGGGCAAAGACGTTGTCGGAAACGACCTGGTTGGTGTCGAAGCCGCTCTGGGAATCGAACCAGTATTGGGGCCCCCACCACTTGGTGTAGGCGGAGTCGTCCTTGGTGGCGGAGCCGATGAGGAGGCCGTTTTGCCGGAAGATGAGTCCCCAGAAGTAGGAGAAGTCGGTGCGCGGGCCGGGGAGGACGGGATAGACGGTGTGGAGGCCGGTGTCGCCGTCTATGCGCCAGCATTGGTTGCGGTAGGCGACGAAGAGGGCGTCGTCGTCGGCCGCGAGGTTGGAGGAGTCGCGGATGACATTGTAGCGGGCGAGGCCGGGCATGGCCTTGGACCAGAGGGCGGCGCCGTTGTGGGAGTCGAGCGCGACGATGCGCTGGTCGCCGATGGCGTAGAAGCGGCCGTTGACGGCGAGGGGGCTGGGCTGGCGGATGCCGCGGTCCACGGTGAACGCGCCGCCGGGCCGGCCGATCCACTGGACCTCAAGCTGGGAGGTGGAGGAGGCGCCGGCTGGAACGGCCGCTGACGCGAGCTGTTCGCCGGAGAAGGAGGAGTTGTCGTTGGAACCGTAGAGGGTGACCCAGCGGCCGTGCGAGGCCGGGACGGGTTTCGAGGAGACGGTGGCGGCGGGGCCGAAGACACTGCGGCCCCGGCCGGGCTTGAGGAGACCCTGGAAACCGGCGAGCGAGGCCGGCGCGCCGGGCTGCGAAAGGGCGGCGGCCGAGGAGGTGATGAGGTTGAAGGTGTCGGCGCGGAAGGGCAGGGCGGCGGGGGTGAGTGAGGCTACCTTGATGACGTTGACACGTGAGCCGAGGACGCCGCGGGCGGCGAGGAACGCGCGGGCGGCGGCGAGTTTGGCGTCGTCCGACTCCACCGCGATGACGACGAGTTCGGAGTTCCTCACCAGTTCGTAAGCGAAGTTTCCATCGCCGCAGCCGACATCCAGGGCGAAGCCTTTGCCGCTGTTGCCAAAGGCGGCGAGCGTGGCGGTGGCGGCGGCCGACACAGCGGCGGGTGAAGTGAAGCCGACCTGGTCGGGAAGGCGGGGCGGGCGGAGGTCCCATTTGCCTTCGGCGGTGAGACTCTCGGAGCGGGATTCGACGCCGTCGGCCAGGACGACGACACTGTAGGAGAAGGACTGGCCGGGACCGACCTCGTCGAGCACCACCTCGTGGGCGGTGCTGAGCGTGTAGTCCTCATGGCGGATGCTGAGGCTGGCACCCGTGCCATATTCGAGGATGGTGGGGGTGGGCTGGTCGGTGAACCAGCGGACGACCGGTCCGCCGGAGGAGTAGTCCACCTGGGGCAGGGTGGAGAGGGTGAGCGAGCCGGAATAAACGGGACTGGTGCGGAGCCGGAAGAAGCCGCGACCTCCGGCATCAAGGGGCACGGGATGGTAGTAGGTAACCTCCTCACGGCCATCGGGAAGCGCGACGGGGGTGCCCAGCGGAACCAGCACGGAGGAGCCGGAGGCCCAGTCGTTGTCGTTTAGGGTGGTGCTCCATTCCGGCAGGTATTGGACGCCGGAGGAGCCGGTGGGGCGTTTGAAGTGGAAGGCGGAGGTGAGCTGGCCGGGCAGGGTCGGGTGGGGGATGACCTCGAAGCGCACGCCGGGGTCGGCCTCGGAGGAGGCGGGGTCGGTGCCGAGGGCGAACTCCTGGGCGTTGGTGCGGCCGTCGTGGTCGGCGTCGGTTTCTCCCGTCTGGGCGAGGTTGCCGAAGCGGGCCATTTCCCAGGCGTCGGGCAGACCGTCGTTGTCGGTGTCCACGAAGTTGGAGCCGGTGAGGGCGGTCTGGGCTGTGCCGCGTTGGAAGACGAGGGCGACCTCCTCGGAGGTGAGGACGCGGGACCAGAGGGCGACCTCGTCGAGATCGCCGCGGTAGATGCTGCCGCCCGTGCCATCGGCGCCGATGACGAGGGGCAGGCCGGAGTCGAGGGAGCCGAGGCCGGCGAGGGACGGGGTGGTGGCAAGTTTGGCACCATCAACGTAAAAGGAGGCGACGCCGGCGCGGGCGTGGGTGACGAGCAGGTGGTGCCAGCGGCCGTCGGCGTTGTCCTTAGAGGAGACGGCCTGATCAAGTCGGGTGCCGGCCGCGCCCTTGTAGTTCCACTTGATCGAGCCGTCGGGCTGGGCGGCGATGACCCAGCCGGTGTTCGCGCCGGAGGCCGTCCAGTTTTTGTTGGAGATGAGGGCGGGATCGGAGGGGCTGCCACCGTAGGAGGTGCGGTTGGGGAAGGCGCCCTGGTGGCGATACCAGAGGGAGACGGAGAAGTCGGATGAGACCCAGGGACTGGAGGCGCCGAGGGAGACGGAGGCCTTCTGCGCGGGCGGGGCGGTGTCGAGAAAGCGGAGGGCGCGGCCGCGGCGGCCGTCGGCGATGAAACGCG
>JANOBW010000406.1:0-6640 GCA_031411855.1 Opitutia bacterium
AGTCCCGTGATGGTCGTGATACTCGCCGTCGCGCCCTGCCCGATGAGCCGCTCATTTGCCAGCAGCGTCGGCGACGTGGTGTAGTTACCGCTGTAGAGAAAAATATTGTCCCCGGCGACATCCGCCGCGGGCAGGAAGGCGGAGATACTGTTGAACGGACTTGTGAGCCGCCCGTCGCCGCCTGCACCCGCCGCGGCGTTGATGAACCAGATTCGGCCGGCGACGGAAATGGTCGCCGTCGCCGTGTCGGTGTTCCCCTCGCCATCGCTCATCGTGTAAGTAAACGTCGTCGAGCCATTGAAACCCGGGGCTGGATTGAACGTGAAGCTGCCGTTGGCAGTGAAAGCCACGCTGCCCTGCGTGCCAGCGGTATTGACCGCCGTGACGGTCAGCGCCGGCCCCACGCCGTCCGGGTCAGTGTCATTTGCCAGCAGTCCGGGAGCCGGGATGCTGATCTGCACATTACCGATGGTATTGTAGGCGTCATTACGGGCAAGTGGCGTGCTGTTGACGGAAACGAAGGTCGTATTCGCCGGATCGGGATCGGTGAACTGAACGCCCGTCGCCGTCGCATCGCCGCTGTTTCCAATGGTGATGCTGTAGTTCAACGGAGTGCCCACTTGCTTTCGCACCCCCGCGCCGACTCCGTCATCCATCGTGGCTGTGACTACCGGCGCTGCCTGTGAAGCAGAAGCCAATCCGACAATCAGCGCTACAAGGAGCCTTGCTCCAGCGGTTGAGCGAAGAGGACGGTGTGGTTGCAGTTCACCTGAAAGAAATCTGCTATGTGCGGGTGACGTCATGGGCGGGATCCGGAACGGGGTGAGAGGGAGTCTGAGGGAGAAAGGCGGTGGAAGGTGGACTTTCCGGGGAGACGGATGAATGGCCGTAGCCAATAGGCTCCGAAGTGGCCGTTTTGAAGCCTGAACGGGGATGCGGGCGCGATCCATGGTGAATTTCCCATAGCGCCGAGCATACCTTCCCGGGCCGCCTCGCCAAGACATTTTTTGGCAGCGGGATTTGGAAAAGGGAAATGCGGAAGGGGACAAATGCGGAAGTGCTCAAGGGGACTGCGGAAGTGCTCAAGCGGAGTGCTTAAGTGCTCAAGTGCTCAAGGGGACAGACCCAGTGCCAACCTCCTCTTCCACCCCCACATCCACATCCTCGCAGCGGATGGACTCTTCGATGCCGACGGCAAATTCCACACCATGCCCGCCGAACCCCTCGGCCCCATGGCCCCATGGCCGAACACTTCCGCCGCTGCTTCCTCCAAGCCCTCCTGGCTGCCAAACTCATCAGCCAACGCAAAGTTACCGACCTCCTCTCTTGGAAACACAGCGGCTTCCACATCGACAACGGCGGAGAAGCCCCCGTCGCCCCCCAGGACACCGAAGGCCGCCGCCGCTTGGCCGAATATTTACTGCGAGCCCCCTTCTCCCTCCAAAAAATCACCTGGAATCCCGACACCAAAACCGTCCTCTACCGATCCCGCCGCAGTTGGCACACCAAACGCAACTTCGAAGTCTTCAAAGCCACCGACTTCCTCGCCGCCGCCATCGAACACATTCCATCCAAGGGACAACAAACCATCCGCTATTACGGCCTCTTCTCCAACAAAACCCGCGGCCAAACCTCACTCATTGCCGGCCGCATCATCCTTTCGCCGACTTCTTCAAATCAACAATCCGAAATCAACAATCATCAATCTGAAATCCTCCTCCCCGCCCCACCCAAAGCCACCGCCCGCGCCATGCGCCCCCTGTGGCGGGACCTCATCCTCCGCGTCTGGGGCACCGATCCCCTGAAATGCCCCTGCTGCCAAGGCACCATGCGTCGCGTCGAAACCATTTTCAGCGCCGAAGAGATTGAGTTTTTCCTCCGCCTCCTCGGCTTGTGGGAGGCACTTATCAGCCTTCCCCCACCGCCGGAACCGCCTTTCGATATCGAAACCTTCGAACCCATCCACCCACCCTGGCAAGCCATCCGAGGCTGGATCCCAGCCGACGAAGACGAAGCGCCAGCTGCTGACACCCTCGAACTCTGGGACCAGAGCACCGACTCAACCACCGAGCAATCTTGGAAAGCCCCAGAAATAGATCACGGAGACGGCCGCACGCTCGTCCTAGACTACGCCTAAACGCGAGGAAGTGTTCGGAGGAAAACCCCGGAAATCCGCCGTCAAGAAAAGTCTTGGCAATGCGGACAGGAGGAACTATGCTCACTATAATAAAAAATCCACCATGAACCGCCCGGCATCCCATGCAGAACACCATTATTCACTCCACGAAGGCCGGGCACACCTCTGATTCATCCTTCTTCATTCAGCCTTCCTCCGCCCCTCTCTTCCCCAGACCCCCTCACTCCCCGGTTCCGAGCCCCGGTTCAACGTCCCCCTGAAAAAGCAAATTCCTATCAGATCATAAAAAACGGGATTGCCGCAACCCGATAAAAATAGGTCACAAATAGAATTTATATTATGAACAATGCAAACATTGAAATGAATGATGTAGTGGCTGCTTTTAAAAGGGTTTCCCCTAATGGAACCCGAGTGTTTTATGAAAGTTACCACCAGTATCCGACTGATTCAGTAGGATTATATAAGTCACATTTTAAAGGAATTGCTTCCTTTAACGATAATCTAATTTTCACCCATACAAATTTAGTTCCTGGGGGCAATCCTCCTGGTGCGATTATGATTGCTAATAAACAACCTTCGGGTGATCAAGCTAGTATTAGTGCATTGTATGGTACATCTCCGTATCATGCTGGCTGGTCACATCCATGTTCCACGCAAGCTTGTGGAAGTTTTTTGGCAATGGGTATTCAAGAGTCAGATGATAGTAATTGTGATGCCGAAATTCATATTTTGGATCTTACCCCTTTAAATAATAATGCCCAACCTGTAAGTATAGGAACAATTGCTTGTGTTAATAAAACTGGTGATCAATTATCGCTCTCTGCAGTTAATGGAGTAGCCATGACAAAAGAACACGGTGATAACGGTAAGTATATTGTTGCAGGGCTTCAGGGTAATGCATTAACAATATATAGGTCTGTAAACTCTGTTTTGAATCCCGCTATAACAGATAATCAATTTTATGTAGCGGGGGAAACCATACAAAACTTCCCAAGATCAGGCGCTGGTATAGCCCTTATAACTCAAACTGATGGTAGTATTTTTATTATTGCATTAGATACTGACGACAATGAAGGTAATAATAACAGTATCTATCTCTGCCAATTGACAATAAGTGATTCAAATGTTGTTTGTTCCGCAGTAATTGCTTCACAGGCAATGCCAGTCCCAGGGTTATCTGAAGCTGTTCGTTATGCAACAGGTCCAGCTTTAGCCGGTATCATGATCCAAGACCCAGTATGTGGCGCCTTTTTGACCGCATTTTCCGTTGCAAATGTTCTAAATACTTCATTCCGATGGGGCAAGGGACTTGCAATAACATCACCAGACGACATTGAAGTCTATGCTACTGACCGGGATGATTTAACGACTTCTCAATTCAGTTGGCCTGTAGATACTAAGAAAGATTTTTCACTCGTAACGTGGGCCACTATTAGTGCTGGTTCCAGCGTTCTGCCGCTAAACACACCCTTAACAGTAGGGGGCACATTGGCAGCTAACAATCAACAATTCTTTGCGGTGATGCAGTCCGATGGTAGCCTATGCGTTTACCGAGGTACTCCACAGAATCAAGGTGCATACATGTGGGGTAGTCAGGCCACTGGCGGTGGCGGTCAGTTCTTCACTATCGTTCAGGCCGATGGTAATTTATGCACGTATTACGGCACTCAATCTCAACAGGGCACCTGTTTGTGGGGTAGCCAAGCTCTTTCTGACGGCGGTCAATTCTTCCTTGTAATGCAGGACGACGGTAACCTTTGCGTTTATAAAGGTACAGGCCTTAGCAATCAAGGTGCTTTCGTTTGGGGATGGATGAATATTTAAGAACGCACAGAAAATACTGCACAAAATTTTGTAATAAAAAACACGGGTTTTCCGCAAACTGCAACGGTGTTGTGTATTCCCATCAAAAAGTAGCGTAGGCAAGGCGCAAGACGGCCACAGCTTCGTGCCGGGGAGCCTCGTGGAATAAATACGCACGAAGCCACCGGATGTGCTTCACAGAGCGCTGGGTCAGCCGCTGAAAGCCTCGCAGCAGCACCGGCATTGTTTCACCTTTTCCGGCCAGCCGCGCCGTCTCCAGCTCCAGTCTCTTCGCCTTGCGTTTGATTTCGCTCGTGTTCGTCACGCCCTCGTCCATCTATCTCCAATAGACATCTTGCAAGAAAATTAAGTTTGTTAACATTATAAAAACAATGCTTTGCAGGATTCGTTACGGCAGACTCGCCGGTGGTTGTGCAGGGATACTGCTACCAGCATGACATGGTCATTGAAGCCTTCCCGGCGGTTTCGGTAGATGTCTTTGACGATTCTCGCACGTTTGCATCCGCCGATGGCGTGCTCGACACTCACCCGCCTGGAAGACACCGCCCGGTTGAAATCCTTCTCCCAACCGGCCAGCTCGCAGCCCTTGTTTTTCTTTATCGGCATGGCGTCCAGGGCATCACCAATCTCAAGCCCTTGAAATCCTGTGTCTTGCAAAAGCATCCAGCCTTTGGGGAGGATGAAGCGGCACGCGTCGGCCACGTTTTTGTCATGGCGCCGGGCGGTGACCGTTTCGCTCAGGAAAATGACCATGCTCATCACACTGATAAGCAAGTTTTTGAACGCGTGCTGTTTGAAGCGCCCGCTGTAGAGGTCCTTCTGCTGCGCGGCGCTGGACGGGCGCTGGACGGGGCGCTCGGTTCCGTCGATGGCCGCCACCGGCTCAACCCCGGCAGCCTCGGCGCGCAACAGCGCGGCCTTGAGGGCGGCGGCGTCACGGGTTGGAGCGGTCAGAGCAAAAGTGGTTTCCATCACGGGGGCAAGGCGATGGATGGTGCGGCAGGTTTGCGACTCGCTCAAACCAAAGAGTATTCCCTGTATGACCTGGAGCGGGTAGGTGCAGTAGTAGACGAGCATGAAGAAGAATTTTTCCTGTGGGGACTCCAGCCTCGAGCGAGCGCCCTGGCCGGGTTTGTTTTTGCGAGGGCGGGGCCGGATGGCCTCCTCTGCGGTGGCGAGGTCGGCCAGTCCTGCGATGAATCGCGGGAGGATGTCATCGAATTCCTGAGGAGTGAGGGAAGTCATTCTGCGGAAGACAGAAACGTTGGGGCGGGTAGATTCGTAAAGTGTCATCCTCAACTTATTGGCACAGTACGCTCAAAAGTACAGTATGGTAATTATAAAGTTGATTATAAGGATTATGAATCGTACAAGAGGTCTATTGCTGGTGATGACAAGGGTCCCGATGCCATTTCCCGGTGCGAGTGTGCCGCCCTGCATGTCCACGGCTCCGGTGATGGTGCCCGCGCCGGTGAGCGTGCCGCCTTGGAAAATCAGCGCGCCGCCGGATTTGGTCACGGCGCCGCCGCCGAGGCGGAAGGTGCCCGCCGTTTGCGTGAATGTGGACGTGAGCGTCAGGCGGCCGCTGTTCACATTCACCGTGCCGGTGTTTTGAAATGGGATCTGGCTGGTGAAGGTGCCCGTGCTGGCCTCGCGCGTGAAGGTGCCGCTGTTGAGGATGCGAGAATTGTCGCCCGCGGTGTTTCTTGAAAAGGTGTGATTGTTCTGCGCGAGGAACGTGCCGCGATTGTCCAGCGCCGCGCTGTTATAGAAGAGCCAGCTCACCGAGCCGGAGCCGGTGATGGTGCCCGTGGCCCCGGCGGGGATGACCAGTGTGGCGGTGTCGAGCGTGCCATTGCCGGTCATGGCGATGCCGCCAGGGGTGGAGAACGTGCCGCCGCCGTCAAGCGTGCCGGCCACGCAGTTGAAGAGCGACTGGAAGGTCAGCGTCTGGCCCGCAGCCATGGTCAGACCATTGCCCGTCACTGTTGCCGGCGCGGCCAGCGTTGCTGAACGCAGGAAGCGGATGCGCGAATCGAAGTTTCCGAACGTCGCCGTCAGTGTGCCGATGTTCGCCGTGTCCTCGAAGTTGAGGAACCCCTTGCCAAAAATGAGGCTCCCGATGCTCGCCGGCTTGCGGAAAATGACCGTGCCCTCCAGATCGCTGCCGCTGTCCTGCTGGAAAGTGCCCAGCGTTGCCGGCTGTTCAAAGGTGACGCTGGCGAAAGTCACCCTGGTGGTGCCCGGGACGTTGTAGGGACAGGCGAACGTCGTCGTGTCGAGGGAGTATTCGTACGTACCCTGACCTCCGACGCTGGATGCGGCATCGAACGTGCCGGATGGATACATCGTCGCTCCAGCGGCCACGGTGTGAGTGCCGCCGATGGAAGTGAGCGCCAGCTGCAAGCCTCCGCTCTCCACACTGATGGCTCCGCGGTTGGTCACCGTGCCAATCGCCGTGGAACTGGTGGCTGTCGTGCGGCGGAGGGTGCCATCGTTCACGATGTTGCCGCTGATTCCGTTGCTGCCGGTCAGCTCCACCGTGCCGGAATTGGTGAAGCGGGCACCGCCGGCCAGCGTCAGCCGGCCGGTGAATTCACTGCGCGCCGTCTGCCCCGCCGGGAGGTGCAGTTCCCCGCCGTTGAGAGTGGCCGACCCGCCGGGGAGGCGCAGTCCGCC
>JANOBW010000407.1:0-21173 GCA_031411855.1 Opitutia bacterium
CCCTTTTGTCCTGTCTGAGCCTGGTTTTGCTGGCCACTTCCGCCTCCGCCCGCGTGGGGGAGACCCAGGCCGGGGTGGAGGGGCGCCTTCTGGGCTCGGACAAGTCCGCCAAATACACCATCAAGGCCAAAAACAAAAAGGGTGAGTCCATCCTTGAGCAGAAACTGCACAGTTTCCGTTTCAACTACGTGTTTCAATACCTTCCCGAGGGGGCGAAACCGGAAGTCTGCATCTATTACAAGGCCGTCGGGGAAAAGGCGGTGGCCTCGCTCTCCGCCATGGAAGGGGAGGGGAATCCTCCCGGCTGGGAATTCACCGTTTATTACCACAACAACACCTCCCAGTTGGAGAGTTACAAACGTTCGCAGGGGCTCAACCAGTTGGAAATCAATGGGATCATGAACATGAACCGGGGGGACTCCCGCTGGCTCAAGGCCGAGGACATCAAGGATGACAACGGGGATGTCAAAAAGCTGGAGTCAGTGCTGGGCTACACCCATGTCCGTGCCGACGGCTCCCTCCGGGCCATCGTGGACGGCAGCAGCATCACCATTTATGCGGCCCGTTTTGATGACGGCCTTTACGAGGCCAAAAAACG
Source organism: Opitutia bacterium (assembly GCA_031411855.1). Lineage (GTDB taxonomy): Bacteria > Verrucomicrobiota > Verrucomicrobiia > Opitutales > JANOBW01 > JANOBW01. The sequence goes on from JANOBW010000407.1 coordinate 599, forward strand.
GAAGGAGTCGGAGGGATTGCCCGACAGTCTGCGCGGTTTCTGAGCCAGGCGCGGCGGTCACCCCGCAAAAAAGCCCGGCTGTTTCCAGTCGGGCCTTGAAGTTTTTCGGAGGGTTTTCCGATCAGTCGTCCATCTTGATTTCCTTGTTGCGGTGGCGGGGGCTTCCCGCGCGCAGCCAGGCGTTGATGAAGCGGTCGAGGCCGCCGTCCATGATGTTCTGGAGGTTGCCGTCCTTGATGCCCGTGCGGAGGTCCGTCACGAGTTGGTAGGGTTGGAACACATAGGAGCGGATCTGGTTGCCGAAGCCGATTTCGCCCTTTTCGCCGTAGAACTTTTCCATGGCGGAGCGTTTCTCGTCCTCACGTTTTTCGTAGAGGCGGGCCTTCAGCATCTTCATGGCCGTGGCCTTGTTTTTCGGCTGGGAACGCTCGTTCTGACACGCCACCACGATGCCGGATGGCAAGTGCGTGAGGCGCACGGCGGAGTCCGTCTTGTTGACGTGCTGGCCGCCTTTGCCGGAGGAGCGGTAGGTGTCAATGCGGAGGTCGCCCTCCTTGATTTCGATGTCCACATCGTCCTCGACCTCGGCGACGCAGTCCACCGCCGCGAAGGAGGTGTGGCGTTTGCCGTTGGCGTCGAAGGGGCTGATGCGGACGAGGCGGTGCACGCCGCGTTCGGCCTTGGCGAAACCGTAGGCGTAGGGGCCGATGATGCGGATTTCGGCGTTGCTGATGCCGGCGTGTTCCCCGGGCATGATGTCGAGAATATCCACTTCGTAGCCGCGGCGCTCGGCCCAGCGGCGATACATGCGGAAGAGCATGTCGGCCCAGTCGCAGGCCTCCGTGCCACCCTGGCCGGAGTTGATGCTCAGGAGGGCGTTGTTGTGGTCGTGCGGGCCGCTCATGAACGACTTCGTCTCCAGTTCCTCGGCGCGGGCCAGCAGTGTGATGGCGGACTTGGCCAGTTCGGCCTGGTATTCAGCCCCCTCGGCCTCGGTCAGGTCGGCGATGAGTTCGCCCAGAGCCTTGGCGTCATCCACTTCGCGTTGGAAGGCCATGACGGGCGCCATCTGCTGTTTGATTTTGGAAACCTCGGCGGCCACTTTCTGGGCCTGGTCGGGGCGGTCCCAGAAGCCGGGCTGCGCCATCTGCTGTTCCAACTCTATCGTCCTTGATTGTAATTTGGGGATGTCAAAGAAACCTCCAGAGGTGGCCGGAGCGACGGATGATTTCCTCAACCTGGGAACGGAGTTCGGCTTCGATGAGCATGGTAAGTGGGCGTAAGTTGGTGTTGTGAAACGGAAACTCATGAAGGAGGCGGAGCGGCCCTGCCAAGCGTGAACCGAAAGGGAACGTCGAACATCGAACGTTGAACGTTCAACTGTGAAGGTAGAGTCGGTGCCGTGCCGGGCTGTGAAACGGCTCGCCGTCGTAACCCCGGTGGATTTTTCTCCGAACATCCCCCTTCCTTCCCTTTCCCTCTTACCGATGCGTCCCGTTTTCCCTTTGCTTCTCCTGCTGGCCGGTTCGTCCGGTTTCGGCGCACCCGCCAGGCCGGAGGTGAAGGCTTCGGAAACGCCCGCCGCGCCGCCGATGATCACCCCCGGTGTGGCCGACGAATACCCGGGCGAGACTCCCGCCGCCAAACCACCGATGCGGCTGACCGAGAAGGAGTTAGCCGATCTGCGCGCCCAGGTCGCCGCCAGCGCCGAAAAACTGGCCGCCGCCTTCGCCGCCCTGCTTCCTCTGGAGTCCGCCGTCCCGGTGGTCCCTCCGGGACGAAACAGCGGCCCGCCGCCTCCGCTGTCGCCAGCCGCTTCGGCCCTGCTCAAGGCCCGCCAGCAGGTGGATGAGCTGGGACGCCTGACCTCCAACCAGTTACGCCGCCTGAGTGAGCAGGAAAACCTCCCGCCGCCGCTGCCCAAGGGCGACACCCACGAGCCCTCGCCTCTGACCCTGCCTCGCGCCTCGGCCCGGACGGAAACCCAACTGGCCGTCCGCATCCTCCTGATCCGCAACAACCTGGCCTTGGTGGAACTGCCCGTCGGAGCCACCGTCCAGCCCGGGGCCGAGGCCATCCTCAGCCGCGATCTGGTCCAGTCGGGGAGGGGAATGGTGCTTCAGTCGGCCGCCGGACGCTGCGTGGTGCAGGCCGCCGGTTTCACTCCGGCCACGAAACCGGGTGACGGTTTCGCCCTGACCGTGACGCAGAAACAGTGAAGACGTGGTAATTGATAAACGGTGATTTTCAAGGCATTTTTACCGCAGAAAGGCGCAGAAATTGCGCAGAAGTCAAACAGGGTTAATTCCTGGATTTCAAGGGGATGAGGCGCGTAAGGAGTTGGGGATACCAGATACCTACTCCCTCCACCCATTTGCCTTTTTCTGCGCCATTTCTGCGTCTTTCTGCGGTAGAAAAATGTATGTTGCCTCGCATCCCCGCGCTTCCGTCTCGCCAAGGCCGCCGCGCCGGTTTGGCTGTCCGCTTTTCCGACCATGAAAATCGTCCTCGCGTATTCCGGCGGCCTCGACACCTCCGTCCTCGTCTCCTGGCTTAAGAACCACTACAAAGCCGAGATCATCACCTTCTGCGCCGATGTCGGCCAGGAGGAGGAACTCAACGGGCTGCCCGAAAAGGCCCGCGCCACCGGCGCCCTGCGCCACTACACGCTCGACCTTGTCGAGGAGTTTGCCCGCGACTTCATCTACCCGATGATCCGCGCCAACTCGCTCTACGAGAACCAATACTTCCTCGGCACCTCCATCGCCCGTCCCATCATCGCCAAGGCCCAGATCGAAATCGCGCGCCTGGAAAACGCCACCACCGTGGCCCACGGAGCCACCGGCAAGGGCAACGACCAGTGCCGCTTCGAGCTGACCTACGCCGCCCTCTCGCCCGACCTCCAGGTCATCGCCCCCTGGCGCATGAAGGAGTTCCGCGAAACCTTCCCCGGCCGCACCGAGATGATCGAGTATTGCCGGAAGAACAAGATCAACGTCGAGGCCTCCGCTTCCAAGCCCTACTCGATGGACCGCAACCTATTGCACATCAGCTACGAGGCCGGCATTTTGGAAGACCCGTGGTTTGACCCCACCACGCCCGAAAACAAGGCCATGTTCAAACTTTCCGTCTCCCCCGAGGACGCCCCCGCGAAGGGCGAATACGTGGACCTGGAGTTCGCCCAAGGCGACTGCGTCGCGGTCAACGGCGAAACCCTTTCCCCCGCCGGCGTCCTCAAAAAGCTCAACAAGCTCGGTGGCAAACACGGCATCGGCCGCGTGGACCTGGTGGAAAACCGCTTCGTCGGCATGAAGAGCCGCGGCGTTTATGAAACCCCCGGCGGCACCATCCTCATGCACGGCCACCGCGCCATCGAGGGCCTGACCCTCGACCGCGAGGTCGGACGCATCCGCGACGGCCTTATCCCGAAATACGCCGAGCTCGTTTACTACGGCTTCTGGTTCGCTCCCGAGCGCGAGGCCCTCCAGGCGTTGATTGACAACACCCAGCAGCACGTCAACGGCACCGTCCGCCTCAAGCTCTACAAGGGCAATATCATCACCTGCGGCCGTAAGAGCCCCGTCTCCCTCTACGATCCCCACATCGCCTCGATGGAGGGCGTCAAGAGCGCCTACAACCAGGACGACGCCACCGGCTTCATCCGCCTGCAGGGCCTGCGCCTCCGCGCCCGCCACGCCGCCCAGGGGGTGCCCGCCTACGCGAAGTCCGCCAGCCTTTCCGGCAACGAGACCGCCCCACCCAAGGCCGCCAAAAAGGCCGCCCCGGCCAAGGCTCCTGCTCCCGCCGCCAAGAAGGCGGTCAAACCCGCGAAGAAGAAGTAAACGCGCCGCACCACCGTTTTCAGTTCAAAGCCCCGGGGGAAACTCCGGGGCTTTTTTGCGCGGCCAATGGTTCGCCGAAATTTCACCGCCCCGCTTGCGGCGCTTTCGGTTTCCCCTTCCATCCATGAAATTCAATGGATTCCGCCGCCTCCACCGCCCGTCCCAAAACCATCTGGCGCAAGAGTCTGCGTCTCACGGCGGTCCTGCTCATGGTGGGAGTTTCCGTTTTTTGGACGGCCAAGGGTGCCCACCGCGGCTGGACCCAGAACCAAGTGCCGGTCAAACAGACCGATCCCATCACGGACATCGAGTTCGTCACTTACGAAGACCGTTTTGTGCCCGGCATTGACATCCTGGCCGCCGGGGTCGCCCTGGGTGTGTTGCTGCTCGGTGTTTCCTTGGTCGGCTCCCGCCGTTCCCGCTGACTTTCCCCCCGCCGCTTTTTGCCATGAACATCCGTAATCTCATCACCACCATCGCCTTCACGGGCATTTGCACCGCCGTTTTCGCGGTCCCGCAGTCCTTCGACTTCAAGGACCCCAAGGGCGTCAACGCCGTCCAGTTCAAACTCGACTCCCTCCTCGAGCCCATCTCCGGCACCGCCAACGACGTGACCGGCTCGGTTTCCTTCGACGCCGCCAGCGTCGCCGCCACCAAGGGCGAGATCAAAGTCGGGGCCGCCTCCCTGAAGGTTTCGAACTCCAAGATGACCGAACACCTTCTCAGTGACGCCTGGCTCGACACCGCCAAGTTCCCCGGCATCAGCTTCGAATTTGCCGCCCTTTCCGACGTCAAACCCGCCGGGGACAACAAGTGGACGGCCACCGCCGCCGGCAAGCTCACCATCAAGGGCGTGACCAAGGAAGTGTCCGTCCCCGTGAGCCTCAGCTACCTGCCGGGCGCCTTTGGCAAGCGCCTGAACAAGCCCGAGCTCGGTGGCGATCTTCTCGTCGTGCGCGGCGAAATTGCCATCAAACGCGCCGACTTTGGCATCAAGCCCGGCCAGATGGAGGACAAGGTGGCCCCCGAGGTGCAGCTCAGCATCGCCCTCGTGGGCGGCGCGCCCAAGTCCTGAGTCTTTCCCAAACCATTGCCTGGCCGCACCTTACGGAAACACCGTGGTGCGGCCTTTTTGCGGGGTTGAGCTGGGCGGATATGGCTTGATGGGGCAGGGGGAAAACCTAGGTAACCTCCATGTTACCCCGAAGGCCGGCGAGCCGGTGTCCTCGCACGGGCGTCCGGGGCAAGTTTTTCCAGACAATGAAAACCATCCTCGCCCTTTGCCTGTTCCTGGCCGTTCCCCTCCAGGGCGGGGAGAGCTTCCGTTTGAAAAACCGGGACGGAAAAATCATCTCTTTTGAAGTGGAAAACCTGGCGGCCGATTCCCTGGTGGGCTATGTCAAAAGTGATCCCGCCCGACGGATCGTGAGGTGGAAGGATCTGGACCTTGACTGGCTCAGGGCGGAGGAGCCGGCCCTGCACAAGCGTTACCTGGCGGCGGTCAAGGAGGCCGAGGCGGCGAAGGATTACGATCCGACCGAGGACATCCGGAAGTCGGTTTGGGAAATCACCCAGAAGATGAGCGGGGTGAAGGTCGCGATCACCGACTTTGCCCGGGATGCCAGCGGCAAGGTCATCCGCGTGCCGCTCAAGGCCGCCCCCCTGGAGTTTGGGCGGACCTACGATTACCTGGGCAAGATCATCAACAACCTCGGGGAGGACGGCCGGAAAACCTACCACGCGAACACGAGGACGGCCGAGTTCAGGCCCGAGGCCATCGCCATGGATGCCAGGCTTCTGAACCTGGCGGCCGAGGTGGACAGCATGCTGGCCCGCCTGGAGAAACTTCCCCGCGTGAAGGAGAGCCCGAAAAACTCCGCCACCCTCGCCCAGATCCGGACCTTTGCAGAGTCGGTCCGGAAACTGCGGACGGAAACCAGCGCCCTGGACCGGACGGCCTGCGAAAACATCAAAAAGGCCTTGGAGTATTTCAAGGCCTTGTGAGCGAGCGGTTTGTGCCGGGGCTGCCCCCCCCTCAGAGCGGAGTCAGCTCCAGTTTGCGGAACTCCACCTCGGCACCCTCGGCCTGGACCGCGAGCTGGCCCTTCGCCGCCGTGCAGTTGGTGGCGTCGTTGACGAGGTCGCCGTTGACCCAGACCTTCACGTTCGGGCCTTGGCACTCGATGACCATGGTGTTCCATTCGCCGACGGGTTTTTCCGAGTTGTCCGTGAGGTTGAGGACGCGGCGGGCGTCCTTGGGGCCGCCCCCGAACTTCTGCCCCTCCTTGTGCGGGCGGCGTTTGTCCATGTCGGGGACTTCCAGGTTCTCCTCGATGCACCAGAAGTCGCCGGCCTGCAGGTGGTTCATCTGGACCTCGATGGATTGCGGAAACATGCCGTAAAGGGCGCGGGGTTGGGAGGCGTGGATGAGGATGCCGCAATTGCCGGGTTTGGCTGGGAAACGGTATTGGGCCTCCAGGCGGTAGTTCTGGTAAACGGCGTCGGTGATGAGGTGTCCCTGGGGCGTGCCGAGGCTGACGAGCAGGCCGTCACGCATGATGAAACTGGGCTTGAGGGCGGGGTTTTTGTCGGCCTCGGGGATGTCGGTGTGCCAGCCGCTCAAGTCCTTGCCATTGTAGAGGGATACGGATTTCGACGGGGTGGGGGAGGAGCAGCCGTTGAAGAGGGCCAGGCTGGCGAGGAGGGCAAGGGCGGGGGTGAGTTTCATGGAGGAAAGGTGGCGGAGTCAGACTTGAACAAAGCCGACGGTTTGCCAGTGGAAAGCGGTGGTGACCGGGGGGCAGTTTTTCCGACTTAAAGACTCTTGTTGGCGGGCAGGAGTGCGTTGGCGAACAGCAGCCCCACGACGAGGGCGACAAAGATCATGAGGGCCTGTTGGAAACCGCTGACGCCGGGAAGGATGTCCCTTCCCGAAATCCAGCTGTTGAGGATCATGTAGGTTTTGCTGCCGGGGACGAGCAGCACGATCCCCTGGGTGACGAGCACGGAGGCCGGCGCCTTGGTCAGGCGGGCGAAGAGGTTGCTGTAGAGGCCCACGGCCAGGGCGCCGAGAAACACCCCGCCGATCATGTCGAAACGGGACGCCCCGGCCTCCGCCACGCCGAAGGCGATGGCCGCCGAGACGAGCCCCCAGCCCGCCTTGCGCCAGGGGATGTTGAAGGCGAAGTTCAGGCCGAGCGAGAGCCCCATCACGGCGGGCCAGGTTTTCCAGTCGGGCAGGGTGGCGGGCAGGTCCGCTGGCACCGCCGGAATCTCCCAGAAAAGCTGCGCCACCTTCATCCCAAGGACCGCCCCGAAGAAGATCTTGAGGAGCAGCATGAGGGCGTCCACCAGTCGCGAACTGCCCGAGATCAGGTCGCGCGAGGCGATCTCGCTCAGGGCGACGGTCAGGGCCAGTCCGGGAATATACACGATGATGGAGGAAAGGATGACAAACGGGACGTTGAGGTTGAGCCCGAAGGAGGCGATGCCGGTGGCGGCGATGCCGGAAACAAAGGGGGACAGGATGCTGAGGACCGGCTGAAAACGGGGCTGCCTCCCGCCGATCTGCGCGATCAGGAAAATCAGCAGGGAGAGCCCGGCGGCGGACCACACGTCGCTGGCGTTGCGCGAAAGCAGCGCGGCGAAGGACGCCCCGATCAGCACCCAGGAAAACGCGTCGGTCGCGACGTTGTAGTTGGCCGGGGACTGGCTCAGGCGGTCCAGTTCGGCCGTGCCCACCTCAAAGCTGGTCTGCCCGCCGGCGATGTTTTCGACCAGTTGGTCCACCTCCCACAGGCGTCCTAAGTTGTTGTCCGACGGATAGATGCGTTCGATGTGGATGAACTGGTCGAGCTCGTCGTCCTCCCAGAAGGCGCAGGTGAAGGTTGTCGGACTGACCAGAAAGCTCCCTTCCAGCCCGAGCAGGTGCGTCACGTTGGTGAGATGCCGCTCCACCCGCTGGCTGGTCGCGCCGCAGTCATGAAGGACCTTCCCGAGTTTGATGACAAACCGGGTCTTTTTTCGAAACTCCTCGTCGCGAGCTTTCACCATGGAAGAGAGTCAGGCCCGGAAGGAAGGAGGGTTCAAGGCCTGTGTGTAAGGTCTTTCGGAAAACAAAACCTTAACCAGATCCGAACCCTTCTTTTGTGGTCCACGGATTTCACGAATCATCACGAATCCAAACCAAGTTTTTTTCAAGGGAGGCACTCGAACTTTGCCTCGGCCCCGTCGGCGCCCACCCGAGTCCATCCGTGCTTTAAAAATGCCTTGCCTGTCTTTGGCCTGAAATTCGTGGTCATTCGTGAAATCCGTGGATGAAAATTCTGCCTCGAAAAGACGCGCGAAGTGAGAAGGAACGTTGCGCGCTTGCCTCGGTCCGTTGCTTCGCGAAATCAACTTACAGTTTCCCATGCCCCCTCCTCGCCCCACTTCGTCCCGCCGCACTTTTCTGAAACAGGCCGCCTTTGGCGCCTCCCTTCCCCTCATCCTGCCGCATCTGGCCCGAGGGCAAAACGCCGGTCTTTCCCAGGTTCGCCATGCCGTCATCGGGGTGGGCGGACTTCAGGGAGCCTCCGACAGGGGCGAGCTCGCCTCCGCCTCCGGCATCGAGATTGCCGCCCTCTGCGACGTGAACCAGGACCACCTCGACGCCGCCGCCAAGAAACATCCTAAGGCCGCCCTCTACACCGACTGGCGCGAGATGCTGTCCAAGGAGGCGGGCAAGATTGACTCAGTCAACGTCTGCACCCCGGACCACCTCCACGCCTCCATCGCCCTTTCCGCGATGCGGGCCGGCCTGCATGTTTACTGTCAGAAACCCTTGACTCTCAACATCCGTGAAGCACGCACTCTCCGGCTGGAAGCCGCCAGCCGTCCGAAGCTCGTGACCCAGATGGGCAACCAGATCCAGTCCACCGAGCATTACCGCACCGGCACCGGGATCATCCGCTCCGGGCGCCTCGGCAAAATCAGGGAGGTCCACGCCTGGTCCGGCTCCAAGTTCATCCAGAAAAAACGGCCCACCGGCGACTCCAGCCCCATCGCCAGCCTCAACTGGGACCACTGGATCGGTCCGGCCCCCGAGCGCCCCTTCGTCAAGGACGCCTATTACCTCTGGAACGGCCTCAACTGGCGCGGCTTCCAGGATTTCGGCGGCACCGGCCTGGGCGACTTCACCTGCCTCATCCTCGACACCCCCTTCCGCGCCCTCGGCCTCAACGCCCCCCTTACCGTCAAGGCGGAGGTCACCCCCGGCTGGCGCGAAGACCCTGTCTGGTATGCCGAAGGTTACCCCGAAGGGCACAAGATCACCTATGTTTTCCCCGCCAACAGCCTGACCGCCGGCGACCTCAAGGCCGTCTGGTATGATGGCGTGACCAAGCCTTCCCGCGACCTCCTCCCGCCTGGCTGCGACGACGTCCAGCTCCCCGGCGGCGGCTCCCTTGTCATCGGCACGGACGACTGCATGATCCTCCCGCACATCGGGGCCCCGATGCTGATTCCGAAAAACAAACAGCGCCCCGAACCCCTCGCCAAAGTGGCCGGCGCAAACCACTACCACGAGTTCATCCGCGCCATCCGCGGCGAATCGAAATGCACCTCGCACTTCGGTTACAGCGGCTGGCTCACGGAGACCACCTGCCTTGGCCTTGTCGCCTCCCACCACGCCGGGGAAACGCTCCAGTGGGAATTCGAGAAACTCTCCTTCAAGGGCAACCCCGCCGCCACCGCCCGCGTGGGCAAACCCTACCGCGAAGGCTGGAAGATCGAGGGTCTGGGCTGAGGGGGGGAATTGGTGACGTGAGGAGCGTCCGCTCCACTTCGCCGAAGACAAGTCTTGTTCTCGGGGGCCGATTGGTCCTCACCAAAACCATGTCCGAAACTCCCATAGACACAGGGCTCGTTTACCTCCGCCGCTTTTTTGGCCCATCTTCGCGCTGCGCCACAAAAATGGTGGTGACTATCCACCGCGAGGAAAACGCATCTGAAATTCTGTTCTCCCGCGTCTGGAAGGATGATGGTGTAAACTATTGGAAATCAAAGAAATGGGATTTTGCCGTCAAGAAGTGGACCATGGATCTGGGGTGCATGCTGAGGGATGATCGTCCCGAGGAGATCATGGGCTGCGCTCATGAGCCTGGAGTGGACCATCCGGTGGGCGAGCCCTGCCCCAAATGCCTCTACTGGTCGGACCGCGCCCGTTACCTTCAGGAACTGGGGTCCAGGATCGGCCCTGACCTCATCCTCAAGGCGCTTTCCCGCGACGACCCTCAGTCGCATGTCTTTGACGTCCTGGACGCGGCGGAGTTTCACCGCGACGCCTTGACGCCGCACTTTCTCGCCAACCTGGAGGAATGCCTCAAGTCGCCCGTGGGCAGTCCGGATGGCGCGAAGTCCCTCTTCTATTACTCCCTTCTTCTCCTTGCCAAATGGCAGGAGACCGCGGCGCTGCCTTTCGTGCTTAAGTGGTTCCACCTCAAGGGTGATGAGGACAATCACCTCTCCGGGGGCCTCAGGCCCGAAATGGGCGGAAGAATTCTCGCCTCGGTCGCGGGCACCGACACCAAGTCCATCCGCAGGCTCATCGTCGATCATCTGCCAGACGAACTGGCCACCCACCAGGCCTTTGTGGCCCTGGCCCTCCTCGCGGCCTGGCGCAAAGTTCCTCTGACAGAAGTGGAGATCATTCTGCGTGAACTGGCCGAAACCAGCGCGCTCAAGGAGTCAGACATGCATTGGTCGAGCCTCCTCGACGTCTGCCTGGACCTTGGCCTCCGCGACGCGTTTCCCCTCCTGGAAGAGGTGGCCGATGCGGGCCAAAACATGGAGGAATACCGCCGCCTTCACGAAATTCGGCAGTTGGAGGTGGGGCTTTTGCAATCTGGCCCCGATGCCATGGCCAATTACTATCCGCCCATCTCCAACGTTGCCAATGAACTCTGGCTCGGGCCGCCCGTGGAACTTCTGAGCGAGGAAGAGCAAAAACTGGATTCGGAACTGCGGGAGCGGGAATGGGACTATCAGCAAAAACTGCTCGCTCAAATCTATCAAAAACCGTCCCGCCAGCCCTCGCTAAACTCCCTTCTTGATCCGGACTCCAACCCCCTCGTTTACCGCGCCCCGCCCAAGGTCGGCCCCAATGACAAATGCCCCTGCGGTAGCGGCAAAAAGTTCAAGAAATGCTGCCAGGGCAAAGGCTGAGGCTGCGACCGGGCACGGGGAGCTTATATATTGGCTTGTGCCAACAATCTCCCGGACATGTCCTGACCCTGAAAGGGTTACTTACGACGCTGAGCGTAAACAATCCATCAAACGCGGGTGTTTTCCCGTTTTGCCCTTGAGCCTAAAGAGCTTCCGGCTATAAGCTAACTGCATTCTTGTAAGGTTATGTCTCTCTTGGCAACCAGCCCAGCCCCCACGATTTCCGAAGGCAAACCCTTGCCTGCCAACCTCTCCCGCAACGCCATTGAAAAGGTTGCAGGCCTTTTTGCGGAGCGGCATGGCTTTGTGGCCAGCGATGCGGCGAAGGGTGATTTGGGCGCCTTGGTCAAACGCCTGGGAGGCAAACTTGAGACCAGCTCCGGAGGAAGTGACGGCGAGCTCGACCTGACCAAGGAAGGCGAGTTCACGCTCTGGATTTCCCCCTACACCAGTTGGCGGCGGGACCGTTTCACCATCGCCCATGAAATCGGGCACTATGTCCTTCATTGCATGATGGGGAAACACCGCGGCTTTGTCATTCAACGGAGCGGCAGTGATCTGCTGGAAAAGGAGGCCAACCTCTTCGCCGCCGCCCTGCTCATGCCCGAAGAGGAATTCCGCGCCAAGTTTGCCGAAGGCCTGAACTCCGACCAGCTCGCCACCCACTTCCAGGTCTCGCTTGATGCGGTGGAAGTCCGCAAAAAAATCCTGAAGCTCTCCTAAACTCCGGGCCGTGAGCATCGAACGTCTCAGCCAGCCCCAGCTCAGGCTTTTCCTCAGCGTGGACGTGGAGGGCTCCACCGCCTTCAAGCAGAAAACCCACGTCAAAGCCGACGAGGACTGGCGGTATTTCTTCTTCGATTTTTTCACCCGTTTCCCCGAGCAGTTTCAGGCCAAACTCGCCGGTTTGGTTCCCGATGTCCAACAGGTCGTGCCCTGGAAGGTCCTGGGAGACGAGCTCGTATATTCCCTACTGGTGACGGACCTGGCCAAGGTGTTTCCGGTTCTGGACGCCTTCCGCCAAACCCTTGCGGGTTATCAGGATGCGCCCAAACACGGCGGATCAACCATCAAGACCAACCGGCTCAGGCTCAAAGGCGCTGGGTGGCTGGCCGGCTTTCCCGTGGGCAACCTCATGGTGGTGATGAAAAACGCCAACGGAGCGGAAACCGAGGATTTCATCGGCCCCTCGATTGACACCGGCTTCCGCCTCTCCCGGCTCTCCTCCCACCGCCACTTCACCCTCTCGGTGGAACTCGCCTGGGTGATCCTGAACCAGGACGAACGTCTCAAGCTCTACTACTCAGGACGGAAGGATTTGAAAGGCATCATGGAGCGTGATGGTTACCCTCACCTCTGGATGGATGTGTTTGAGGGCATGCCCAAAACCGAGCTGATGACCTCCGAAGATGCGCTCAAGTGGCCCGAAGCGGCCGACTCGGATCGGCTCAAATCCTTCTGCCGCCACTACATCCTCTCCCACGGCGAACCCGACTTCCTCCCCTTTGTGTTTCCCCATCCGGAAGATCACCCCGAACGGCAAACCTACGAGGACAAACTCAAGTCGGCCCGAAGCGTCCTCAAAAGCCTCACGTCAGACCAGATGGAGAACATAGAGGAAGAATTAACTGGCGAGGATGACATCAGCCGCTGGCGGGAGTTTTGAGGGTGGGGTTGGATTGAGAGCCTTTGCAGCTGTAAACGTGATATCAAGCCCGTTATCTCTGGTTTATAGCTGGGGCATAATTTGAATCGGATCAATTGCGTTTGCTAGGCTACGGATTTGCAGTAAATGTTTTGAATCGTTTCTAGCGTTTTTTAAGAGAACTCGGCGCAAATTATTATCTGAATCCAACACATCAATTCCAGGATCAATTTGAATAATATTGTTTTCGGTTTCAATGTGACGAGCATGAAAAATTTTGTTGGGGTCGTTTTTTAGATAAAGATTAATTTTAATTTTATATTTCACGGAAAGTTCACGCAGAATACCTAAAAAACAATTTGAGTCAAAGCTGTCGTAATTTATTGCATAAACATTAAACGCACATTGTCCACGTGAATTGAGAGGATTTGATCTTAAAAGCCAAGAATCTAAAAGAAGTGAAATCGATTCTTTTTTCCTCCCTAATTCTCTCTTATGGCCATCTGATTTAGCTATGTAAGTGTCGTAAATTGAGACAGTTTTGGCGAAACAGGTTATGCGGGAAAAATGAGAACGAATCTCGTCCTCATTTTTCTGATCAATAGGCTCTTGCTCGGACAACCTCCACTTATATCTTCTTATCGCCGAAGGCGACAAGTGATATTCAAGGGATTTTGAAATGATCGTTTTAAAGTCATTTAAGGTATCGGGATAGGGCATTCTGTCGCAGATAAAGAAGTCTGGTTTATGCCTTTTGGCAATTTTTGCTAAACTTTCTTCAACTGAATTGGAAGGAGTAATTCCGATAGAAACAGAATATTCTCTTACTACTTTCACAACAAGCTCTCGTAAAAAGGGGTCTTGATTTGCGATTTGTTTAAATAATTCCTTAAATGACTTTTGCCAAACTGGACAAGTTCCGCGTAATAGGATTCCATCTTCAACAATAGTCATGAGGATGTGAGAAAGTTGTAATTCTACACGTTTCTTTTCTTCAGGTGAACCTAAATCGCTCACTTCAGGATCAATGAGATAAGAGGAGATCATTTTAGAAAATCTCGTTTAATCTTTCGGAGAAAAATCCGGCGGGCCACTCGTCGGCGAAACTACCGTCTGGGTTGATTCTGAGTCGGTGTAGCTTTGTTCCTTTGTCTGTTTTTTCGGCGTAATACACCGCTACGTCCTCCGGCTTTACTTTCGGAAGGTCAATTGGATAATCAGAATCGTTCTCCGTAGTCTGCCTGATGCGCCTCAATAGCCGTAAAATCAAATGCTCACTGTGGGTCTCAAGAATTAATCGGTTATGATTTTCACCAAGTGCGGATTGAATGAATAAGTCGCCGAGTTCCGTTTGAATGGCAGGATGGATGTGAAGTTCCGGTTGCTCGATCAGAATGGTATGGTCAATCAAAAACAATGAATTGAGAACGACAGGCATCACTTGAGAAATTCCAAAACCCACATCTGAATATTTAAATCGGTTAGATCCAAAGATACTTTGCTTATTTTTTTCGACTAAAAAAATGCGTCTTGTTTTTTGCGACATAGTCATCAATTCCCGAACTGCATAGTCAATGGCACTGCTTTCTTTATCTCGCGATGATGATGAATAATCGTCAACATTTTCCCATCTACAGTCGAGCCAGTCGGTTTCAATCTCCTTAGAAAATTCTTGCATGTTATTCATCTTCAATGAATATATCGTATCAACTTCTAATTGATAGGGAATTTGAAGTTGATCTAAGGTTTTGTTTGTAATATCAAGATTAAATCTATCAGCTATCGTCTCTAAATGTTTAGCTTGCTTATCCGAAAACTCATCAATCCAATCAGTATGTGTTGGTTCACGAAAGGGACCCAAATATTTAGCCCTTCGATATTGAAGACGAATCACGTCAAGAGATTCCTTTATCAATAACGACAGTGGTTTTAATACTAAATCTAATTCTTCCTTACCTGAAGTATGGATAATGACTTCATATCCATTGATTTTAATATACCGTCCAATCTCTTCGCTAATGGGTAAAGATTGCGATTCACTAATAGGATTGAGTTCAAATTGCTTTTGAATAAAAGGGTGACACTTATTAACCATAATATTTCCACTCTGTAAGCAAACATCAATCAAAATTACATCTGAAAGCAAAAATCGAAAATACTTTAACGGCTCATTTTCGTAATACTTTTCGTTTGCAGGAATCTCACTTTCCTCATGAAAGGGGTATTTATTTATTATGACTTGTGAATATTTAAAAATTTTATTGGATGTGTTTGAATCGAAATTGTCGCGAGTAAGAGGGGAATCAACCAGGCTCAATGCTTCGGATGTATCAATAAATGAATACTCAACATCACTACCGTCCAAAAGTTTGAATGAATACCTCAATTTAAGCTTGAAACCATTTACAAAAGACCGAGGTCCACCAAGATTCACTTGACCCTTAGCCAAGCTTGGGGATTCCACGGAAATATTTCCAAATTTAAACATATCATTCCCCAAGAGGTAGGAATGAAGTAGGCTGGATTTGCCACAACTGTTTGGACCAAAGATAAGAGTGATGGGAGCAAGGTCTATTTTTTGCTCTTCATCGTAAGCCTTGAAACCTCCTACGCAAAAGCCTTGAAGCATGTCTTTGGGGCTGCGCAAAAGTTTCGCTTCCCTCAGATATTTGATGAATTTACCCCTTTCAGAACCAATGATTCCCTCTTCTGAAACGATCCTCTCAATTGAAGAGTGCTTCGGCTCTGAGTTCTGGCTTCTGAACTCTCGCAAAGCACGCTTCAACGTTTCCTCGGGAATCGAGGTCAGCGAAGAGAACTCAGAGATGGGGGTGCTTTTGACTTTGGCGGACATGTTCGGGGGGGCTTGTGGTTTAGAAGGGAGGGTGAGGGGACCGGTTGGCAAGGATTTGGTTGTGTGGGGAGCATCCTGCCACATTCGGACTTGTCCAACCACTACGCTGTTTGCAGTATTGCTGACTCTTGAGTCATGTTTGAATCACTTTTCGCCAAGGGCGGACTTTCGTTGGAACGGTTGCAGACCTTCTGCGCCGTGGCCGAGGCCGGAGGGATTGCCAAGGCCGCGCCGGACGACCTGGGGAGGCAGAGCCAATACAGCCGGCAAATCCGGCAGTTGGAGGAGTTTTTTGGCCGCGAGCTGACTCGCCGCAACGGAAGAGAGGTTATCTTAACCACTGATGGTGAAAAGCTTGCCGCGCTGAGCCGGGAGGTTTTGGGCTCGCTCTCGGAGTTTTTGGAAGAGGGCCGGGGAGATGAACCGGAAATCAACTTCGGAGCCGGGGAGAGCCTTCTCCGCTATGAAGTGATGCCGCGCCTGGAGCGTATGGCCAAAACGCGCACAAGCACGCGGGTGCGCATGCTCAACCTGCGGACTCAGGCGGTGGTGGAGGGCTTGCTAGAGGGCACTCTTGATCTTGGACTGATCCGGGAGGATTCAATTCCCACGGGCTTGGAAGGTGAGGAGGTCCTCGCCAGTGCCTATGTTGTGATTCTCCCCAAACTGTTGCGCACCAAAGGGAAAGCACTTGAAGGTTGGGACAGGTTAAAAGGAGTTCCCTGGGTTGGACTGGAAGGCGAAGGGAAGCTCGCCACTGACATCCAAGCCCTTGCTGCCAAGCGGAAGGTGGAGCTGCAGACCGTCTTGCGGTGCCCCTCGCTCGCGCTTGTGGCTGCGGCGGTTTCCGGGGGAAGCGGAGCCGGGTTGCTGCCCAGGGCGGCGGCGCGGGATTTTCCGGCGGACCGATTCGAGCATCTCGACCTGCCCGGTATGGACAAGCTCATCCGTAGGATCGCCCTGGTCTGGAATCCTCGTCGGATGGCGGTGCGGGGCCGGTTGGAGAAGGCTCGAAGGCAATGGCTGGGGGCGTTTTCTCATGAGAAGTAATCTTCAGTTTTAGCAATCCTGGTCTGCAAGATTCCTAAGGAGGAACTGCTTGCCTTGAGGGCCAACTACGAATCAGTCCCTTGTCCCATGAAACTCTTCCGCCATGGCCCGCCCGGCGACGAACGCCCCGGACTGGTCCTGCCCGACGGGCGGTTGGTCTCGGCCCTGCCTGTGACCCGCGATTACGACGAGGCGTTTTTCGCCGCCGACGGCATGGAGCGGCTTCGCATCTGGATAAACTCCGGCGAGGCCAGCCGGGCTCCCCGGGTTTCCCCGGTCCGTTTCGGCTCCTGCGTGGCAAGGCCATCCAAGATTATCTGCATTGGACTCAACTACCGGGACCATGCGGCGGAAACGAACGCGGCGTTGCCGGAGGAGCCCGTCCTGTTCATGAAGGCGACTTCCGCGCTGAGTGGTCCGAATGATGATCTGGTCATTCCGCCGGGGGCGTTGAAAACCGACTGGGAGGTCGAGCTCGCCCTCGTCATTGGGAAAACCGCCCGCCGTGTCTCCGAGGCCGAGGCGTTGTCGCACGTGGCCGGCTACTCCCTGATGATAGATTACTCCGAACGCGCCTGGCAGAAGGAGCGCGCCGGCCAGTGGGTCAAGGGGAAGTCGGCCGACACCTTCGCCCCGCTCGGCCCCTGGCTGGTTTCCACGGACGAAGTCACTGATCCGCATCAGCTTAGACTCTGGCTTAAAGTCAACGGCCAGCTCCGCCAGAACGGCTCCACTTCCGACCTGATTTTCAAGGTGCCGCATCTGGTGAGTTACGTCAGCCAGTTCATGACCCTCCTGCCGGGCGACGTGATTTCCACCGGCACACCCGCCGGGGTGGCCGCCGGGATGAAGGAGCCCTGCTACCTCCGCGCCGGCGATGTGGTGGAGGCCGGGGTGTCCGGGCTGGGGGATTCGCGCCAAAACGTTCGCCAAGGCTGATGCGACACCACATCCTTTTTCCGCCGGGAACCCGCTCGCTGACAATGGGTCCATTTCTGCGTTTCCCTGTGCTTATCTGCGGAAGTCATTGCTTTAGTTCTTGGTAACTGTTTGCAAGTCGCAGAAATCCTCCTGTCTGAACCCAAATTCCACTTTTCCGCTTATGAAATTTCCGCTTTCCGCGTTGTTGTGCGCTGGTGTTGCCCTGCACGCCCCGGCTTTTGCCCAGTCCCTTCCCGTTGCCCCGGCCAAAGGCGAAAAAATTGTCCTGATCGGCGGCGGTCTGGCTGAGCGGATGTTTTCCTTCGACTATTTTGAAGCGGAAATGAACCTGCGCTTTCCCAACCAGGAACTGGTCATCCGCAACATGGGGCACCAGGGCGATACCGCCGGCTTCCGTCCGCATCCCAGCCGCAAATCGCAGTGGGCCTTTCCCGGGGCCGAGAAGTTTAACCCTGATCTGAAGGACCACCATGGCCAAGGCTTTTTCCCCACCCCGGAGGAATGGCTTCACAGCGCCAAGGCGGACACGGTGGTCGCCCTTTTTGGCTACAATGAATCCTTCAATGGCGAAGCCGGCCTGCCCAATTTCGAGGCCGAGCTGGATGCTTTCGCCAAACATACCCTGGCCCAGAAATACAATGGCGCGACCCCGCCCCGCCTCGTCCTGGTCTCTCCCATCGCCTTTGAGGACCTGACCCCGAAAAAGGACCTTCCCAATGGGAAAGTGGAGAACGCCCATCTGGCCCTTTACACTGCGGCCATGAAACGGGTGGCCGAAAAAAACAAGGTGGGCTTCATTGATCTCTTCAGCGCCACCGCGAAACTCTACGCCTCGGAGAAGGAAGATCTGACACTTAACGGCTTCGCCCTCAATGATTTGGGCTATCGGCGACTGGCCCCGATCCTGGCCGAAGGCCTGTTTGCGGAACGGAAACGTGCCTCCCAGGCGGCCCCCGTCCTCGTCCTCGACATGGTCAAGGAGAAGAACTGGTGCTGGTTCAACGACATCAATATCCTCAATGGTGTCCACGCCTACGGCCAGCGTTACAATCCCTACGGCCCCCAAAACTATCCCGCCGAAATCAAGAAGACCCGGGAGATGCTGGCGGTGCGCGAGAAGCGGCTTTACGAGATTGCCCAGGGAAAATCCAAGAGCACTCAGGTGGATGATTCCGCTACCTCGCCCCTACCCGAAGTCCCCACCAATTTCAAAAACCCGATCCAGTATCTTTCCCCGGAGAAGTCCTTGGAAAAGATCACCATCCAACCCGGCTTCAAAATCGAGCTGTTCGCCTCCGAGAAGGAGTTTCCCAACCTGCAGAATCCCATGCAGATGAGTTTCGACAACAAGGGCCGCCTCTGGGTCGCTGTCACTCCCAGTTACCCTCACTGGCGGCCCGGTGACGGTCGTCCGAACGACAAACTGATCATCTATGAGGATACCAATGGCGACGGTCGGGCGGACAAGGAAACCATCTTTGCCGACCACCTCCAACTGCCCATCGGTTTTGAGTTCGCGCCCGAGGGCGTTTACCTCTCGCAGGAGCCCAACCTGTGCCTGCTGGTGGACGACAACCACGACGATAAGGCGGACCGGATGGAGGTGATCATGGGAGGTTTTGACACCCACGACACCCACCATGCCATTTCCGCCTATTCCGCCGATGCTTCGGGGGCCTTTTATCTCTGCGAAGGCCGCTTTCTCCACTCCCAGGTGGAAACTCCCTATGGTCCGCAACGTTGCAACGACGGCGGTGTCTGGCGTTACGATCCGGTCAAATACAAGTTGGAACGCTATGCCCAGACCGATGTGAACAACCCCTGGGGGATCGCCTTCAACGAGTGGGACCAACTCTTCATTTCGGACGCCTCTGGTGGTGACAACTGGTGGGGGCTGCCGGTGTCAGCCAAGATGCCTTATGGCGTGGAAATCAACAAGGCGGGCGAGTTTGCCCCGAAGCGGGCACGGCCCACCTCGGGGAGCGAATTCATTTCCTCCCGGCACTTCCCGGAGGAATACCAAGGCCGTTTCATCCTGAGTAACTGCATCGGCTTCCTTGGCACCAGCATGTGGGACATCTCCCGCGACGGCTCCGGTTACACCGGCAAGCAGGCTGGGGACCTGCTTTCCTCCACCGACCCGAATTTCCGTCCGGTGGACTGTGAGTTCGCCCCCGATGGTTCCCTCTATCTCATTGACTGGCAAAATGCGTTGATCGGGCACATGCAGCATAACGCCCGCGATCCGAACCGGGACCATGAACACGGCCGTATTTACCGCATCACTTACCCGTCACGTCCCCTGGTGAAACCCGTGCAGGTCGCCGGAGCCTCGATTTCCCAACTTCTGGAAAACCTCAAGGAGCCGGAATACCGCACCCGTTACCGGACCCGTCGCGAGCTGCGCGGCCGTCCCGCCACCGAAGTGCTTCCCGCCGTCAGGAAATGGGTGGCCGGACTCGACAAGACGGAAGCGAAATATGAGCACAACCTCTGTGAGGCGCTCTGGGTCACCTGGGGACTCAACAAGGTGGACGCGGACATCCTTACTGCCTGCCTCACCGCCAAGGCCTCCGAGGCCCGCGCCGCCGCCGTTCACGTGCTTCGCTACGCTTATCGCGACGTGCCGAACAGCATGAAACTTCTCTGGCAGGCCGCTGCGGATGATCCTCACGCCCAGGTTCGCCTGGAAGCCATGGTGGCTGCTTCCTGGCTTAACAATGAGGCCGGAGCCCAGATTGCCCTGGCGGGGTTGAAACAACCTCTGGACCGTTGGATGGTGCCGGTGACCAAGCAGATTCTGGGTATCACCCTTAAGGATGATATCGAAAAGCTCAAGTCCTCCGGCAAGGCGGACCTCGCTGGCAACCAGGGAGCCGCCGACTTTCTGGCCGGTAAATTCAAGTTCGCCGCTTCGGAAAACGACGAGCCCAAGGGTTTTGGGCCCAGCCGGAAGCTGTCCGAGGCCGAGAAGAAGGTTTATGCCCTGGGCAAGGAGGTCTTCCATCGTGACGCCCACTGCGCCACCTGCCACCAGCC
>JANOBW010000408.1:0-3663 GCA_031411855.1 Opitutia bacterium
CGCCGGTGACGACGCCCTGGACGAAAAACGTGGTGCTGGTCCCGACCTGCACCAGCAGCTGGGCGGTGATGGTCTGGCCTTTCATGTCGGATACGAAACAACGGACGGTCTTGGTGCCGGAGGCGCTCCAGGAGTGGGCGGCGCTCGCGCTGTTGTTGGCCGTGTAAGTGCTGTCGCCCCATTCCCAGTAGTAGGCGAGGGTGTCGCCGTCGGGATCGCTGGCGGTGGCGGTGAAGGTGGTGGAGGCGTTGACGGCGGGGTTGACGGCGGAGCCCCCGATGGTGGCGGAGGGGGCGCGGTTGCCGGCGAAGGCCCCGCGGTTCACCTGCACGTCCACCCAGGAAACACTGTTGGTCGTGCCGCGCAGGACGGGGGTGATGTGGATGCCGGCGGCGGCATCGGAAAAGGTCCGGCCGATGAGGAGGGTGCAGTCGTTTTTGTCGGAGGTGGAGGGGACCACGTCGAGCAGTATGGGCTTGGCGTTGTTGATGTTATATGGGCCCCAGTTGAGGATCACGCCGTCGCGCATGCGGGTGTTGGAGGAGGCGTATTCCCCCCGGTATTCGATCCAGTAGTCGTCGGTGGTGGTGCCGGCGCGGTCCACCGCGATGGCCATTTTCCCGGTGGCGGCGCTGTTATCGAAGGCGGAGATGCGGGTGAGGGTCTGGCCGTCGGCCCCGATCTTGGCCACATCGCCGTCCACGATCCAGTCGAGCTGGTTTTTCTGGCGCGCGCCGAAGTGGGCGTTGTTGGAGCTGCTGGCGCCGCCCATGTGGTCGAAGGGGTTGCCGTATTCCACGTTGGCCCCTGGACCGATGGTGGTGCCGTCGGTGGTGTCCCAGAAACCGGAGTGGTTGAGCGAGTAGTTGTGGCCGACCTCGTGGCTGCACACGCCGAGGTTCCACTGCGAGTTGGCCAGCCAGGCCCCGCGGCCGCCGACGAAGGCGATGCCGCCGAAGCCCACATCGGGTTTGTCGCCGGTCACGACCACCTCGAAGCTGTAGTCCTGGTAGCGGAAACCGGCGTCGGCCGCGGCGGTGCGGGCGGCGTCGAGCATGGTGCCGAAACTGGTGTAGCTGGCATGGCCCTTTGGCAGGCGGAGGGTGGGGGTGAAGGTGGAGCCGCTGCCGTAGGCGGCCCAGTTGAGTTTGCCGAAACTCATGGCGGCCCAGTGGCTCTTCATGTTGTTGATCAACGCGGTGAGCGTGGCATCGCTCACCACCTCGCCGGCCTTGTCCGGAAAATCCACGCGGATGATAAGGAGTTTTTTGGTCCCCTCGGTGTAGGTGCTTTGCGCGATGGGCGGGCTGTCGGAGGAGGTGGTGCCGCCGGACATGGCGATGGCGGGCGGGGAGGCGGCCTCGGCCCGGGCGGCCTCCAGCAGGACGGTGCCGGCGTGGGAGGGGCCGCAGAAGAAGGTCACCTGGGCTCCGTCCCAGCCCACGGCCACCTCGTCGCCCTGGGAGGCGGTGGGCAGGCCGGAGGTGGGGCAGAGCGGGTCGGCCTGTTGCGCCTTGGCGGCGGCGGCCTCGGTGGCGTCGAGCACGCGGCCGGGGAGGTCGGAGAGGGCGATCTTGCCGTCGAGGGCCACGCCGTGGACGGCGATCTCGAGGCGGCTGGGGGAATCGGCGCGGCGGCCGTAGGTGAAGGCGGCGAGGCTGCGTCCGCCGTCGAGGATGAGCTCGCGCTGGACGGGCGGGAGCTGGAGGGTTTCCCCGGGTTTGGGGGAGAGGGCCGCGACCCAGAGGTCGCCCTTGCCGCTGACGGGTTCCTCCAGGCGTGAGACGATGGCCTCGGGCAACTGGGCGCGGATGCCGGCGGGCACGGCCAGTTCGAGGGCGCGGCGCGGGTTTTGGTCAATCAGGTCGGCCATCTCATGGCGGCGGCGGTCGGCCAGGGCCACACCCTGGGCCAGGCGTTCCGGGGTGCGCTCGCCGGCCGGGGCGGCGGCCCATTGGTTGGCCCAGTCGCGGAACCCGGAGAAACTTTCCTCGGCCACGGGCGCCTGCCAGCGGGACTCCGGCCGGGCGGCCTGGATGAGCGCGGCGGGTTCCTCGACCGGATCGGCGTGGGCCGGGGCGGAGGTCAGACCGGGGAGGGCGGGAGCCGGGGCCGGGGCGGCGGCGGAAACTCCCGGCGGGTGGTGGGGCGCGGCGTGGGCGGAAGGGGTTGCCGGGGTGGCGGCGGAACTTCGGGGCGTGGCCGTGGGCCGGCAAGGAAAGGACAACGCCAGCCAGAGAGTCAGTAGCAGGCACGGGAAGGCCAGGAGGGAGGCGCGTGGCAGTTTCATGGGGAGCGGAGGAAGGGAAAGGGGTGGAATGAGTTTTGTTCGGAAAAGTTGTCATGCAACTGGAATTCAGGACAGGCTGTGCACCGTGGCGTGTGGTCCGGGACCCCTTCCTGCACTGCCGAGGCCCCGGCGAGGCGGAGCCGGGACCCCTGCGCGACGACCTCGGGACCCAGGCGCGATGAGGCCGGGACCCCGACGTGCCTGATGCGGGACCCCGGGCGAAGACCTCGGGACCCAGGCGCGATGAGGTCGGGACCCCCTCGCCACGGACCCGGGACCACGTGCGAGAACCCCGGGACCCTGGCGTAACGATGCCGGGCCCCCTACGCGTTCGATCCGGGACCCCTCCTGATTCATCCGGGACCCCGGCGTGTTCATCTCGGGACCCCGGCGTATTTTAGTCGGGACTCCGGCCCCTGTGGCTTGTTTTTAGATAAATTCAGTCCGGGTGGTTTGCGGGCAAAGGTTTGTCTATGTGCATTAAATTCAAGTGTTTAAAAAGTTGATACAACTGATTTTTACGTCTTGCCGAAACGCCGTCAGCTTCTTTTGACGGCCCGGCTCCATCGAGCTTTTCATCACCACACCACCTAATCAAAACATGAACGACCGAGATCAACGCCGCTATGACCGCGCCCTGCGCGTGCAAACCTTTGGCCAGGAAAACGCCGCCGACTTCGCCCCCGGGGGCACGGCCCGCGCCCTCTTTGCCGACCTTGACCACATCATCGTCCGGCTCAACCTCGCCAAAGCGGACCAAACCCCCACCCGGGTGAGCAAGGAAACCCTCCTCGACGCCCTGGCCGAGGATTTCACCAACCTTTCCCGGACCGCCCGTGCCATCGCCCTTCGCGACCCGGGTTTCGCCGCCCCTTACAACGTCCCGGACAACACGTCCGAGTCCGCCCGCCTGACCCATGCCGACTCCCTGCTCACCCGTCTGGAGGACCAGCCCGGGGACAGCCCTGAGACGCTGGCGGGAAAGGCCTCACTCCGGGCCAAGTTTGTCGCCTATGAACTCCCCGTTGATTTCGTGGAAGACCTCCGGGCCGACCTCGACGCGCTCCGTGCCACCGGGGCACGCAACCGGGGTGAGACTCAGGACGGCGTGGAAAACACCGCCGCCATCGGCCGACTCCTCAGCGAGGCCGCCGAGGTCGTCCAGAACCTCGACGCCCTGGTCCACAACAAATACGCCCGCCAACCCGAGCGCCTCCGGGCCTGGCAAAGTGCCAGCCGCACCGAACGCTCCCCCCAGCGCAAAAAGGCCGGGCCGACTCCGGGTGCGACGCCGCCCGCCGGCGGGGTCTGAGGCGGAGCCAAGTAGTCGAGAGCTTTGGCTCGGGGAAAGGTGGGGGGCGGGGGGGAGGTGG
>JANOBW010000409.1:0-6799 GCA_031411855.1 Opitutia bacterium
CGCCACCGGCACCCGCGCGGCCTATTTCACCGACTGCAAATCACTGACTCCCGAGGCCTTGCAACTTTCCCAGGGCTGCGACCTCCTCGTTCTCGACGCCCTTCAGCCCTTCCATCACACCTCCCACCACTCCCTCCCCGAAGCGATCAACTCGGCGAAAAAAGTGGGAGCCCGCCGCACCCTCTTCACCCACATGAACTACCATCTCGATCACGAGACCACCAACGCGAAGCTGCCGGAAGGCATGGCCCTCGCCTGCGACGGGCAGATCGTCCACCTGACACGAATGTCATAGTTTGCGTTATCCTAAGATTTAACCCCGATAGGGAAGGGATTTCGAGCTCGCGAAGAATCGGCACGAAGTCTGCTGGAAGTTAAATAATCTTAAAGAAAAGACCGTCCTCACGAAAAATCTCTTGCCTCAAACACCTCCTTTTGCCAAAACCTTTACAAAGTCATGAAACTCCTCGCCACTTCCCTCGTCCTTGCCCTCGCTGCCTCGAATGTTCACGCCGCAAAACTTGCCGGCGACGAGTTCCAATATACAACCGCCGCCTCGCCGGGCCAAGCCCTCAATGGTGTCGTTTCGCCAGCCGGATCCAGCTTTGGCTTTGTTGAAACGAGTTGGACAACCAACACCACCAACACATCGGTGGGTTCAGTCGCAGCCACGACCTCGGCCATGTCCTACAGCGGATCAGGCGTAAACATTCCCGCCAGCCCGATCAATAGCGCGGTCCAGTTCAGCAGCAACGCTGCAAACGTAACCAACACAACTGCCGCCACCCGCACTCTCACCACAGCCTTGGTTGCCGCAACCCAACCTGATGTGTATGTGAGTTTTCTCGCCCGCTTCCAGGCCGGAACTTTTACCACGGAAAATTTCTATTTCTACCTCGGCACGGCTGGAACCGCAGGCAACCGTTATGATATTGGGTTCAGCGATGTGGGTGGAGCCACAGACTTCGGAGTTCGGGCCACAACTAATGGAACGTATGCTCAAACCAGCGGTGGCTTGGCAGGAAGCGTTCCTAATTTTGGAACAACACCTGCAACCTATTTTATCGTTGGTAAATTGACTAAAGACGCTGGATCAAGCACCTACAATCGATTCACCATTTTTGCCAACCCAACAGGCATCGTTCCTGACTCTGCTGGAACGGGTAGCACAACGGTATCAGTGGGCACGGCCAACTCAGGGTTGAGCAGTATCAACACCGTTGGTTTTGGATTTACCGGTTTGGATTCCGGTGACCAATTCCAAATTGACAACCTTCTAATCGGACAGACTTGGCAGGATGTTGTCACCCCCGTTCCATTTGGTGTCGATTCCACCGCAGGTCTCGCCCTTCTTGGTCTTGCCTCGGCTTGGAAACTTCGCCGCCGGGTCAAGGCTTGAGCCATTTTCACTCTCACAAGCCCGAGGTCACTCTCGGGCTTTTTTTGTTTGGCAAAATGATCCCTGAGCACGAAGTCACCGCCTCCACCCTACCCCATCAGTTGGAGGAATCTGACCGGCTCTCAATGCTCGGAGCCTTTCGGGCCACGGGTATCGTATTGCTTGCATGTGCCTTGGTCCAATTGGTTTGCATTTTTATCCCTTTCAGGTTGGAGGATGCCATCTGGACTCTTAAAAATTCACCCAAGTGGAATGGAATCGCCCCCATATTCCTGCTTGGAAGTGTTTTGTTTTTCACTCCCGGCCCAAATTCAACCCGTTTCGGAACCATCAAACTGCGCCTTACTGTCCGTATTCTTCTGAGCTTGCTGGCCATTTTTTACCTTATCCTGGCCGGAGCACTGATCAAAGCCAGCAGCACGCGCATCACACAATTAAATGGCGGACAAAATGTCGTGATGGAACAGAGAAAGGAGTTCTTTTCACAAATTTTGGAACAGATAAAGACCTGCGCCAACCGTAAAGAGCTGGACGCACTTTTGCCCACCGACACTTTCAATCTGGTCGATACTCAAAGCCTTTCTTTCGATGAATATCGGAGCAGGATAGTCAAAAAGATAACCGAAATGAACATCTCCACCGTTCAGTCCATCAATGCTGAGGCCAGCGAAAAGGCAGCTGAAACCATCACTTACTTTATCCGCAAGATAGTTCGTTCCAGCACTTTCGCTTTCGCCCTCCTCTTCCTCGCCCTGTTCTCCCCCCGCGGTTTTCCAGCCCCTGTCTCCCCAAATGACCAACCCGCTTGAAATCGCCCCTCCCGGCTCTTCCGAAGACTCGCCCCAACTGGCCCGGTTTTCCCGGATTTCTCTCCTTATCGGGTTAATCCTGGTATTCCTCGGCAGTTTGGACATCATTTTGGAACTTCGGAAAATCAACCCCCGCGACACCGCCTCGGTGCTGAACAACTTGATCAACATCAACGAGTCCGCCTACCTCCCCCTCCTTGGCATCGTGATCGGCCTGCTCCCCTTGGCACGTCATATCCCCAGACCCGATGTCATGGGACGCGCCCTGCTCACCTGGGTGGCCCTGGTCTTCTGCACCCTGCACGTCCTCGTCGTCCCCTGTGTCGTCGTCTCCACCATCAAGGCTCGCAACCTCATCCAGGAGAAGGAGAACCGCGTCCTCTCCGAGCGGCACAAGATCTTTGAAAAGGCCCGCGACGAATTGGACGGGACGAAAGATCGCCAAAGGCTTCAGGACATCATCAAACCCCTGATCAGTGACCCCAAGTTTTTTGAAGAACCGGACACCGAGGTCCTCAGGGTCAGAATCCTGGATCGCCTGGGCAAGGTCAGAGCCGAATCCGACGACGAGGTTCGGGATAAAATCGACTCGGCCTCCCTCGACCTTATGGTCACCGCTTTGCAACATGGCCTCACCGCCACCCTCCTTGCCATCGCCTTCTATCTCACCTTTTTCTTCGGCCGTCCCTGGCGGGAAATGTCCCGGACCTGACGTTTTTGGCGGTCAAACCGCCGTCCTGCCTTGTAAAAGCCCGAAGACAAAACATAGCTGTTCCCCTCCATGCGCTTCTTCGCCGCCTTTCTGTCACTTCTGGCCGCCTCCCCCACGGCCCATTCCGCCACCTCACTCATCCAACTGGCCCGCGGGGGTTCGGTGACCGGCACCATCCTGGCCGACACCACGGAACGAGTCGTGGTGGACCTCGGCTTCACCGTCCTCACCATCCCGCGGGAGGCCATCACCGGCATCGTCAAGGAAGGCGCCCCCGCCGCCACGCCGGCCGCCCACGGGGCCGACCTCTACCGCACGGACACCACCGCCCAGACCGGCAATGTCAAGGATCTCGTGAATTCCATCGGCGACCGCGTCGCCCTCATCCGGACCCCTTCCGGACTGGGCTCCGGCTTTGTCATCCACCCCGACGGTTACCTCATCACCAACGACCACGTCATCGCGGGCGAGACCGAGGTCACGGTCACCCTCTTTGCCAATGGGAAAACCGGACTGGACAAACAGACCTTTGAAAACGTCCGTATTCTCGCCTCCAACGCCGAGCTGGACTTGGCGCTTCTGAAGATCGAAACCCCCGACAACCGGCAGTTTCCCACCGTTCCCCTCGGTGATTCCGACGAGCTCAAACAAGGCCAGCCTGTCTTCGCCATCGGAGCTCCCCTCGGACTGGAACGAAGTGTCTCCCAGGGCATCGTTTCCCTTCGCAACCGCCTCGACGACGGCCGACTCTACATCCAGACCACCACCCAGATCAACCCCGGCAACTCCGGAGGTCCCCTCTTCAACCTGAAGGGCGAGGTCGTGGGCGTGAACAACATGAAGATAGCCGCCGCCGGGACCGAAGGCCTGGGCTTTGCCATCCCGTCCACCGTGCTGAAGGGGTTTCTCAAAAACCGCGACACTTTCGCCTTCGACCCCGCCAACCCCAACGCCGGCTTCCGCTACGCCCGCCCCCCCCGACCCGAGGCCACCTCAGGCAAAAAACCCTGAAACCGGAAACGGCCTCCTCACCTTCAACCTTTTTTCCACACCACGTTTCATGCGCCTTTCCACCGCCCCCCTTTGCCTGGCCGTCTCCCTGTTTATGCCGGCCGGCCTCTTCGCCAAAACCGACTACGCCAGCCTGCTCCCGGCCTCCACCGACCTCTACCTCGAGATATCCAGTCTCTCCAAATTGGAATCGTTGGACACGCTCCCGATTTTCAAACCCTTCCAGGCTCCGGAACTGAAAAAATTCTTCGCCCCCCTCCTCAAAAAAATGGAGGATGAATCCAGCGAGGCCTCCAAGCGTATCCTCAAGGAGGAAACCGGCCTCACGGAGCAGGAACTCGACGCCAAGTTTCCCCAAGGGTTCTCCTTTTCCATCTACGACTACAAGATCAACCCCAAGGAGGATGTCTCCTGGAGCCTTGAAGGAGCCCTCATGGCCGAATTCTCCGGAGATGAGGCCCTGGCCGAAAAAATCCTGACCGCCATCGGCAAAACCGCCCAGCAGGAACGGGCCGATGCCAAGACCAAAAAATCCAAGGACTCCCCCCCGGCTGAAAATGAGGACTTCCCCTCCGCCCGTTTTCCGGAAGACTATGTCGAAACCAAGGCCGACTACAAGGGAGTCTCCCTTCACCTCTGGAAACTCAAGCCGGAGGCCCACGACGTCCTCGACCAATTCGCCTGGGCCGTGAACGACGGGGTCCTCATCTACTCATCGGCCGAGAGTGAGATCAAAACCCTCCTTGACCGCCAAAAATCCGGCTCCACCAAGGACACCCTCGCCGGATCGGCCACCCACCGCGGCGTCCTAGACCGGGCCGGGCCGAGTGACATCCTCGTCTCGGCCGACCTCACCGGCATCATCGCCCAAGGGATCAAGTCCCTGGCCGAAGCCGGGGCCAAAAGCCGCAAGCCCACCGACTTCAACCCTTCGAAGCTGGTGGACGCCCTGGGCGCTTCCGACTTCCGTAACATCTTCCTGTCCATGAACTTCTCGGCCGACCAGGCCGACCTTTCCTACGGCGTGACCTACGCCCGCAAACCCGGCCTTTTCTCGATTTTCGCCTTCGGTCCGGACTCCGGCACCGCCCCCGGTTTCCTTCCCCCCGAGGTGAAGTCGGCCAGCTACGGCCGCTTCGACCAGGCCGCCACCGTCTCCAACATCGAAAAACTCGTCGCCGACATCTATCCCCCCGCCGGCATCCTGCTCACAGGACAACTCGCCCAGCTCAAGGCCGCCACCGGCGTGGACCTAAAGGCCGACTTGCTCGCCAACCTCGACAAGGATGTCTTCTCCGTGGCCGAACCCCGCCCCCCCAAGGCCAACGCCGACGAGGCCGACGCCGACGAGGACAACCCTCTCCAATCCCTCGCCTCGCAAAACCAGGTCATCGGGTTCAAACTCAAGGACCGGGCCGCCTTTGAACTCGCCCTCAAAAGCCTTATCAACGGCCTCGCCCCCGATAAGGCCCTCTTCGAAACCCGCGAATACATGGGCTTCAAAATCCAGGCCGTCAAAGGCGCCGAGGAGTCACCCATGCCCGTCGCCTATGTCCTGACCGACGATTACCTTCTCTTCAGCATCGGACAAAGCTCCCTCCTCGAAAAGGTTTTGGGGCGCATTTCCAAAAAGTCCGCCGACGGTGTCTTCAGCAATCCGGTCATCGCCGGCGCGCTGGACAAACTTCCCGGCTCCGCCTTTTCCGTCGGTTATCAGGACATGGACTCCCTCGTCCAGATGCTCATCCAGGCCCTGGCCAAAATCGCCGAGAAATCGGCCCAGAATGACGGCCCGGAAATCGTTGATCCCAAAAGCATTCCGAAAAACCTTCACTTCCCCCACTACGTCGTCTCCAAGTCCACCATGGACGACAACGCCATGGTCGTGAAAGCCCGCCTCCTGGCCCGCCCCGAAGGCAAGTGACGGGCAAGGCCGAAAGGCCATTAATGATTTATGATTCTTGATTTATGATTTCTTAAACCTTGAAACAGAATCCAATCCCATCTCGAAACCGGCATCACAACCACAAGCTCCTCACCATGCGCCACGCTGCTTCGTCCCATCATAAATCATTAATCGTCAATCATAAATCGGTCTTTCTCTGCCTCGCCTCCTCCTTCCTCCTTCATCACCCCTCCCTCGCGGCACCGCTCCGCCTCGACGGCCCCGAGGTGGCCAAGGTCACCTGGGACTCGCGGGGCCTGGCCCCGGCCGACTTTGATGGCGACGGGAAACTGGATCTGGCCCTCCTCAACAACGAGAACGCCAAGTTTGTCCTCCTTTACCAGCGCAACCCCGGGGCCGCCGCCGCCAACGCCCGCCGCGCCGTTTCCCGCAACCGCTGGGAACCTCTCGTCGAGGACTCACGCTTCCAGGCCGTCTCCCTCCCCACCGACCAGCGCCATTTCGCCCTCGCCGCCGCCGATTTTGACGGCGACGGCCGCCCCGATCTGGCCGCCACCGGCGCCTCCGACGCCCTCCTCGTCCGTTTTCAGGGCAAGGACGCCTCCTTTACGAAGTCGTTTTCCTATAAGAACTTCGAACCACTCCCCGGCACCACCTCGATGATCGCCTCGGATCTGGACGGGGACGGCCGGACGGACCTCGCCATCCTCGCCAAAGGCAGGCTCCTCATCTTTCTCCAGCAAAAAGCCGGCGGTTTCACCGATCCCGTCTCCTATACCACCACGGACGACAAGGTGGGCTACCTCATGGCCGAGGATGTAAACGGCGACAAAAAGCCCGACCTTGTCTATTTTGCCGCGTCCGGCGACGGCTCCCTCCGCTGCCGTTTCCAACTGGCCCCGGGGGCCTTCTCCGCCGAGCTCGCCCTGCCCTACACCCAGCCCGCCGAGGGGCTCTACCCC
>JANOBW010000410.1:0-3577 GCA_031411855.1 Opitutia bacterium
GCGTCGCCAGCAGGTCGGCCGGATAGGTGTCCACCGCGCGGACATTCACCTCGCGGAAAAGATGCGGAAACACCCGCTTCATGGCGGACCGGTTTTCCAGCACGTAGGAAACTCCTGAGGGACACCGGCCGTTGTCCTCCAGAACCAGATAACTGCCATCCTTGTCGCGGATCAGATCCGTGCCGCAGACGTGGATGTATATGTCGCGAGGCACCTTGCAGCCGACAAACTCGGGGCGATAGTGAGCCGCCTTAAGCACCACCTCCGGCGGGATCACGCCGTCACGCAGGATCTTCTGCTCGTGGTAAACGTCGTAGAGGAAGAGATTCAGCGCGGTGATGCGCTGGACCAGCCCCTGCTCGATCGTTTCCCATTCGTGCGAGGGTATGACCCGCGGCACGGGATCAAAAGGGAAGACACGCTCGGTGCCGGCCTCGTCGCCGTAAACGGTGAAAGTCACCCCCTGCTTCAGAAAGAGCAGGTCCAGGCTTTTGACCTTCTGCTCCATTTCCTCGCGGGGTAAGGATGAGAGCTGCCGGACGACAGCCTCATAGTTCGGGCGCAACGTTCCCTTTTCAGAGAACATTTCGTCATACAGGTTGGCAGGGGAGTAGGATCGAAAATCCATTTCAAGAGGCATGCAGCAAATCCCATGCCTAAAAACGAACACCATGGCGAGAGCGGAAAGTGCGGGAAATCAGGTAGCTGGCAGCCGATGTCCGGGGGCCGGTCGGATGAAGAGTTGGAACTGACTTTCAACAGTTTGGGCGCATCCCGTCCCCGGGGCCTCTCCGGCCATTGGAATTCCGTCAGCATGAATGCGTCGCGGGTCAGCCCCCTCCCATCCGTCCCTGTGGCGACAGCCCGGCATCCATTTGATTGCAAACTCCACGCCCTCATAAATTTGACGTTGGATTGACCGGGCTTCACCGCACCCGCCGCCGTATCCGCCCCTAGGGGCGGCCCGTCCGGGCACAAAAAAACCTCACTTGGGGTGATAGACGGGACTTGAACCCGCGACCCTCGGAATCACAATCCGATGCTCTAACCAACTGAGCTACTACCACCATCAGTGAGGAAGTAAGGAGCAAAGAAACCTCCCGCCATTTTGTCAACGCTTTCCTTGAGAGTTTTTCTTGCCAAACACCCAGCCATCTCCATTTTCCAGAGTTTCCTTTCTTCCAACAACTAAGCATCGCACACCATGAGCGGCCGTCTAAAATCCCTCCAAGGCAAACGCAAAGCCCTTAAACACCGTCCCGGCAACAAGCCCTCCTCTCGCCGTCAGCGCGAGTTGGCCAACCGCCGCAAGGCCGTCCGCGAACGGGCCCATGTCGCCAACACACGCGCCACCCGTTCCAAAAACATGCTTGAGGTTCCGGTGACCGTCGCCGCCGCCTCCTAAGCGGTCCGAAAATTTCAAAGGGCCCGGGAAACCGGGCTCTTTTCTTTGATACAGAGTGAGTTCAGACGATATTTTCCGTTCCGTTGGTTGCGATAATCAGAAGGTTCGGGCAGGTTCGGCCAGTTGCTCCCCTCCCCCATCAGTCCCGGCCTCAAGGCCATTCCCACGTTTCACCTCGGGCCCCCGTTCACCGTTGAACGCCCGCCCCCAATAACCCCTCCCCATGTCCGCCCTTAAAAAGCTCCATTCCCTTCTCTGCCATCCCGACTACGTCCCTGCCACCGCTTCCGACCTCGCCGATCAACTGCACATTCCCGCCCGCGCCCGCCGCGCCTTTGAAAACGAGCTTCGCAAGCTCCTGAGCTCCGGCTCGCTCGTCCGCATCAAGGGCGACCGCCTCGTCCTTCCCCGCGACGCCGATCTCGTCTCCGGCCAGATTTTCTTCAAACAGAACGGCAACGCCTACCTCATCCCCGAACCGACCGACTCTGAAACGAAACTCCCTGATATCCAGGTATTTGCGGAAGATGCTGGCGTCGCCCTCCACAAGGACCGCGTCGTCGTCCGCCTCCTCCCTCCCCGCCGTGGCCGCTCCGGCCGCAAAGGTCCTTCCGCCTCTGACGAAACGGTCAACGGGCGCGTCCACACCATTCTCGAGCGCGCCCGCGACACCGTCACCGGCACCCTCAAAAAGGCCAAGACCTACTGGTTCGTCATCCCCGACGACCCCCGTTTCAACCGCGACATCATCGTCTCCGATCCCTCCCGCACCAAGGACCTCCCGGCCTGCCCGGTGGACTCCAAGGTGGTGGTGAAACTCGACGACTGGACCGACGCCCACCAGCCGCCGGAAGGCGAAATCATCGAGGTTCTCGGCAAGAGTTTCGAGCCCCTCGTCGAACACGAGGCCCTGCTCCGCCAGTTCTCCCTCGCCAACGACTTCCCTCCCGCCGTCCTCGCCGAGGTCGCCAAGTTCACTCCCGAAGTCTCTGAGGCTCAACGGGCCGGACGCCTCGACTGCCGCAAGCTTCTCATCTTCACGGTGGACCCGCAGGACGCCAAGGACTTCGACGACGCCCTCTCCCTCGAACACCTTCCCGACGGCCGCACCCGCATCGGCGTCCACATCGCCGATGTCACCGCCTACGTCGCCCCCCGCTCCGCCCTCGACGAGGAGGCCGGCAAACGCGGCAACTCGACTTATCTGGTCGGCCAGGTCATCCCCATGCTGCCCCACGCCCTCAGCAACGGCCTGTGCAGCCTCGTGGAAGCCCAGGACAGGCTCTGCAAGTGCGCCTTCCTGACCTACGACTCCGACGCCAAACTCGTCGAGACCTCCTTCGCCAACACCGTCATCCGCAGCCGCAAACGCCTCACCTTGTTGGATCGGGCAGTGCGACGATCTCAAGCGGCAACTCGTACGGCGGCGTTGAAGCTTTTGCCCAAGCGTTCGATTTGTTATTGAGCGCTCTTTCTAAACTTGGGATCCCGCGTTGCGACCGGATCGGCTCACGGTACCTCTCGATCGCGGAGTCGATTCCCGCTGAACCTGCGTCGGCGCGTGCGTGGTTCCGACCGGAGATCGTTGGCTGGTCAGGTAGTTCGGCGGTAGCTGTGGAGAAGGTTGCCAACTCCATTACGCAGACTCAGCTAATTACTCGCGCCGTCGAGAACTTCAGTCCGTTCCCGGCTGACGTCCAAGCGATGGTTCGGCATGGGTTCGTGCCCGCTGGGACCCTCCTCGCTGGAATTCCGCCGCTTGCCGTCGAAGCGCCGTCGTTCCTGATGGACCTCGACGTGTTCTGTGCTGGACACCAGCCGTTAGCGGTCCCGCAACTCGTCGAGCAATTCCGTATCCTCCATTCCGAGATCGACAACTTTTTCCACTGGTCACTGACGGCCGAGGGACGTGAGCACTTTGGACTTGAGAACAAAGACAGCTAGTGCAACTTTCAGTGCACTGATTCTTGTTGCTCCGGCTCCGCTGCTTCCTGGCGACACCACCGTCTCGAGCCTTGCTGCCGTTGCAAGTCGCAAGTCCCCCTATTTGGGCGTCGAGGAGTTCGTCCGGTTACCTGAAGTTACGCCGCTCCCCACGAAGCGGGTGCAGGTCATGATTAGGGACATCCGTGCTTGGACAGGCTGGTCGGATCGGCGCATGGCCTCGGCGAT
>JANOBW010000411.1:0-27702 GCA_031411855.1 Opitutia bacterium
CTGGTTGATCTCGTCAATGGCCTTGAGGAGCTCGTTTTTGGCCTTCCAGAGATCGTCGCTCTGGGTCTTGAGGAAGGTGAAACGCTCCTTGAGGGAGGCGTATTCCTCGATGGCCACGAGGTTGACGGGACCCATGGAGGAGAGGCGGTCGCGGAGGCGCTCACGCTCGGCCAGAAGTGGAACCCAGTCGGTGGACTCAAGTCGCTGCAAGTCTTCCTCGGTGGCGGGCGGGCGCACGGTGTTGACCGTCTCGCCTTCCGCACCGTCCTCGTCGTCCTCGATTTCCACGCGGATGCGCTCGGGGAGGGGGTCGCCGGCCGACCACAGTTCCCGGCGCCAGTCGAGAAACTGGACCTCCGTCTGATACTCTTTGCGGATGTCCACGATGATGTTTTCGAGCTGGCCCTGCTCGCGGGCCATGCGGATCTCGGCCTTGTTCAACTCGGTCTGGGCGCGGGCCAGTTCCTCGCGCTGCGGACCCATGCCGTCCTCCAGAGAACGGATGGCGGTTTCGGCTCCGGTCAGAGCCACGCGTTTTTCCTCCAGCGAGGTCTGCGTCACGGCCAGGGTGTGGGAAAGTTCGCCGGCGCGGGCGGTCTGGGCCAGCACGGCGCTTTCGAGGGTCTCGATCTGTTTGCCGAGGTTTTCCTGTTCGGTGGCGCGGCGGGCGGCGGAGGTGTCGAGTTCCTCGGCCTTGCGGGTGTTGTCAGCCAGGGCGCGGTCCAGCATGTCGAGACGCTGCTTCTTCTCGGCCAGCTCGTAGCGGGCCTCGCTCAGGCTTTCGCGGCGTTCGTCCACCTCGCCGCGCAGGGCCATGACATCGGCCTCGGTCGCGCTGATGATGCGGCGGCCGGACTCCACACGTCCTTCACCTTCAGCGAGTTCCGCCTTGGCCTTGTTGAGGCGGGCGACGGATTCGCCGTTCTGCTTCTCCATTTCCTCCATCTCGCGTTCCGCCTTTTCCAACGTGGCGCGGGCCTTCTGGTGGGCGGCGTCGGCCGCGCGGATCTGGCCGCTGAGGTTGGACGCCTCCTGTCCGATTTCGACGAGCAGAGAGCGCTTGTCCTCGACGTTTAACTCGTGGTCGGCCAGGCGGTTAAGGAGGGAACTCGACTCCGCCGCGAGGCTGGCCTGGGAGGCCTGGAGCAGGTTGGCTTCCAGACGCAGACGGACGAGCTCGTTTTCGCGGGCCAGGAGGCTGTCGGCCTTCTTCCCGCCCTGGCCGGCATGGAGCAGGCCGCGTCGGTCCAGAAGTTCCCCGGCGGTGGTGGCGACGAGGAGAAAATCAAACTCCGGATGTCCCTTCCACCAGGCCAGAAACTCTCCGATGGATTCACACAACCAACAGTCCTGCAAGAGGTTGTGAAGATGCGGTGTGAGGTCGGAGTGACGCGTCGAAATGAGGGCCGAGGCCGGGCGTAGCCAGCCGGGAACGGAAACCGGCGAAGCCGCCGGAGTGGCTGGAACCGCCAGCCCTAGCACGGCGCGGCCTAGTTTTTTCGTGGCCAGTTCGGAAGCCACGCGGGGGCCTTCGGCGGAGTCGCGCAGGATGAGAGCGTCGGCGGCGGGACCAAGTAAAGTTTCCGCAGCGGTGGTCCAGGAAGGATCCACACTCAGTTCGCGGGCCAGAAGGCGGACGGCGGTGGCGGGATCGAGCCCTTCGACGCGGCCCTGCAACACGGCCTTGGCACCTTCTGAGAAACCTTCCATCTTCTCCTGAAGTCGTTCCAAGGCGGAGATTTGCGCCATGGTCTGAGCGGCGGAACGCTCCATCTCCTGGACGCGCTGGCGAAGGGTTTTCTCCTGCTCGCGGAGGCGCACGCTCTCAGCCTTAAGGACGTTGACCTCCTCCTCGACCCGCTCGCGTTCGGCCGCCTTGTCCTCGCCGGCCCGGCGCAGCGTGGCGAGGTGGGACTCCGTCACGGTCAGCTCGTCGGACTGCGTGTAAACGGCCTCGCTGGCCCCGGCGTGGCGCACCTGGTAGCCCTTGAGATCCACCTCGAGATTGACGCAATTCGAGCGCAGGCGGGTCAGCGCGCTTTCCACCATGAGGAGGTCCTGGCGGTGTTTTTGCAGGTCGCGCTCGGACTGGGCCAGGAGTTCCTGCGAGGAGTTGAGCTGGATGAGGCGTTCCTGAAACACGCCGTCGGTCGAGCCGAGGCGGGCCATTTCCTGCTCCTTGGAGGCGGAGGAGTTGGCTACCTGTTCGTCGAGCAGGCGGCGCTGGGATTCGAGTTCGCGGATTTCGTTGTCGAGCTGGACCTGGCGTTTCTTGAGGTCCTCGATGCGGAGGCGGGAAAACTGGGCGGAGTTTTCGGCCTGCTCCATCTCGGAACGCAGGTCGTAGGCGCGGCGCTGGATGTCCTGGAGTTCGTGGAAAAACTCGGCGCGTTTGCCCCGGAGTTCCTCCAGTTGGCGGTCGCGGTCAGTGAGGCCGCCGCCGAGGTCCTCGACGATGCGGCGGGAGCTGCGTTCGATTTCGGTGACCTGGGCGAGGGAGCGGGAAAGTTCGTTGGCGCGGAAACCGGCGTGGGAGAGGTCGAGTTGGGTCAGGCGCTTCTTGATGAGCTGGAAACGCATGGCCTTGGCCGCCTGCCGCTTGAGCGTGCCGATCTGGCGGCCCACTTCCTCGATCACGTCCGTGGCGCGGGCCAGGTTGGTGTCCACCTGGCCGAGTTTCAGCAACGCCTCGCGGCGCTGGGCCTTGTAACGGGTCACTCCGGCGGCCTCTTCGAAAATGGCGCGGCGTTCGGCGGGGTTGGTCGAAAGGATCTGGTCAATCTGGCCCTGGAGCATGAACGAGTAGCTCACCTGCCCCACCCCGGTGTCCATGAAGAGCCGGTGGATGTCGCGCAGGCGGCAGGCCTTGCCGTTCAGAAAATAGTCGGAACCGCCCTCGCGGTAAACCCGGCGCGTGATCTCCACCTCGCTGAAGGCCGTGCCGAGCTGTTTTTCGCAGTCCGCAAAGATGAGCGACACCTCGCTGAGGTTCATGGCCTTGCGTGTGTCCGTGCCCTGGAAAATCACGTCCTGCATGGTCCCGGCGCGGAGACTCTTGGCCGACTGCTCGCCCAGCACCCAGCGAATCGCATCGGCGGTGTTGGATTTGCCGCAGCCGTTGGGTCCGACAATCGCGGTGATGCCCGGGTCCAGCCGCATGATGGTGCGGTTGGCGAAACTCTTGAAACCGTTGATGCGGACTTCCTTTAGATACATGGTTGAGAGATGGGCCGGGAAAACGGACAAACAAGCCTCCGGCCGGTGACGCTGGCAAGTGCGGAGGCGGAGGAGTTATTCAGAAACCCAACGCGATGGAACCCAGGTCGGCGCTACGACATTGGGCCGGGCCCAACCCACCTTTGGTAAAAACTTCTCAAACTTCACGTCGAGGCCACGTGATGGGGTCTGCGTAAATTAGTTGGCAAGCAGGGTGCATGAGGGTGTAAGTTAATTACAAAATCATGTTTAGCAGACTGCTTCTGGCCTTGGGCCTTATCTTCGCCTCGCTGGCACCGCTTCGCGCCGGGCTCATCGCCTGGTATAAGTTTGACGAGGGCTCCGGCACCGATGTCCACGACTCCTCGGGACGGGGCAACGACCTGACGTTTGAGGGCACGGGGCAGAGCTGGACAGCCAAGACGGGAGCGACTTTTGCCAACTCCGGCGGCTCCCTTTATTTTAACGGTGCCGGCGGGGCCGTGGCGCAGGACTCCCCCTTCGCCCCCAACGTCCAATCCCAGACCATCAACTGGATCCGCTCCCGCACCGGCGGCAAGGCCACCGTCTCCTTCTGGACCAACACCGATGTCGCCAGCGGCATCCAGGCCACCTCGCCGTTTTATCTTTCCAACCTTAACGATGCCAACGCCTGGCAGCGCATCCTCAACGCCCACGTGCTCTGGACGGGCGGCATCGCCTACTTCGATGTGGACAATGACGGCAACGAGACCGGGGGCTACAGCCGTTTCTCCGCCACCACCACCCTGCCGGTCAGCACCTGGACCCACTGGGCCTTCGTTTTCGACTCCGCGGCCGGGACCACGGCCATGAAGGTTTACCGCAACGGCGCCGCCCTCAACGCCGGGACCGCCGCCACCTTCACCGGCAACATCGGCTGGCAGTATGCCGACCGCTTTGAGATCGGCGGTGGCAACAAGACGAACTGGTCCGGCGCGCTCGACGATTTCGCCCTGTGGGACGAGGCCCTCTCCGCCGCCCAGGTCGGCAGTGTTTACTCCGGCGGGGTCACCGCCGTCTTCAAACCGTCCCTGGAAACCTTCACCGCCACTCCCGGCAATGTCGCCCCGGGCTCTCCCGTCGTCATCACCTGGACCTTGGCAGAGGGCCCCGTCACCAGCCTCGTTCTTAACCCCGGCAACGTCAACGTCCTGCCCAACACGGCCAACCGCTTCGGCTCGCTCACCGTCACCCCGGCCGCCTCCGGCACCTACACCCTCACCGCCACCGGTCCGGGCGGCACCGCCAGCTCCGGCGTGTTTGTCGGCGTCAACCTGGCCGAGTTTGATTTCCGGCTCAACGAGTTCATGGCCGACAACGAGACGACCCTCTTCGACGAGGACGGCAACGCCTCCGACTGGATCGAGATCTTCAACCCGAACGGTTTCTCCAAATCCCTGGCCGGCTGGAAGTTGAGCGAGGGTGGCAACACCTGGACCTTCCCCGCCGTCAACCTTCCCGCCCAGGGTTACCTCGTGGTCTTCGCCTCCGGCCAGGACCGCACCGACCCCTCCCGCCAGCTCCACACCAGTTTCAAACTTCCCCGCGAGGGAGGCCTGATCCAGTTCCTCCGGCCCGACGGATCGGCCGCCGCCAACATCACCTACCCGGCGCAAAACCCCACCGTGAGCTACGGTTCCATCAGCGCCCTCACCACCACGGCTTCCTTCGTTACCGAAGGACAGGCCGGCGTGCTCCGCTACCTCGTCCCCACCGCCGAGCCGCCCGCCGCCTGGAACACCCCCGCCTTCGACGCCTCGGCCTGGACCGCCGCCAGCGACACCTCCATCGGTTTCGACAACGACACCACCGGCGCGACCAGCTATGTGTCCCACTTCAAGGTGGATCTCGGCAACCCCGACGCCCTCCCGCTGACCAACCCGATGTATGGCAAGTCCAGCACCCTCTACACCCGCTACAGCTTCAACCTCGCGGACCGTTCCACCGTTTCCAGCCTCCGCCTTCGCCTCAAGTATGAGGACGCCTTTGTCGCCTACCTGAACGGGGTCGAGGTGGCCCGGGGAAACTTTACCGGCACCCCGGCCTACAACGCCACCACCGCCGCCCGGACCGAATCCTCGGCCATCGTTTACGAGACCATTGACCTGACTTCCGCCGGCCTTCCCGCCTTGGTCAACGGCCCCAACGTCCTGGCCATCCTCGCCATCAACGGCACCCCCACCAGCAAGGATTTCCTCCTCGCCCCCATCCTCGAATCCAGCGCCGTCCAGCTCACCAACCAGCACCTCTCCCCTCCCACCCCGGGAGCCGTCAACAGCGCCGCCGCCACCCCCGGGCCCCTCGTGGCCAGCCTCGGCCACACCCTCGTGGACGCCCTCGGCGCGTCCCGCCAGCCGCTCCGGCCCGGTCTCCTTTCCGGCACCGTCGCGGCCGATTCCATTGACCAGTTTTCCCTCACCCAGGGGCAGAACGGCTGGACCTATGGTTACTACGCCGGGCTCGTGACGGACTACACCGGCACCCTCACGCCTTTCTCCGCCACCTTTGATTACACGCCTTACGGAACGGGCTGGGGTCTGGCCGCCTCCGGCGCGCCCTACTCCCGCCTCGCCGCCGAGCTGACCCACCCGAACGGCTCCGCCTCCGGGGGCGCGCAGTCCACCGTCCGCCGCTGGACCTCCACCTTCGCCGGCCCCGCCGTCCTCGAAGGTTTCTTCCACCACGTCTCCACCGCCGGCGATGGCACCCGCTTCCAACTCTTCAAAAACGGCGCCGCCCTTCTGGCCGCTCCGATCAGTCTCAAGACCGCCCTGCGCCGCTTCTCCGTCCCCGTCACCCTCGCCGTCGGCGACCGCATTGACCTGCTGTGTGATGCCGGGGCCAGCGCGGCCGATGCCAGCGACAGCTCCCGCACCTGGCTCCGCGTCTGGCAAAACCCCGTCGCGGAAAACGCCGCCGTGCATGACTTCGTCCTGCCCGTCTCCGCCACGCTCCTCCCCACCATCGCCCCCGTCTCCGCCGCCACCCTTTACTACCGGGTGGACTTCAACCCCGAGGTTTCCCTCCCCATGACCGCCGGCGCGGCCAACGTCTGGACGGCCAACCTTCCCCTCGGGGCCGTCCGCGGCGGCCAGCTCCTGCGCTACCGCGTCACCGCGACGGACGCCGCCGCCCACGCCACCACCAGCCCGGCCTACACCAGCACGACCGATTCCCCCCAATACGAAGGCACCGTCGCCCTCGACCCCGATCTCGCCAACCAGACGCGCCTCAACGTCTTCCAGCTCTTCACCGCCGATCCCGCCGCCGCCGAACTCGCCACCGGCACCCGCGCCACCATCTTCTGGAACGGCGAGCTTTACGACAACATCTCCCTTGATCTCCACGCCGCCTCCTCCGCCGGCTACGCCAAAAAATCCTTCGACATAGACTTTAACCAGGGCCGCCGCTTCCACTTCACCCCGGGCGGCGTCGGCCACACCGACGTCAACCTCATCACCAACTGGCGCGACCGCTCCAAACTCCGCAACCCCCTGGGCTACCAGCTCTTCGGACTCGCCGGCCACCCCACCCTCCCGGCCGAGACGGTCCGCGTCCACCTCAACGGCATCTTCTACGCCACCGCCGACCTCATCGGCGAGGCCAACGACGGCATCCTCAAACAGGCCGGGCTCAACGCCGACGGCTCCTTCTACAAGGTCCAGAACAACCTCGACCGCGCCGTGGACGCCACCGGCAACATCGAGAAGAAAAACCGCAAGTTCGAGGGCAACACCGAGGTCCTCAACCTCATCAACGGCACCATGACGGACCTCGCCCCCAACACCTTCACGGAAAACACCCAGGCCTCCACCGACGCCTCCGCCGTCATCCCCGCCTTCAGCCAGAACCGCCACAACTGGCTCTGCGAAAACGTCAACATCGCCGGCACCGTCAACTTCATCGCCGCCATGAGCCTCTCCACCTCCAACGACTGGGGCCACAAGAACTACTTCATCTACCGCGACAGCGGGAAGACCAACCAGTGGATGCCCATCCCGTGGGACCTCGACCTCTCCTGGGGCCACTACTACGGGGGCAGCGGCTACTTTGACGACAACCTCCTCACCCTCACCAACTTCAACAGCGCCGTCTTCAGCACCTACTGGGGCTCCAACCCCTTCTTCCGCTACTACTATTACACCGACGACAAGGGCGACACCTTCAGCCAGATGCGCCTGCGCCGCACCCGCACGCTGATGGACCAGTTCTTCGCCACCACCTCGTCCCCCACCCTCGAAAGCCGCATGGACGCCCTCACCGCCAAGGTGGATCCGCCCGGCATCACCTTCAACGATGCCGCCAAGGACCTCCGCATCTGGGGCTACTGGAACCAGCAGAGCTCCGCCATCCCCTCCCGCTCCGCCGCCGCCGAAGTGGCCCGCCTCAAGAGCACCTACCTCCCGGCCCAGCGAAACCAGATCTTCAACGGCCCCCTCGGTTATGGAAACCTCCCCGCCGCCCAGGCCGCCGCTCCCGCCATCCGCATCGGAAACTACGATTCCAACCCCGCCGGCAACGACCAGGACCGCGAATACGTCGAGATTGTCAACGACTCCGCCGCCTATGTGGACCTGACCGGCTGGAGCCTCACCGGAGGTGTCACCTTCACCTTCCCCGCCGGCACCGTCATCTCCCCCGCCGGCAACGTCCTCTTCGGCGGCCGCCTCTACATCCCCAAGACCATCAAGGGCTGGCGCGCCCGCACCGGCTCGCCCAAGGCCAACGAGGGCCGCCTCGTCCTCTTCAGCTACGACGGCCCGCTCTCCAACCGCGGCGACACCGTCCAGCTCCTCAACACCGCCGGCACCGTGGTCACCACCCTCGCCGTCCCGCCCAACCCGAGCGCGCTCCAGAACTTCCTCCGCATCACCGAGTTCAATTACAACCCCGCCAACGCCACCTCGGCCGAGGCCGCCGCCCTGCCCGGCGTCCTCACCCAGGACTTTGAGTTCATCGAACTGACCAACACCGGGGCCTCCACCCTCGACCTCTCCGGCTGCTACTTCAGCGACGGCATCACCTTCACCGTGCCCGCCGGCACCAGCCTCGCCGCCGGCAAATCCCTCATCGTGGCCAAAAATCCGCCCGCCTTCGCCGCCCGCTACGGTGCCATCGCCGGGGTCGCCGTCATCGGCGGTTATATAGACAATCTCTCCAACTCCGGCGAAAAGATCACCCTCCGCGAACCCAACGGCGAAACCATCCTCTCCTTCGCCTACTCCGATGTCTGGTTCCTGCCCGTCGGCGGCGCGGACCCGACCGATGGCAACGGCAAAACCCTCGTGGCCAGCGACATCAACGCTCCCTACACGTCCTGGGACCTCGGCGCCGACTTCTGGCGCCCCAGCATCCAGACCAACGGAACCCCGGGCAGAAGCGTTTACAACACCGCCCCCGTGGCCGTGGCCGACTCCTACACGGTCAACGAGGACACCCTTCTCACCGTCCCTGGAACCGGTGTGCTCGGCAATGACACCGACGCCGAGGCGGCCCCCCTCCAGGCCTTCCTGGTGACCAACCCCGCCTCCGGCACCCTTGACCTGGCCGCTGACGGTTCCTTCACCTACGCGCCGCCGGCCAACTTCAACGGGCCGGTCAGCTTCACCTACCAGGCCTCGGACGGCCTCTCCGTTTCCAACACGGTCACCGTCTCGATCACCGTGACCCCGGTCAACGACACGCCCGTTTTCATCGGCACACCCCTCAGCCTGAAGGCCTTTGAGGACGCCCCGCTGACCGGCCAGCTCGCGGCCTCCGACGCCGACAGCGGGTCCACCCTCACCTTCAGCAAAAAGAGCGGCCCCGCCTGGCTCATCGTCTCACCCACGGGAGCCTTGTCCGGCACACCCCTGAACGCCGATGTGGGCCTCAACACCTTCACGGTCGAGGTCAGCGACACCGGCAGCCCCAACCTGGGCGGCGGAGCCGGGACCAGCGGCCAGACCACCCTCCTGATCTCGGTGGAAAACACCAACGACGCGCCCGCCTTCGCCTCATCCACGATCTTCCTGAACGCGAATTCGGGCGCTCCGCTCACGGGACAGCTTTCCGCCTCCGACCCGGACGCGGGCGATGTCCTTTCGTTCACGAAACAATCCGGCCCCGGCTGGCTCACTGTCTCCGGCACGGGAGCCCTTTCCGGCACGCCCGGTCCGGCCGAGGCCGGGGCCAACGTCTTCACCGTCCGCGTCAGCGACGGCACCGCCTCCGCCGACGCCACCCTGACCGTGACCGTGGCGGGTCCGGCCGGCCCCAGCTTCACCGGCTTCGCCACCACCAACTTCACAACCGCGGAACAGGCCGATCCCCTCGTCTCCGGCCCCGCCGCCGACCCGGATGGTGACGGTGTCTCCAACCTCGCCGAGTATGCGCTGGGAGCCGATCCCCGCGAGCCCGGCCGGGCCAAACTCCCCGTTCCCGGCCTGGTGGCCGACGGTCCCGACCAGTTCCTCGCCCTCACCCACCGCCGCCTCCGCAACCAGACGGATGTGACCTACACGGTGGAAACCACCACCGACTTCGTGACGTGGTCACCGGTCACCACCCAGGTGGGCACGGCCACCGACAACGGCGACGGCACCGAGACCGTCACCTTCCGGGCCGCCATCGCCGCCGGCCCCGCCACGACCATGCAGCAGATCCGCCTCCGCCTCAGCCTGAACCCCTGAGCCACCCCTACCTTCCGGGTGGCTTCGAGGAGGGGCGGACCACCCGGAGGAGTTGGTCGGGCGAAGGAAGGAAATTCTTCCAAAACTCAGCCGGGACACTGGAAAATCCACCCTCCACCCCGCTGGTCTTGGAGAGAAGGGCGTCCCGGTTGCCGAAGGCCAGGTGATGGCCCTGCCGAAAGCCTTCGTGAACGGACAGCGCCTCTTTCCAGAGCTCGGCCGCGCCGCGCGGGGTGGCATCACCCACCTCCCCGGAAAACCGTT
Organism: Opitutia bacterium; assembly: GCA_031411855.1. Classification (GTDB taxonomy): domain Bacteria; phylum Verrucomicrobiota; class Verrucomicrobiia; order Opitutales; family JANOBW01; genus JANOBW01. Next base: position 10,173 of record JANOBW010000411.1, read on the forward strand.
CGTAGGCGCATCCCCAGCGGGCGAATTCGGCGGCCATGCCAGGTCGGAAACCTTTCGCCAGCAGGGACATCCGGACCGAGGCCTGGTCGGGGTGAAGCGGCCCGTCCCTGCCCAGCAACGCCGCCAGCCTGGCCTCGAAAAGGGCCTGAAACTCGGGGGTCGGGCTGAGGCCGCCGAAAAGGTATCCCGGACCGGTAAACTGATCCTGCTGATTCGTCCAAAACTTATAAGGCTCCTTCTCCCAGTTGCCAGGCCGCAGGGTCCAGGCCGCGTCGGGAAGAAGGAACCGAAACTTTCCCCCTTCCCCGGCGGATCTCCAGGCCAGGTAGGAACGGGCGCGGCGGGTTTGGTTGAGGTAGCCGGACAGGATCAGAAAATCGGCAAAGGCCTGCAGATCAATCTGTTGGGAGATTTTTTCATACCGCTCCGACCGCTGCCTGACCAGTTCCGCCACTTCCGTTTCCGAAGGTTCGTCAAAGGGCGGACCGTCCAACGGCCAGAAACCGCGCAGGCGGAACTCAGCCTCAAGCAAAGGCCTCAGGTCATGATGCAGCTTGTCCCAAGCCTCCTCAGCCACCTGCCCGCCGCTCACCACCTCGTCATCCAAGAGCAGGAGGATTCCGGAGCCGGCGTCCGGCGCGGTGCCTTTGGCCGCGGCCAGGAACTCCGCATCACAGTCCTCCGCCAGCTCATACACACCCCAGTAGAGTCCGTTGAGATAAAGATGGACGAAACGCCGCCGGGGAGTTTCCACCCCCATCGCCCTCTGGGTTTCCGCCGCGAAGGCATCCCGCAGATACGAGGCGGCGTGCGGCAGTTGATCCCAGTCGTAATCAAGTTCCGGGCCGGGTTGCCTGAGCGGGGTCCGGCTGCCCCGCCTCCAATACTGATCGGGTTCCGTGCCCACCGCCCAGGAATCCTCCGTCGCCGCGCGCAGCACCACGGAGTGAAAGTCGGCCGCCCGGCCGGTGGAAAACAGGTCGAAAGGCAACCCCTTGGATGTGTCCGAACGGGGGAAGACCAGCCGCAGGCTTTGCTTGACCGAAGCCTGCGGGAAACGTGAGGTCCGGCCGAAGATCTCGACCTTGGCCGGAGTTTGAAAACTCTGTCCCGCAGGATCGGAACCAAACCCCAGGCCGAAGAGACTGGCCGGCACCCGCCCGGCGGGCCCCCGGTCATAGGGGCGGGAGCCGATGCCATCCCGACCCCAAAAGTCTTCGGGATTCAGGACGAGGCTGAGCGAAGGCAGGCTTTGCAGGGATTTTTTGACCTCGGCCGGAGTCACGGCCGCCACCGCCGCCGCATGTGTCCCGTAACGCCAGGGGACCGGTGTCTCGCGACGCCATGAATCCGCCACCGAGGCCATTTCGGGATAACCGGCCGGACGTTGCTGAATCAACACCTCATCCCAAAAGATCCAGGTCCGGGACATCTCTTCCGAGACGGGCTGGGAACCATGGTAAGCCCGGATCCGCAGCACCGTGGTGTCCTCCACCCGGAGCGTCGGGGTGCTGACCACGGCGGCCTTGGGGTTGTCGGGAACCGGCTCGGAGCCGTCAAAGGTGCAGAGGACCTCCGCGCCGTCGCTTCCGGTGAAAGCCGCCAGGTTTACGGTCACCGGCTTGGTCAGGAAGCCGCTTTCCCGCAGGCCGGAGGTGGCCCCGGAGTCCTTCCGGATGATGGAGTTGCAACTCAGCAGGGCGAGGCCGGCGGCCATCAGAAGGGACAGGCGGGGGATGGTGTTCATCGGGGATAACCATTGCTCCGACGGCGCGCTCCCCGAGGCAACCCCCGATTCGGCGCCCTTACTTCGCCACCCGCCTGATCTCGAAATGATACGGATAGGGACGGGCCGTCTGGCGCAGCAAAGCCACCACGGCCTCATCCAACGCGGCATTGGTCCGGGCCAGTTCGGCGGCCTGAGGGTGCCGGCCGAGATACTCGACCCGCATCTGGTTGCCCATCCAGAGTTTGTCGCGCCCATCCACCAGCTCCTTGACCACATCGGACTGGGCATCCCAGGGCCCGCCGGGGTGCCAGCCATCCGCCGTCATGTGGGCCAGGTTGATGCCCCGGGCCAGCTGCCTGGCCGAAACTTTCCCCAGGCCGCGGCCCTCGGCGGTGAGCTCGTAATCACCCTCCGGCAAGTTTTTGACGGTCAACAGGTAACGATTGATCCCATCGGGCACCGGGACATAGCGGTATTGCAGCGCGCTGAGGACGCCGAGGTTCAGAGGCAGCCCCTCGTCGAGACGGGTGAAGGCCAGCCCGGTTTCCAGCTTGGCTATGTGGTCCACCCGGCAGCCGGAGGAAGTTTCCAGGGTTCCAGCGGCGGCATCCAGCGTGGCCGAGGAGACATCCTCCGGCGCCCCCAGGCCCTTGAGCATGGCATAGGCCATGGCGAGCTGGCCGAGTTCGGAAAGGTGGATGCCGTCCTGCACATGCAGCCGGTCCTTCTTGGCCTCGTCCTTCACGTTCTTGTTCGCGTCCCACACCTTGCGCTGGATGTCGCGCATGCCGCGCTGGAGATCAATCGCCCCGACGCCAAGGGACTTGGCGAGTTTCAGACCGTCGTCGGCCATGCTTTGAAGAAAACCCAGCTCCGCCTTGGCCGGGTCCTCCGCCGTGATCGCGGGTGAGCAGATGAAGACGCGCACGTGGCGTTTCCCACATTCCTCCACCAGGGTCCGCAGACTCTGGAGATAGCGCTCCCGGTGCTCGGCATCGGCCTTCGTGCCCCAGCCGATGTCGTTGATGCCGAAGGCCACCGTCACCACCGTGGCTCCCTTGGAAAACACATCGCGCTCCAGGCGCTTGAGGCAGCCTTCGGCCGTGTCGCCCCCCTGGCCGGCGTTCCAGAAGCGCACCTTCCGCTCCGGAAAACGCATGAGGGTGTAATGCTCGACAATCTTGGTGTAGCCCCGGGCCGCCGTGATGCTGTCGCCGATGAAAACCATCGTGTCGCCGTCACGAAGGGCAAAGTCAGCCCGGCCGGGGTGGGGACACAGCAGGATCAAAAGGAGCAGTCGCTGGATCGTTCGCATGGGATCGGTTCGGGCTCAGGGTTCGGTGAATTGGACCTTGAGGCGGACAAAAACCTTGGAACTGCCCACGGCCGGAGCGAGGGGGAGAGTGACCTCCATGAGCTGGCGGTCATCATCGCTGTAGATCACGCTGGTCGTGGTGGGGACGACGGGGGTCCAGGTCACGCAGTCCGAACTCGTCTGATACAGGTAGGCCAGGTCCGCCGTGTTTTTGCGGAGGGGATGGCGGATGGTCACCGAGTTGGCCGCGGGATTGGCGGTGACCACGGGACCAGGCCTAATGGGGGCGGCGGCCACCAGGGCCGGATCGGTCAGACCGTCGAAATCGGTGGCCAAGGGATTCGCCGCGTCGCTCGGGTTGCCCAGGAAGGCGTATTCCATGAGGTTGCTCCGGCCGTCGCCGTCGGGATCGGCCGACCAGATGTCGGCCGGGGCCGCGAGGGTGTTGGAGGTGGCCCAGCCCCCCAGGGTGGTGGCGAAAGGGAGGATGGTGGTGGTCACATGCTCGACGAGCCCAAGGGCGCTATTGTAATTCGTCACGGCCACCGTGTTTTTGGCGATCACGTTGTGGTAGGAAAGCTCCAGGTAGTAGTTTTTTCCATTTTCCAGGGTGTTGGCCGGCACGGTGATGCCGGTGGCGGTTGAGGCGAGGGTGACCGCCCCGGCGGCGGCCGAGAGGGGGGAGTAAGTCCCGTAGGCGATCTCGCCCGTGTCCGCATCCACCACCGAGGCCACGATGAACTGCTGCACGCCCGACTTGCCCGTGGTCCAGGCGGACCAGGAAATAGGGAGGGCGCTGGCCGGAGCGAGAGTCGAGGGCAGGGTCCCGGCCGCGACCGGAGCCGGAGGGAAGCTGGTCGTCCCCAGGTTGACCGAGGAGGTGAAGGTGGAGCTGCCGGAGGTGCGGGCGTTGAAGCTGAAGGAGTAGTTGAGGGCGGCCGGGTAAGTGGCCTCCAAGGCCGCCAGGGAATCGGCCGACTCCACAAAATAAACCTCGCTGGAAAGCGGATCCGTGCGGAGGAGGTGGCGCTGCCGGATGGCAAAGTTGGCCGAGATGGGAACGGTCACGCCCGCGTCGCCCAAACCCTTGGCGGAGAAGCCGTTGGCATACACGTCCATGCGGAAACCGCCGGAAGGGTAGGCGGCCGGGGCCGTCGCGGTGTTTTTCTGGAAATAATAGCGCGATTTGGCCAGGCCGAAACGTTCCACCGGCGGCGTGCCTCCCGTGCCGTTGGCCCGGACGGGAATGAGAAAGGTGGTGATCTGGTTGGAAGTGGCGTTGGCCGCCTTGACGTTGAAATAATAGTCTTGGTCGGCCGTGGTGGAGGCGATGGCCCCGGAGATGACACCGGTGGAAGCGGCCAGACTCAGGCCGGGAGGGAGTGCGCCCGAACTGACTGTGTAGGTCAGGCCCGTGCCGGTCGCGCCGGCGATGGTGGCGTTGTAGGAGGAGTTTCCCCGTCCGTCCGGCAAGGCCTGCCCCGGCAGATAGACCGTTCCTGCCGCGATGGTGGAAAAGGCCATATCGGTCGCGCTGGCGAAATAGGCCCGCTTGTAAAGTGTGCCGGTCTGGGTGGAGGCGGAACTTTTGTTGTAACTGACGTTGAGGATGTAATCCGTCCCCGGGGTGAGGGTGTTGGCCGGGACGGTCAGCGAGGTGGCGTTGTAGGGTATGGCGATGCCCTGGTCGGAATAGGAGTAAACGGGGGTGTAGTCGGAGTCGAAAATCGTGGCGTAAATCTTGTCCGTCGCGACGGCCCCGAGCATGGGCATCAGCTTCAGGGTGATGACTTTGGTGGCATCGTAGCCGTCGGCATTGAAAGGATCGGCCAGGGCCGGCGCGTCCGGGTAGGTGTTGCCGGTGAGGGTCACCGAAAAATTGCCCGCAACCGTCGGGGTGATGGCAAACAGATAGGCCCCGTTGCGGTATTTGCCGGCGGACGAAAAATCGGTCGCGGTGGCGTAGTAATCCGTGGCGTCAAAATAATCCTTGGCTGCGTTGGCCGTCAGGGGGATGTCGGAGCCATCGGGTGACTTCAGGGTGGCGTTGGTCAGATTGAGGCCGGTGTCATCACTGAGGTTTCCGTAAAAGGTGCCGGGAGCGGATGGGTCCAGTTCCGGACGGCCAAAAAGGGACTGGGCATGGTAGAGCTCCTTGGTCACCGTGAGGTAAAGCGCCGGGGAGGCGACGGGAAGACTGGCGGCGACGAGGCAAAGAAGGGCACGGGGCGACATGGTGGGAAGCGTGAGAAGGACGCGGCCAGATGAGACAGGGCCGGCGGGGGAAGGTTGTGGGAAATAAAAAAGCCGCCGACGAGGGTTCGCCGGCGGCCTGGAAAAAAGCGGACCGCTTACTTCTTCATGGCCTGGAGGGCCTTGGCGTAGTTTTCGGAAACCTTGGCCCAGTTGACCACGTTCCAGAAGGCGGTGACGAAGTCGGCGCGGCGGTTCTGATAATGGAGGTAGTAGGCATGCTCCCAGACATCGAGGCCGAGGACGGGCCAGCCTTCGCAGCCGGCGACAGCCTTGCCCATGGCGGGGGTGTCCTGATTGGCCGTGGAGCAGACGGAGAGTTTGCCGGAGGCGTCGGTCACCAGCCAGCCCCAGCCGGAGCCGAAGCGGGTCATGCAGGCCTTGGCGAAGTCTTCCTTGAACTTGGCCAGGCCGCCCAGATCGCGGTCAATGGCGGCGGCGAGATCACCGGTGGGAGCGCCGCCGGCGCCGGGGGCGAGGATTTCCCAGAAGAGGGAGTGGTTGGCATGGCCGCCGCCGTTGTTGCGGACCGCGCCACGGATGGCCTCGGGAAGTTTGGAGAGGTCGGAAAGGAGTTCGCAGACGCAGTCGGGAGTGGCGATATTGGCGCCGGCGAGGGCGTTGTTGACGTTGGTGATGTAGGCCTGATGGTGCTTGGTATGATGGATTTCCATCGTGCGGGCGTCGAAATGGGGTTCGAGCGCGTTGTAGGCGTAGGGAAGGGCGGGCAGTGTGTAAGGCATGGTGAGGAGGAGTGATGAAAAAGGGATGATGGAGGAGAAAAAGGGCTGATGGAAAGCCCTTAGTTGGGCGGCGCGACTCCCGGGACTATCCAACCGGCGGGGCGGGTGGCGGCAAAGTGTTTTTCTGGGCCAGACGTTTCATCCCGAAATAAGCCTGGATCAGGGTGCGGCACTCCTCCTCCAGCACGCCCCGGACAAGTTCCGCCCGATGGTTGGAACGGGGCAGCGCGTTGAGGTCGGCGGCCCCTCCCAGGCACCCCATCTTCGGGTCCGGAACGGCATAAATCACCCGTCCCAGCCGGCTCATCACCACGGCTCCGGAACACATCGGGCAGGGCTCCTTGGTCACATAAAGGACGCATTCGTTGAGCCGCCAGTCCCCCAGGGCCTTGGACGCCTGGGTGATGGCGAGAATCTCCGCATGGGCGGTGGGGTCGTTGGCGGAATCGGTCAGGTTGTGGGCCGAGCCGATGACCTCGCCCTGGTGGACGATGACGGCACCGATCGGCACCTCGTCGGCCCGCCAGGCCTCCACCGCCTGGTTGTAGGCGAGTTTCATGTAAAAGGTGTCGTCCCGCAGCAACCGGGAGGGAAACAGCTTGGGAAACGGGCACTCCAGACGCGGGCGCGGAGGCGGATTGTCGGGAGACTCGTCCATGGCGGGAAGACAAGTGAAACAGGAAACGGGAAGCGAGATTCGAGAGATGAGATTTTAAGGGTGAAACCCACTTCCTGTCTCGCCTCTTGCCGGCCGATTCACGTATCTCAGCGCCCATGCATCCCAGCCTGAGCAAAGTTTTGGTGTCGGAGGAAAAAATCGCCGAGCGCGTCGCCGAGATGGGCCGCGATCTGACGGAGGCCTATGCCGGCAAGGAACTTACCTTTGTCGCCTTGCTCAACGGCGCGCTGTTTTTCACCGCCGACCTGATCCGCCAGACGGACCTTCCCAGCCGCCTCGAATGCCTGCGCGTCTCCAGCTACGGGGACGGCACCACCAGCAACGGCGCCCCCCGGCTGACGGGCGCGGAAGGCATGGATCTCAAGGGCCGCCATGTCCTCCTCGTGGATGACATCCTCGACACCGGGCACACGCTGTCAAAAGTCGCGCGCCTCCTGGCCACTTATGAGCCCGCCAGCCTGAGAACCTGCGTCCTCCTGGAGAAACACGGCCGCAAACAGGTCGAGTTCCAACCCGACTTTGTGGGCTTCCACATTCCCGACGAGTTTGTCGTGGGCTACGGCCTCGACTATGCCCAGCGCTACCGCAACCTGCGCTGCATCGGCGTGCTGAGCGAAGCCGCCATCCAGGCGGGTTAACCATCAGACTCGTCAGGGGCCGTTGTCCACCGCCACACGCAGGAAACGGGCGGAGCCGGTCGCGGCCGGAGCGAGGTAAAACGTGTGGTATTCCCAGCCCGTGCCAGTGAGGTCCGGCAGGCCCGATCCGGCAGGAGCGGTGAAGGAAACCGCACCGTGAAGCACAGCCTGCGTGAAGGAACCCAGCTCGGTCGCCCCCTGCACGGCGTAATGGAGGCCGTCCACCGCCGCCACATTCCTTTGGCTGCCATCGGGTTGGGACGAAAACACCGCGCCCTGGCGGCAGGCGATGGCCAGGCCAAACTCATGACCCGGAGCCGGATCAAGGTCCTGCAAGGTGTTGAGGACAAGGCCGTTACTCACACCGGAGGCGGGGTCGCCCCTGAGCGCAAACTCGATCAGGTTCGGCACGCCGTCGCCGTCGGGATCGGCGGTGTCCCCCACCACGGCGGGATCGGTCACGCCGGGGAAGGCGGCGTCCATCGCGGTGTGAAAAGGCGCCTGCGGGTCGGGGTTGTGGATGGTGTAGGTGAAGGTCGAAAACGGCCCCACGTTGCTGACGCCATTGGCCATGCCCACCTTCAGCACGATGGTTTTCGTTTTCGGAACACCGGTGGGCAAGATCTTGAGGGCAAACATCTTGGGAACCGGAACCTTGTTGCCGAAATAAGTGAGCATCCCGCCGGACGCCTGGTAATCCACGCCATACTCGGCCGTGCCGCTCGGGTCTATCGAGTAAAAGAAATCCTGCTGGCTGGGCCAGGTCGTGAGCCCCGCCGGCAGGGTCATGCTGATCGGGATGTTGACCGTCCCGACGGTGTCATCGCTCGTCGCCCCGGCCGTGGCGAAGCCGGTGGCGGGCATCTGCCCGGGGATGGTGACCCCGAAGTAAAAGACGTTGTAGTCGCTCGTCAGCCGCATCGGGCTGGTGAAGCTGGTCGGGGTGAGTCCATTGGCCGAGTTGCCCAAAGTGGCGGTGGGGGCAATCAGAGTGTCGTCGGGGAGGCTGACCTGCCAAAACCCCTGGGTCGCGGCGATGTTTTGCCCGGCCACGTTGATGGTCAGAGGGCCGTCGGTCGCGGGGTTGTAGCCCCGGCCCGCCACGGTGATGGAGCCGGACATCGTGCGGTTGGCGCGGATACGGGTGAAGTTCACGTTGGTGTAACTCCCCGAATAGACCGGCACCAAGCCTTCGGAGCCCGTGCCCTGGTTCTGGGAACAGGTGAACGAATAGCCCTGGTAGAGCACATTGACGTGGTAGGTGTGCGGGCCGGGCGCATCGTAGGGAAGCTGCATGCGGTAGCGGCCGTCGGCGGCCGTCTCGCCCGAGGCGGCGAAGTTGGCGGAATCATAGGAGACGCCGTCGGCCACGCTGAAGTTGTTCACGACAGCCCCGGCCAGCGGGTTGCCGTTTTCATCTTTCACCACGCCGCCGATGTAGAGGTGGGCTGGCAGGCCGCCGGTGATGGTGATGAGCGACGAGGCGGAAGTTTTGCCACCCTTCATGTCCGTCACCGTGCAACGCACGAGGTAGGAGCCGGCGCGCGTCCACGTGTGCGTGCCCTGGGTGGCGAGGCGAGTGTCGGCGTTGCTGCCGCCGGTGGCGACGCCCGCGGTCACATCGGGGTCGTCAAACTCCCAGTAATAGGCCAACGTGTCGCCATTCGCGTCTGTCGCGGTGCCGGTGAAGGTTTTGGCCACACCCGCCGCCACGGTCACAGAGGCCGGAGTGAGGGTCAGCGTGGGCGCGGTGTTGCCGGGAAACGGCCCGAAGTTGACGACCACATCGAGCGACTCTGGAACCGTCCCCCCCTTCTTGATCGGCGTCACATGGAGGTTGGCCTCGGCATCCGAGTAGGTCTTGCCGAGGGGCAGGGGCGCGTCGTGCATCGTGGCCATGGGGCTTCCCTTCGGGCCCCGGCTGCCCGGTGTCATGTCCAGCAGGTAGGTGTTGCCGGCGGAGGCCTCGTAGGACTCCGCGCCGAGGTTCACCAGCAGTCCGTTGTTGGTCCACTGGGCATCGGTTCCGGTGATGGCTGTCCGGTATTCAAACCAGTAGGTATGGGTCGGGTCGCGGCTGATCCGCAACGCGTGGCTGTTTCCCGCCCCAAGAGCGCCCTGGTCGAGGGCATGGATGCGGTAGGTGCCTGAAACGGAGGGAGTTGCGATGTTTTCCGGCGTCAGCCAGCCCAGGGCGAACTTCCAATAGGCCCCGGCGTCGCGGTCGGCCGGAAGGGGCGAGAGGGTGTAGTCCTTGTAACCCTGGAGGTCGAAGACATTGCCGTATTTGTTCTCAAAGAACGTGTTGCGGAGCATGGGCGCGTAAAAGGTCGGACGCGATCCTCCCCAGGCGTGGCTGAGGCCCAGGTTGTGGCCGAACTCGTGGGGCAGCACGGTGAAGACCGAACCATACATGCCCTTGCCATAGGTCAGGCCCTGGGCGTATTCGCCCTCGCCGGGGATGAAACCGGCGGCCGCGAAATCGAGATCGTAGTTGTCGGTGTCGTAAAGCGCCGGGGTGGCGGTGGTCAGCCCGACCTGGCGGGCCTTGTTGCGGACGGCTTCCAGGATGGATCCCGGCTCATACCAGCGGGCGAACTTGGAGGCGGGACTGTCGGCGTTAAGAGGTGCCTTGTAGGTCAGGTAACTCACGCCAAGATCAATCTCGGGCAAAACGGTGAACTCCAGGGTGCATTTCCCGTAGGACTGCCTTGCCATGAACGCGCTGATCTCGGCCGTCATGGAGCCGTTGGCGATGTTGCCCCAGCCGGAAAGCGTGCCGTTGACGCTGGGGGTGTCGGACGGGCCGGGCAGGTCGGAGAAATGGAAGGGGATGATCAGGACCTTCTTGTGTCCGGTGGACCAGGTGGCGTGGGTGGCGGCGGAAGCGAAGCCTGGAGCCATAAGCAGAAGAGAAACAAGAACCGGGAAAACGGTCCGAAGGAGCGGTGAGTTCATGGGGTGTTAGTGAGATGAGGATGTTTCTTAAGTTTAATAAGGTAAAGACCCTAGTTTTAAATGTGACCAAAAAAGGCCCGCATGCGGCATGCGGGACCGAAGGTGGTAGGTGATAAAAAGCTTAAGGGGCGTTATCCACGGCCACACGAAGAAAACGGCCGGGACCGGAAACCAGGGCGGGATCGAGGTAGAAGGTGTGATACTCCCAACCGGAGCCGGTCAGATCGGGCAGGTTGAAACCGGCCGGGGCGGTGAAGGAAGGACCAGAGTGAAGGACGGCGGAGTTCCAGACTCCGATGACGCCTCCGCCCTGGGCGGTGTAATGGACGGAGTCCATGGCCGTCACATTCTTCTGACTGCCATCAGGTTGCGCGGAGAAACTCGCACCCGTGCGACAGGGGATGGTCAGGCAGAACTCGTTGCCGGGGGCGGGGTTGACATCCTGCAAACCGTTGCAGGCGAGGCCTTTGTTCAAACCGGAGGCGGGGTTTCCCTTGAGGGCGAACTCCAGGAGATTCGGCACGCCGTCGCCGTCGGGATCGGCGGAATCACCCACGATGGCGGGATCGGTCACACCGGGGAAAAAGGAGTCCATGAAGGCCAGAAAGGCGGCCTGGGGCGTGGCTTGGAAATCGCTGAGGACAACAGAGCCACCCGCATAAGTGACAAGAAACGTGCCGTAGCCCTCGGAGGTGGCGAGGCGCGCTCCGGAGGCCACGTTGCCGAAACTTCCGGTCAGGGCCTGGTTCGAGGCCAGGACGACGAAAAGCTGCGCGTTGGCCGGCGTGAAACCCTGCCGCAGCGTGACCTTGAGGGTGCTGCCGGCCAGGTTGAGCGCGGAGCTTCCCCCCTCGGCAACAAAGTCGTAACCCGTTCCCTGCGTGGCACCGGCGAGATCGAAGGCCAGGATGGCTGAAGCTGTCGGGACGAGGTCGCCCTTGATGGCCAGACCGCCCGCGCCACTGGAAGGGTCGAGGGTTCCCGCCAGGGAAAGGGAGTCGGTGGCGGCGTTGTTGAAACGCACCTCGCCGTAGCCCTCCAGGCGGGCGGAAGGGCCCACGGTCATGTCGGGTCCGGCGACACCGGCGTTGACCTGGAGGTAGCCGCCGGAGAGGCGGAAGGTGCCGGCGGCCTGCGTGGCGAGGGCAGGCGTGAGGTTAAGGGTCGCTCCGTTTTTGGCTTCGATAATGCCGGTGTTGACGAGTGAAAAGGAGGAGAGAGACAGGGTTTGGGCGGAAAGGTCGGCGGAGATGAGCCCCTGGTTGATAAGCTGGGCGGAGCCGGTGACCGAAACGATCTGGGCCTGGGTGAAGGAGCCACGGCCACGGACGACGCCGGACGGGGCGATGGTGAGGACAGGCGCGTTGCCGTCGAGGCTCACGTAGCCACTGGGCCCATCCAGGTTGATGGTGCCGGCGAAGGTGGCGGTATGGTCAAGGGCGGTGCCTTCAAAGGCCAGCACCGCGCTGTTGCCGGTGAGCGTGGCTCCCGAAAAAGAGGTGTCATTGCGGAGACGGACGCGCCCGTTGGATTGGTCAAGGACCAGGTCGCCCGTGACCAAGGCCCCTTCCAACGCGTTGGCATTATGGCTCAGAAAGACCAACTTGGAAACGGCCGACTGGTTGACGGTGCCGCCCTTGATCGTGCCGCCGTTGAAAACGATGGAGCCGGCGGAGGCGAGATCCAGGGTGGCGGCGGAGTTGTCGAGGCTTCCGACCAGTTTGACCGTGCCGCCGGTGCGGGACCAGCCGGACAGCCCGAGATCCGCCGTGGTGAAGGCGCCTTCGAGCGAGAGGACGGAGGTGTCCTGAAGGATGAGGGAACCGCCGTTGTGCCAGCCCTGCTGGAGTGCCAGCGTGGAGCCGCCGGTGGCCGAAAGAACGCCGCCCGAAAGATTCGTAAACGAAGCAGAATTGACCGTGAGAATGCCGCCATTGAGGGAGGAGAAAGCCCCCGAATTGGTGATGAAGCGGGGCGATACCGTGAGGCCCTGGCCGGCGATGTCGGCGGAAACAAGCCCTTGGTTGACAATCTGTTCCGCTCCCGCGACGGAAATGATCTGCGAATGGGTCAGGCTGCCCCGGCCACGGATCACACCGGACGGCGCGATGGTCAGAACGGGGGCCGAGCCGTCCAGGCTCACATAGCCGTTCAGACCATCCATGTTGACGGTGGCGGCGAGGATGGCGGTGTGGTCGGTGGCGGTCCCCTCAAAGGAAAGCACCGCGCTGTTGCCGGCCAGGGCGGCCACGGTGAAGGCGGCGTCATTGCGGAGCCGAACGCGTCCGTTGGACTGGTCGAGGGTGACCCCGCCGTTGACGAAAGCCCCGTCGAGGGCGTTGGCGTTGTTGCTGGAGAAGGTGAGCTTGCCGGAGGCGGACTCGTTGACGGCGCCGCCCTTGATCGTGCCACCGTTGAAAAGGAAACCACCGATGGCGGCCGTGAGATCAAGGGTGGCGGAGGAGTTGTCGAGGGTTCCCACCAGTTTGACGGTGCCGCCGGTCCGTGACCATCCGGCCAGGCCAAGGTCGGCGGTGCTGAAAGCGCCTTCCAGCGAGAGGGTCGAGGTGTCCTGAAGGATAAGGCTGCCCTGGTTGCGCCAACCCTGCTGGAGGGCGAGGGTCGAGCCGCCGGTGGCCGAAAGAACGCCGGCGGAAAGGTTCGTAAATGAAGCGGAATTGACCGTGAGAATGCCGCCGTTCAGGGCCGAGAAAGTGCCCGTATTGGTGATGAGGTGAGGCGACACGATGAGGCTCTGCCCCGTGATATCGGCGGAGACAAGCCCCTGATTGAAAAGCTGTTCCGTGCCATTGACGGAGACGATCTGGGAGGAGGCGAGACTCCCCCGGCCCCGGATCACCCCGGACGGCGCGATGGTGAGGACGGGGGCCGAGCTGTCCAGGCTCACATAACCGCCGAGACCATCGAGATTGATGGTGGCGGCGAAGGTCGCCGTCTGATCCGTCGCCGTGCCCTCGAAGGAAAGGACCGCGCTGTTGCCCGTAACCGCAGCCGCCCCCGTAAAGGTGGCGTCGTTGCGAAGACGGAGGCGGCCGTTGGACTGGTCGAGAGTGAGCCCGCCGTTGACGGTGACCCCGTCCAGGATATTCTGATTGTTGCTGGGGAAGAAGAGTTTCGCCGAACCGGACTGGTTGACCACGCCTCCCTTCAGCGAACCGCCTTTGAAAAGAACGGGGCCGGTCGCGGCGAGATCGAGCGTGGCGCCGGTGTTGTCCAGAGTGCCCACGAGATTGACGGTGCCACCCGTGCGGGACCAACCGGCCAGGCCGAGATCAGCGGTGGTGAAAGCGCCTTCGAGGGAGAGGACGGAGGTGTCCTGCAGGATGAGACTGCCCTGGTTGTGCCAGCCCTGCTGGAGGGCGAGGGTGGAGCCACCGGTGGCGGACAGGATGCCGCCCGTCACATTGGTGAAAGAGGCGGAGTTGACCGTGAGCGTGGCGCCGTTGACGGCGGAAAACGTGCCGGAATTGGTGATGAGACGGGGTGAGACGGTGAGGCCCTGGCCGGTGATGTCGGCGGAAACAAGCCCTTGGTTGACAAGCTGTTCCGTGCCCGTGACGGAGATGATCTGCGCATAGGTGATACTGCCACGGCCACGCATGACACCGGAGGGGGCGACGGTGACGACGGGGGCCGTGCTGTCCAGGCTGACATAGCCGTTCGGACCATCGAGATTGATCGTGGAGGCAAGGGTGGCGGTGGAGTCGCCGGCCGTGCCCTCGAAGGAAAGCACGGCGCTGTTGCCCGTCAGCGTGGCTCCCGAGAACGAGGCATCGTTGCGGAGGCGAACCCGTCCGTTGGACTGGTCGAGCGTGATCCCGCCGTTAACGAACGCGCCATCGAGGGCGCTGAGATTGTTGCTGGCGAAGGTGAGTTTGCCGGAGGCGGTCTCGTTGACGATGCCACCCTTGATGATGCCGCCATTGAAAACGAACCCGCCAATGGCGGCGGTCAGATCCAGGGTGGAGCCGGTGTTGTCGAGCGTGCCCAACAGCTTGACGGTGCCGCCCATGCGGGACCAGCCGGAGAGGCCGAGGTCGGCCGTGGTGAACGTGCCTTCGAGGGAGAGGGTCGAGGTGTCCTGGAGAACAAGGCTGCCCTGGTTGTGCCAGATCTGCTGGAGGGCCAGGGTGGAGCCGCCGGTGGCGGAAAGAATGCCTCCAGGGGAATTGGTGAAGGAGGGAGAGCTGACGGCCAGGGTGGCCCCGTTGACGGCGGAAAAAGTGCCCAAGTTGTTGATGACGTGGGGAGTCAACGTGAGGCTTTGCCCGGCGAGATCGGCTGAGACGAGGCCCTGGTTCAGGAGCTGGGAGGAGCCGGTGACGGAAATAATCTGGCCGCGGGAAACATTGCCGCGCCCACGGATCACGCCGGTGCCCGCGATGGTGAGAACAGGGGCGGTGCCGTCGAGGCTCACGTAACCATTGGGACCGTCGAGGTTGATGGTGGAGTTGGCCAAGGTCGCGGTGCTGTCCGTGGCCGTGCCCTCGAAGGAAAGGATGGCGGTGTTGCCGGTGAGCGTGGCGTTGTAGGAGGTGAAGGTGGTGTCGTTGCGGAAGCGGACGCGGCCGTTGGACGCATCCAGCAGGAGTCCGCCAACCAGGGTGACGCCGTCGAGGATGTTGTTGTTGCTGGACGTGAGGTGGAGCTGGCCCGCGCCGGAAGTGGTGATGCTTCCCCCACCGATGGAGCCGCTGTTGAGGGTTGGTGGGAGCGAGGATGCCGCCGTTGAGTTTGAGAACGCCGCCGTTGATGTTGGCTGTCCCCGCCGTGAGGGTGCCGCCATCCAGGTTAAACGTGCCCGAAGTAAGCGTGAAGGTGTTGAGGACGTTGAACGCGGTGCTTCCGCCGCTCTGGCTGATCGCGGAGGTGTTGGCGCTCAGGGTCAGGTTGCTGATGGTGATGGGCGCGCTCAGGAAGAGAACATAAGGGGGACCGGCCAGTGACCCGACCGTGACATCGTAGGTGTTGGCCCCGTTGTCAGGGTAGGCAATGGGGCCCGAGTTGTTGGACCAGTTCGAGGGGCTCGTCCAGGTGCCGCTCAAGTTGTTGTTCCACGTCGAGATGACATTGGCAGCTGACAACCCGGAGGCGAGGAGTGCGGAGGAGAGAAAGGGAATCAGCTTCATGGGGCCAAGATATCAGGAAGCGGGACCGGTGACCATACCGCGAAAGTGGTAGCCCACGCGAATGTCCAACCGTGACTCATGCGACATGGTGGGAAACGCGTTGCGCCTCACCCCCTGTCGGGCAGGTTTGAACCCGCCGTGAGCCATCATCCCCTCTCTTTTTTCGCAGTCCTCTCGTTCGGACTCACCGGCATGGCGACCCCCTTGCAACTCCGTATCGCCACCTTCAACGCCTCCCTCAACCGGACCAGTCCGGGACAACTCGCCTCGGACCTTTCCACGAACACGAACAACCAGGCGAGACGGGTGGCCGAGATCATCCAGCGGGTGCGGCCGGACATCCTCCTGCTCAACGAGTTCGACTATGATTCGGCCAACCCCAACCTCGCGGCGGACCGTTTCCACAACAACTACCTGGCCGTATCCCAGGGAGGGCAGGCCGCGCTCAGTTACCCTTACCGCTACACGGCCCCGTCCAACACCGGAGTCCCCACCGGCAAGACCCTCGCGGCTGAGGGCGATTTCGACAACAACGGATCCGTCACCACCACCACCGGCTCAAACAACTACGGCAACGACTGCTACGGCTTCGGCCTTTTTCCCGGCCAATACAGCTTCGCCGTTTATTCCCGGTTTCCGATTCAGACCCAGGCGCTGCGCAGCTTCCAGCTTTTCAAATGGAAGGACATGCCCGGCGCGGCCAGCCCACCCGGCTACTACACGGCGGCAGAACTCAACATCTTCCGCCTTTCATCCAAAAACCACGTGGACCTTCCCATCGAGGTGTCCCCCGGCCATGTCCTCCACCTCCTCGCCAGCCACCCCACCCCGCCCGCCTTCGACGGCACGGAGGACCGCAACGGACGCCGCAACCACGATGAGATCCGCCTCTGGTCCGACTACATCAGCAACAGGCCCTACCTCTACGACGATGCGGGCGTATTCGGCGGACTTTCTGGTGAACAACGATTTGTGATTCTCGGCGACCTCAACGCCGACCCGCTTGACGGCGACAGCTATCTCGGGGCCGTCAACCAGCTCCGCAGCCATCCCCTCATCAACGCGGACCTGGCCCCGGCCAGCCCGGGCGCCACGCAGCAGGCCACCGCGCAGGGCGGTGTGAACTCCAGCCAGACCGGCAACCCCGCCCACGACACCTCCGACTTCTTCGACGGCAGCGGAGGCTCGGGGAACCTGCGGGTGGACCATGTGCTGCCCTCCCGGGCGGGCTTCCATGTCCTGGGCGGCGGCGTCTTCTGGCCCGCCAGCACCGACCCGCTCTACGCCCTGCTCTTCCTCTCCGCCTCGCAGACCCAGTCCAACCAGACCACCGACCACCGGCTCGTTTACATGGATGTCGAAGTAATTCCCGTCCCGAGCCAGGCCGTGCGAAACCTCCGCCTGGTGAAAACGGATGGCGATGCCGTCCTCACCTGGGGCACGCAAACCGGCGTGACCTACCGCCTGCAAACCAGCCCCGATCTGGCGACCTGGGCGGAGCCGTCGGCACTCATCCCCGCTCTCGACACGGCCACCCAGACCGCCACCGCCTCCGACGCGGGCGCGGGCGCGGCATCCCTCGGCCAACGCTTCTACCGCATCATCTGCACGCTGGATGGGCCGTAGGATGATGGGCCGAAAAAACGACCCGTCCCGGCCGCTCACGGCGCGTTGTCCGCGGCGGCGCGGAGGAATCGGCCGCGGCCGGTGGCGAGGACGGGGTCGAGATAGAACGTGTGGTATTGCCAGCCGCTGCCGGTCAGGTCGGGGAGGCCGGAGCCGGACGGACCGGTGTTGGACGGACCGGTGTGCAAGACAGCGGCGTCCCAGGCGCCAAGGACAGTCCCGCCTTGGACCGTGTAATGGACGGAATCCACGGCAGTCACATTCTTCTGACTGCCATCAGGTTGCGCGGTGAAAAACGCGCCCTGGCGGCAGGCGATGGTCAGGCAGAACTCGTTGCCTGGGGCGGCATTGACGTCCTGCAAAGCGTTGAAGACGAGCCCTTTGTTCAAACCGGAGGCGGGGTTTCCCTTCAACGCAAACTCAAGGATGTTGGGAATCC
>JANOBW010000412.1:0-55297 GCA_031411855.1 Opitutia bacterium
AACGCCCTGGCCAACACCACCGGCATCACCATCGCCGGCGGCAGCACCCTCTCCACCAGCGTGGACGGCATCACCCTCGCCGCCCCCATCACTCTCGGGACCACGGGCACCAACTCCACCATCCTGTTCAGCCGGAACACCTCGGCGGTCGGCAACCTCAACCTCAACGGCCTCATCAGCGGCGACGGCAACCTCGTCTTCTCCACCCCCAACGTGGGCAGCGGGGGCAACGTCCAGACCATGGTTCTGGGCTCCGCCAACACCTACGCCGGCACCACCACCATCACCACGGGTAATGTCAACAACTCCGTCACCATCAAGGCGGGTGCGGCCAATGCCCTCCCCGCCACCACCGTCCTCACCCTCAACGGCGGCACCGGCACGGGCACCGGCCGCACCGTCGCCTACGACCTGAACGGCTTCAGCCAGACCCTCGCCGGACTCACCAACACCACGGGGCTCTCCCTGAGAAACCAGCGGGTCATCAACAGCAGCGCCACCGCCGCCACGCTGACGCTCAACAACACCGCCGACTTCACCTACTCCGGCGAGCTGGGCAACGGCGCGGCCAGCAACTTCGGCCTCACCAAAACCGGCTCCGCCAAGTTCACCCTTTCCGCCACCAACTCCTTCAGCGGCCCGACCACGGTCAACGCCGGCATCCTGAGCCTGTCCAGCAGCCTGGGCCTGCGCAACAGTCCGCTGGACACACTCAACAGTGTCGCCGGCGACGCCTCCAACGGCCTCCAAACCACCGTGACGGCTCTCACCCTCGGCGGTCTCTCCGGCAACAAAAACCTCGCCTCCGTTTTCACCACGGCCTCCGGCGGTTATGACACGGTGACGGCCCTCACGCTCAACCCCGGCACCGGCAGCCTCAGCTATTCCGGCGCCATCGCCGATGGCGCGGCCGGCATGACGCTCACCAAGACGGGCGCCGGCACCCAGATCCTCTCCGGCGTCAGCACTTACACCGGCGGCACCACCGTTTCCGCCGGCACCCTCACCGCCGGAAACGCCGGCGCCTTCGGTTCGGGCAACATCACCGTCAACACCGGGGGCACCCTCGATGTCGCCAGCCTGACCGTCCCCAACACCATCACCCTCAATGGCGGCAGCCTCGTCGGAGCCTCCTCCATCCCCGGTCCCACCTCGGTTTCCGGTTCCTCGACCCTCAACTCCAACGGGGTGACCTTCACCGGTGCCGTCACCGTCGGCGCCGGCGGTTCGGTCTCCGGCACCGGAGTTCTCTCCGGCGGCCTTGTCATCAACACCGGGGGCACACTTTCCCCTGGAAACTCCCCCGGCACCCTCAACGCCGGAAACACCGTCTGGAACGGCGGGGGCAGCTACCGCTGGGAGCTCAACTCTGTCGTCGTGGCCCCGGGCGCCAGCCAGGATTTCCTCAACATCACAGGCACGCTCACGATCAACGCCACCAGTGGCGACAAGTTCAATGTGAACGTCATTTCCCTCACCGGTGCGAACGTCGCCGGTCTCGTCCCCGATTTTGCGAGCGTCCATCCCGGCTACGCCTGGACCATTGTGTCCGCCTCCGGGGGGATCGCGAACTTCACCGCCGGCGCCTTCAACCTGGACCTGACCGGTTTCCAAAACGTGAGCGTTCCGGCCGACTGGCAGGTTCAAAACATCGGCAACAACATCCTGCTCGTTTACGTCCCCGAACCCTCCTCCTACGCCGCCCTCGCCGGCCTGGCCGCCCTCGGCCTGGCCTGGAAACGCCGCCGCCCACAAAGCACCGCCCCCTGATCCCGCATCTCCCCTCCCTCCTCCATCTCTTATCGCCCCTTTGCCCATGAAACCCTCCCTCCGCCTCACCTCCCTCGTTCCTTCCGCCCGCCTTGGCCTCGCCGCCGCCTTAGCCCTGGCCGGCCTCCAAGCCCACGCCGCCGATGGCACCTGGATCATCGCCCCCGCCGGCACCACCGCCGTGAACTGGAGCAGCGCCGGCCTCTGGTCCGGCGGCACCGTCGCCGACGGTGCCGGCTTCACCGCCAGCTTCACGGGCGTGGACATCACCGCCGCCAAGACCGTGACCCTCGATACCGCCCGCACCATCGGCAACATCACCTTCACCGACGCGACCACCGCCAACAACAACCTCACCGTCAGCGGGGCCAACACCCTCACCCTGGATGTCGCCACGGGCTCACCCACACTGAACATCACCAACCAGACCCTCACCATATCGAGCGTGATCGCCGGGACCAAGGGCTTCTCCAAAATCGGGGCCGGCATTCTCAGTCTCTCCGGGGCCAACACCCTCACAGGCCCCATCTCCGTCAGCGCGGGCACCGTGAACATCATCAATTACGCCGGCCTGGGCGGAACGGTTCCGGGCACCGACGCCCCCTCGTCCATCGCAGTCAGCGGCGGGGCCAGTCTCAACCTCCAGCAGGTGGGAACCGGCACCACGGTGGACACCAATTACCCCAACCTCAGCCTCGACGGCAACCTCCGCACCACGGGAGGAAGCGGCACCAACCAACTTCTCCTTACCTGGGCCGGAAGCGTCACCCTCACCGGCAACAGCCTCATCTGGCCCAATGGCAACGGTGCGATCAGGATATCCGGTCCCATAGACCTGGGCTCCAACACCCTGACCTACCAGACCGACGGCAGCATCGGCAGTAACATCATCACCGGTGGCATCATCGGCTCCGGCAATTTGGTCAAGACTTCCGGAAACACCCTTTTCCTCAATTCCGCCACCACCTTCACCGGAACCACCACGATCGGCGCGGGCGTCCTTTCCCTCGGCCATCTCACCGCCCTGGCCAACACCAGCGGCGTCACCATCTCCGGCGGAGCGACCCTTTCCACCAGCGTGGATGCCGTCACGCTCGCCATGCCGATCACCCTGGGGGCCACGGCCACCACTTCCACGATCCAGTTCAGCCGCAGCACCGGCGCCGTCGGCTCGATCACCATCAACAGTCTCATCAGCGGCGATGGCAATCTGAGCCTCAGCACACCCAATGTGGGCAGCGGGGGCAACATCCAGACCTTCCTCCTCGGCTCGGCCAACACCTACGCGGGCTCCACCACGATCACGACCGCGAACATCAACAACACGACCACCATCAAACTTGGTGTCGCCAACGCCCTGCCCGCCACCACGGTGCTCACCATGAACGGCGGAGCTGGCGCAGGCACCGGTCGCACCGTCACCTTCGACCTCAACGGCTTCGCCCAGACCCTGGCCGGCCTCACCAATGTCACCGGATTGTCCCTCAGAAACCAAAGGGTGACCAACAGCGGGACCCTTGCCACCCTGACCATCAACAACGCCGCCAATTTCACCTACGGCGGATTCGTGACCGGCACCACCAACACCTCTTCCACGATCACCGGCAACATCGCCCTGACCAAACAGGGCGCGGGCACCCTGACCCTCGCCGGCTCCTCCAACTCCTTCAGCGGAGCCACCAAAATCCTCGGCGGCATCCTCAGCCTCGGCCACACCGGTTCCCTGCAAAACAGCGTCCTCGACACCCTCAACAGCGTGGTCGGCGACGCCTCCAACGGCCTGCAGACCACCGTGTCGGCCCTGACACTGGGCGGGATCTCCGGCAACAAGGACCTTGCCTCCGTCTTCACCGCCACCGCCGGCGGCTATGTCGGTTTGACCGCTCTCACACTGAATCCCGCCTCCGGCACGCAAAGTTATTCCGGCGTCATCGCCGACGGCGATGCCATGACCCTCACCAAGACGGGCGCGGGCACCCAGGTCCTCTCCGGGGCCAGCACCTACACCGGCGGCACCACCGTTTCCGCCGGCACCCTCGTGATGGGAAACCCCGCCGCCCTCGGCACCGGCCCGGTCGCCGTCAACGGCGGCACCCTCCGCCTCGATGCCGTCCCCGCCTCCGGACCCATCTCCTTGAACTCGGGTGGCACCGTCAATCTGGGCGGCCAGACCCTCGCCAATGCCCTCACCCTTCCCGCCGGTTCCACCCTCACCGGCTCCGGCACCCTCTCCGCCGCCACCGACACCTGCGCCGCCACCGTCAACCCGGGCGACACCCTCGGCACGATCAGTTTCACCAACGCCGCCCTGGCCCTCTCGGGACCGGCCAGCCTCGAGATCGGCGGCACCACCAGCGGCACCTACGATACCGTCGCCTCCTCCGGCAGCATCGCCCTCTCCGGAAATGTGACGGTCACCTTCGTCAACAGCTTCACCCCCGTCGTCGGCAATTCCTGGCATCTTTTCGCGGCCGGCGGCTCCTTTGCCGCCAGCGGAACCCTCACCCTCCCCACGCTGACCGGCAGCCTCGCCTGGGACACCTCGACCTTCGCCACCACGGGCGTGGTCAGCGTCGTCGCCACCGGGCCGACTTTGGCCGCCTTTAACACGGCCAAGTTCACCGCCGGAGAACTCTTGGACCCCCTCGTCTCCGGCCCCAACGCCGACCCCGACGGCGACGGCATCAGCAACCTCATGGAATACGCCTTTGCCTCCGAGCCGAAGGTCTCCAACCGCGCCAACATGCCCGCCTCAAACATCGTCGTGGACACCGGCTCCAGCTACGTCGGATGCGTTTATACCCGGGTGAAAGGGGCCTCCGACCTGACCTTCACCCCGCAATTCGCCTCCGGTCCCGAGGACGCCTCCTTCTCACCCTCGGCCGCGACCATCCTTGGCATTGTGGACAACGGCAACGGCACCGAAACCGTCACCCTGCGTGACAACGCTCCCGTCCCGTCGGGAGGCAAACGCTTCGTCCGCATCCAAGTCATCTCCCAGTGAGAGGGAGGGCATTCCTCCGTTGCCACCCCGTGGGTCCTTTTCACGCCTCCCTCCGGTCCGAACCCTCGGTTTTGACAAAGACCGGAGGGAGGTTTACCAAGGACTTTTGACCAAGACCTCCACGGCAGGCATGGCAAACTGGCTGTCACCGCGGCGTCTTGGCTTCCCACAACACCTCGGATCCGTCCCATGCCCCGCCTCCCGTCCCTCGCTGCCCTTTGCCTCGCCCTGCTCGTCTCCCTCGGCCCCGCCCTCCGCGCCCAGGCCGGGCCCGTCCCTCCGCCCGTTTATGACCTCGTCGTTTACGGCGACTCCTCCGCCGCCGTCACCGCCGCCGTCTCGGCCCGGCGCGAGGGGCGCTCCGTCATCCTCGTCAACCCCGCCGGCTTCCCCGGCGGCATGAGCGCCAGCGGCCTCGGCGCGACCGATTTCCTCGGCCGCCGGGGCACCTTCGGGGGCATCGCCTCCGAATTCTACGACCTCGTCGCCCAGGCCTACGGCACGGATTTTGTCCGCAGCTTCGAGCCCGGGGTCGGCCGCCGCGCCTTTGAGAAACTCATCGCCGATTCGGGCCTCGAGGTCGTTTACCACGCCAGGCTTGACCGCGCCTCCGGCAAGGGTGTCGCCCTGGAGGGGAAACGCATCGCCACCATCACCACCCTCGACGGCCGCACCTACCGGGGCCGCATGTTCCTCGACGCCACCTACGTGGGCGATCTGATGGCCGCCGCCGGCGTCCCCTTCACCGTCGGCCGCGAACCCGAGAGCCAATACGGGGAAACCCTCGCCGGTGTCCGCCGGGGTGACACCAGGCCCCGCGTCCACTACACCCAAAAGGACAAGGATCACTTCATCAAGGACGTGTCCCCCTATGTCGTGGCGGACGACCCCGCCAGCGGTCTCCTGCCTTTGGTCCAAAAAATTGACGGCCTCGCCAACGGCCAGGGCGACCGCAAGATCCAGGCCTACAACTACCGCGTCTGCCTCACCACCGATCCCTCCCTCCGCCTCCCCATCGAAAAACCCGAGGGCTACCGCGAGGCCGACCACGAGCTTCTCCTCCGCAACTTCGAGGCCGGCGACACCCGCCTGCCCGCCCTCATCGAGCCCCTCTCCGGCCCGGGCTCCAAGGTGGACTGGAACAACATGCACGCCGTCGGCTCCGACCAGCCCGGGGCCAACTGGGACTATCCCGAGGCCTCCTACGAAAGGCGCCATGAGATCGAGAAACAGCATGAGACCTACCTCCGCGGCCTGCTCTGGACCCTGTCCCACAGCCCCCGCGTCCCCGAAGCCATCCGCAAAAAAGTGTCCGCCTACGGCATGGCCCGGGACGAGTTCACCGACAACGGCGGCTGGCCTTACATGATCTACATCCGCGAGGCCCGCCGCATGGTGTCCGACTACGTCATGACCCAGCTCGACTGCGAGGGCAAACGCTCCGCCACCGACCCCGTCGCCCTCGGCTCCTTCGGCATGGATTCCCATGTCGTCCAACTGTTTGTCAACGAGAAGGGCTTCGTCCAGGGAGAGGGCTGCATCTGGCGCGTCCCGCCCCGCCCCTACGGCATCTCCTACCGCGCGATCATCCCTCCCCGCGGCGGCTGCGAAAACCTCCTTGTCCCCCTCTGCCTCTCCACTTCGCACGTCGCCCACGGCTCCATCCGCATGGAGCCGGTCTTCATGGCCCTGGCCCAAAGCGCCGCCATCGCCGCCGGGACCGCCATCGACCTCAAGGTCGCCGTCCAGGACCTTCCCTACGATGCCCTCCGGCCCCGCCTCCTCAAAGCCGGCCAGATCCTCACTCCCGCCGCCACCAAAACCACCCCGGCTGAACTGCAAAAACCAAAGGGAAAAAACCAAAGGGACGCGCCCCCCCGGCCATGATTCGCCCTGACCCAACGGCTTGAAAAACACCCCGCCCCTACCCATGAATGATTCCGGCACCACCCCCAACGGCCGCCTCCGCCGACCAGGGACACTCGCCTCCACCCGGGTCTTGTTTCGTCCCGTCGTGTTTTTCGTCGTGTCGGCGCTGCTAGGCCTGGCCGCCCCCGCTGCGCAGGCCGCCACGAGGTATTGGGACGGCGGGATCGTTGACATCGCGGCCAACGGTGATGGCAACAGCGACGGCACCAGCGGCACCTGGAACACCACCCTCAAAAACTGGGATCAGGGCAGCGGTCTGGCCCATGTCGCCTGGGTGAATGGCGGCAACGTGGCGGACATCAACGGCGCGTCGCAAAACATCACGCTCGGCGCGAATATCATCCTCGGGGGAATGGTTCAAAAATCGGGGGGGACCGTCACCATCAATGCCGGCAGCGGGCCTTACACCCTCACGTTGAACAATACCGGAGCCAACACCTTCCTGGCGGCCGCCAACACCACCACCGGCAGGACCTTGACGGTGAACGCGGTGATCGCGGGAGGAGCCGACAAAAATCTGGTTCTGGCCGGCCCGGCCACCTCCGACACCGGCACCATCAATCTGGGAGGTGCCAACACCCACAACGGCACCACCAGCTTCAGCGCCGGTGCCACGGGCGGCGCCATCGTTTACCTCAAGAACCGGCTCGCGTTGCAGAACAGCACCGTGACCCTGAGCTCGGATGCCAACCTGATCTTCGACAGCAGCGTGGCCACGGATGCCTTCACCTTCGGCGGCCTGGCCGCCAGCGGCGCCGGCACCGGTTTCAACCTCGCCCTTCGCAACAACGACGCCACCAGCTCTCCCATCGCCCTGACCGTGGGTGGAAACAACAACAGCACCACTTACAAGGGTGTGCTCAGCGGGGGCGGTTCGCTCATCAAGACGGGCACTGGCACCCTGGTTCTCGCCGGGGCCAACACCCACACCGGCACCACCACGGTGAGCGCCGGCACCCTGCAGGTGGACGGCAGCACCGCCAGCCCCACCACGGTCAGCAGCGGGGCCACCTTGGCCGGAGATGGGTTGGTCAACGGGGCCGTCACCGTGGACGCCGGTGGCGCGATCACGGCCGGGGCCAGCAACCTCACCGTTTCCAGCCTGACCTTCGGCGGCACGGCCACTGTCAAGGTGGACACCCTTTCCGGCTACACCGGCGCGGCCGCCCTCAAGGTGAACAACTCGCTGACTGTCAGCGGCGGAGCGGGGGCGGTGACACTCAACCTGCCGACGGCCCTGGGGTTTAACGGCGCCTTCCATCTGATCCAATGCGGCAGCGGCCTCGCCAATGCCAGCGGCTTCACCCTCGGCACCGTTCCCACCCTCGCCTGGAATCAGACCGGCACCCTGCGGGTCAACGGAAACTATCTGGACTATGTCATCACCGCCGCCGGCGACACCACGCCGCCCACCCTGGGCGGCACCCTCCCGGCCAACAACGCCGCCAAGGTGTTGGCCGATGCCGACCTCGTGGCGACCTTCGACGAGACGGTCGTGCCCGGCAGCGGCAGCATCGAGCTGCGCCGGAGCAGCGATGCCAGCCTGGTCGAATCGTTCAACGTGGCTTCCTCCCCCCGGCTGGTCTTCAGCACCGCGCAGGTGATCATCCAGCCCACCAATGTCCTCCCCACGGGCCAGAGTTATTACCTGCTGATCCCCGCCGGCGCCATCAAGGATACCTCGGGCAACAGCTACGCCGGCCTCACCACGAACACGGGCTGGAAGTTCACCGTGCCCGTTCCGCCGGTGCTCTACACGGATACCGGCAGCCCGGCGAACCCGCTGTGGAGCGCCATCTTGCCCACGCTGAACGTGGATTCCGCGGACAACGGCCCGGTCTATGGCTCGCTCATCAACGTCAACAACGCCGCCGTTGAGACGGGGCTCTACGGCAACCGTCCGATCTCGGTTGGCGCGCTGAGAATCCATGTCGCCTGCAACACCTCCACGTCGAACTTCGCGGATTTCACCCGGTGGTTTCAAACCGACGGGAAGACGCATGTCCTCCGGGTTTTTGTCAACGATGAGAACACCGCCACCACACGGGCCGGCACCTCCTCGCACACCGAGGCCTTCACCGCCGATGGCTGGAGTTACACCGACTACATGACCTACGAATGGACCGCTCATTACACCATCGCCCGCCTACAGCAGGGCTATTGCTGCTTTCAACTTAAGAACACCGATAATGATTGGGCGGTTCAGCTCAGCATGGGCACCAATGGTTCGCTGACCGTGAACAATCGCACCGGCACCGACACGGTCGTCACCAATCCCGATGGCAGCGCGAAGAATTTTGACGGACTCGGTTTCGATGTCCGGGTGCTCGACGACGGCCTGAATTACAAGGTGTGGGTTGACGGTGTGTTGTATGCCTCCAGCAGCTACTCCCGACCCACCGGAACCACCGCCTTTCGCTGGGGCATGTATTTCGGCGCCAACAAGCTGAACGCCCCGGCCGACTACAACCTCATCCTCGTCAGCGGCGCGCAGGTGCAATCCTGGCCCGGCACCCTGGCCAAGGCCACCACAGAGATCACCAAGGCCAACAACATGACCAGTCTGGACAACGGGGCCAGCTGGGTGGGAGGCGTGGATCCGGGGCTTTACCAACAGGCCGTCTGGAACAGCACGGTCACCGCCGCCAACACGACCACCCTCCCCAGCTATCAGCAATGGGCGGGGCTCAAAATCACGAATCCCGGAGGAACGGTGACCCTCAATGGCAGCGCGACCCTCGGCCTTGATGAATCGGGGGTGGATATGACCGCCGCCACGCAGAATCTGACCGTGAACTGCCCGGTGCAGATGACAGCCCCAAGCATCTGGAATGTCGCTTCGGGGCGCAAAGCCACCTTCAATGGCATCATCAGCGGCTACGCGGGCCTTATGATGAGCGGCACGGGAACCATCCAGTTGGAGGCCGCGAACACCTACACCGGCGACACGACCCTGAACGGCGGCATGTTGGTGGCAAACGACAACTCCGCCTTGGGTGCCGGCCTGCTTGTGTTCAACGGCGGAAGCTTGTCCAACACCGCGAGTTGCACCCTGGGAAATGACGTGGATTTGCATTCGAATGCCACCGTCAGTGTCGGCGCGTCGCAAACGCTGACCCTGAATGGTTCCATCGCCGGCAGCGGCTCGCTCACCAAGGGCGACACAGGCACGCTCGTTCTGTCCGGCGAGAACACCTACACCGGCGCCACCATCGTCAGCGCTGGCACCCTGGCCATCGGCAACACTTCAGCCCTGCTCCCCACCGCCAGCCTCACGCTGGCCGGCGGGACCCTCCTGCAACCCAACCTGGATGGAGTGGTCCTCACCGCGCCCATCACGGTGGCCGGCAGCGGCACCACCACCACCATCAGCGCCCCCACCAACGCCCCGGGCGGCGGGGTCGTCTCCACGCTCACGCTCAAGAGCGTGCTGGCCGGGAGCGGCAACGTCACCTTTTCCAGCAGCCTCAACCAAAACGCCTTGTCCACCGTCTTTCTCGGCGCGCCCAACACCTACACAGGCAACACCTTGCTGAACACGACCGCCTCCACCGATGGCACGACCACGGCCGGGGAGAATCAGATCATCGTGAAACTGGGAACGAAAAACGCGCTGCCGACGACCACGGTGCTGACCATTGACGGCGGAAACGGCGGTGGCACCGGCCGGTTTGCCGAGCTCAACTTGAACGGCTTTGACCAGCAGCTCGCCGGCTTGACCAACATCGTGAGAAGCGGAGCCAAAGCCGCCTTGAGAAAACAGCGTGTCGTCAACAGCAACGTCTCCGCGGCGGCCACGCTGACGGTCAGCAACAGCGCCAACCAGACCTTTTCGGGCAACCTGGGGAGCGATGCCGCCAATGGCTCGGTTTCGGCGTCCGCCATGCCGGGGACAACGAACGGAAACAACTTCGGCCTGACCAAGGGCGGCGCGGGCACTTTCACCCTCACCGGAGCCAACACCTACACGGGAAACACCACCGTCAACGCCGGCACCCTTTCCGTCAGCTCCGCTTACCTCGCCGACACCTCCACCGTCTCCATCGCCACCGGAGCGGTCCTCAATGTGAACTTCACCGGCACCGACACCGTCGCCGCGCTCATCCTCAACGGAGTCCCCCAGCCGGCCGGCGTTTACACCTCGGCCAACTCCGGCGGCCGCCTCACCGGCTCCGGCACACTCACGGTGCCGGTCAGGTTTGGCACCTTCAACTCCGTCAACTTCACCGCCGTCGAGCTGGCCAACCCCCTCGTCTCCGGCCCCGACGCCGACCCCGATGGCGACGGTGTTTCCAATCTCCTCGAATACGCCCTGGGCTCCAACCCCAAGGTTTTCGGCCGGGCCAATCTGCCTGCCTCCCGCACCGTCGTAAACGCCGGCTCGTCCTACCTCGCCTGCGTTTACACCCGCGTCAAGGGTGCCGGCGACCTCACCTTCTCCGCCGAATTTTCCGCCTCTCCCGATCCCGCGTCCTTCACCGCCAGCGGGGCCACCGTCATCGGCGTGGTGGACAACGGCAACGGCACCGAAACCGTCACCCTCCGCGACAACACCCCCGCCCCGCCCGGCGGCGCCCGTTTCGTCCGTTTGCGAATCAACCAGAATTGAAAGCCGTGAAGCGGCTGGCAGCTTTGTGACCCCGAACCTCCCCCTTCAACCTTTCAGCTTCACCCCATGAGCATACTCCCCCGCCCGTTTCTCTTCATCGCCTTTGCGTTCGGAGCACTCACCACCATCGCCTCAGCCGACACCAAGCCCAACGTGCTGTTCATCGTCGTGGACGATTTGCGCGACACCCTCGGCTGTTACGGCAACACCGCCGTAAAAACGCCGAACGTTGACCGCCTCGCCGCCCGCGGTGTTCGCTTCGAGCGGGCCTACGTGCAGTATCCTGTCTGCAACCCCAGCCGCTCGTCCTTTCTCTCCGGCCTGCGGCCCGACCAGACCGGCGTCACGGACAACTCGACCCTGCTGCGCGACCGCCTCCCCGGGGTCGTCACCCTGCCACAGTTGCTCCGCGCCAACGGCTACCGCAGCGCGGCGTTCGGGAAGCTGTTCCACCAGGGCGGAGGGCGTGACCCGGCCGCCCGGGACCGCTGGATGGACCGGGCCAAATCCTGGGACGAAGCCCAGGACTTCGAGGCCACACCCGCAGGAAAAATCATCGAGGGCCGCAACCTCACGGACAACAAACTCAAGTGGTGCGAATGGGGCATGACCGCTGGCACAGACGACGACCAGCCCGACGGTCAAAGCGCGCGAGCGGCCATTTCACTGATGGAGAAATCAGGCGACCACCCCTGGTTCATCGGTGTTGGTTTCCACAAACCACATGACCCTTTTGTCGCGCCGAAAAAGTATTTCGACCTCTACCCGCCCGGCTCCCTCACCCTGCATCGCGATCCGCCGGGGATGACACCCGCCCCGAAGTGGGCCGTGGGCTTTGGCGACTATGCCACGGCCTTCGGAAAGTTTACCGACACAGAGCGGATGGAGTTTCTCCGCGCCTACTACGCGGGCGTTTCGTATATGGATGCGCAGGTCGGCCGCCTGCTTGAGGCGCTCGACCGTCTCAATCTCAGGGAGAAGACACTCGTCGTTTTCCTGAGCGACCATGGCTACCACCTCGGCGAACGCGACTGGTGGAATAAAAACACGCTGTTTGAGCGCAGCGTCCGCTCCCCCCTCATCGTGGCCCGACCGGGGGAGAAACCCGGCGTCGCGCGCGGCCTGGCGGAGTTTGTGGACGTGTTTCCCACCATCGCCCAGTTCTGCGGCGTGACACCTCCCCCCGGTCTGGCGGGACAGAGCCTGATCCCACTGCTGGACGACCCTTCACGTCCAGGTAAACCCGCCGCCTTCACGCTCGTCATCCGCGGCCCGAAAAACCGGGGCGACAGCATCCGCACCGACCACTGGCGCTACACCGAATGGAGCGACGGCACGCGCGAACTTTACGACCACCGGGACGACCCGGAGGAAACCCGCAACCTCGCTGGCCTCCCCGCACACGGGGCGGTTCAGGCCAAGTTGCAGCGGCTGCTGGAGGCGCGACCCCGCTGATCGGACAGCCACCCCTCATCCCTCATAACACCATTCCAATTTAGCTTTTGAACTTTCGCTGGCACCCCTACTGGCACCGCCTCCGGAGTGTGGGAAAATCCTGTTCCGGAGGGACAGTTGAGCCTAGCCCGGGGTCAGGCGCTTGGTGCCGCCACCCCGGGAATCGTCCCAGCATCACCACCGCCCGGGAGGGGCGGCACAACCGAAGTATCCGGAAGTTTAAAGTTAAAAAGCTAAGCCGGAATGGTATAACTGATCCCTGATTCCGGATTCCGCAGCTTCCCCGCCCCCCCCCATCCAAGCATGTTCATCCTCACATCCAAGCTCATGATTCTGTGCGTGCTTCTGCATGCCTGTGCCATGCTTCGGGCCTACGATATCCCCGGCTACACCCCGGACCAGGTCATCCCGTTCAAGCAGACGGTGAACAGCACCGGCGGCGCGGTGACCTTGAACCTGCATGTGTTCACTCCTCCCGGTCACCAGGCGTCGCATCAGCGTCCGGCCATCGTCTTCTTTTTCGGCGGCGGCTGGGTGGATGGTTCGGCCAGTCAATTTCACCCGCAATGCGAATATTTCGCCTCGCGCGGCATGGTCGCGATCTCGGCGGAATACCGGGTGAAAAACCTTCATGGCACCACCCCTCAGGAATGTGTGAGGGACGCAAAGTCCGCCATCCGCTACGTCCGTCAAAACGCCGCCGCGCTGGGGATTGATCCCAACCGGATCGCCGCTGGCGGCGGCTCGGCCGGTGCCCATCTCGCCGCCGCCGCAGGCACGCTTGCCAGTTATGAGGAGCCTGGTGAAAACCTCGCCATCAGTTCCAAACCCAATGCCCTGGTTCTCTACAACCCGGTGGCGGACAACGGTCCCGGCGGATATGGCTACAGCACGGTGCAGGCCTATTGGCAGGATTTTTCGCCGCTCCACAACCTCACCGCCGCCGCGCCGCCGACGGCGTTTTTTCTCGGCACCGCCGATGAACTGGTTCCCGTCTCCGTCGGGCAAAACTACCAGGCCGCGATGCAGGCTCTGGGGCGTCGTTGCGATCTCCACCTTTACGAAGGCCAGCCGCACAGTTTCTTCAATTTTGATGTTCCTGATGACACAAGCGGCCCGTTCTACGGCTATCAGGACACGGTTTTCCAAACCGACGAATTCCTCGTCTCGCTCGGCTATCTGCCCGACCCGCGCAACGCTCCCGTCCCGGTCACCGGCTGGGTGCCGATTTTCGGCAACGCCGGTTTTTCCAACGGCAGCGCGGCGGGTGCCTCCCCCGTCACGTCCGATGCCAGCGGGGACGCCATCGCCGCCAACTTTGCCCCCGTCACCTTGGCGGACGGACGGTTCATCCGGCTCACCGGCACGGTGACTTTCAACGGCCCGCTCGTCGGCAACGCCTTCCGCGTCGGTTTGTTCGATGGCAACAATCCCGTGACCGCAGGCAATGGCGGTGGCTACGTCGGCATCTGGGCCAGTGCCCCGGCTGCCGCCGCCACCAGCATCGTGGCGGGTGACGGGACTGGCGGCAGCCATCCCTTCGAGGCCGCCGGTTCCACCACCCTCGGCCCCCTTCCGGCGGCCAACGCGGAAGTGCCGGCCAACACTCCGATCCGGTTCACGCTGATGATTGCCCGCAGCGGCGACAACCTGGAGGTCACCACCCGGTTCACCGACAACGCCTCCTACCTTCCCTCGCAAAATCTGCTCAATCTGGCGGTGGCCAACCACACCTTCGACCGGGTCGCCTTTCTCATGGGCGAAACCCTCAATGCCACCCAGGCCGTTTTTTCCAACATCCAGATCACCACGGGCCCGGCTCTGCCCTCCGCCATCATCAACGGCGTCGGCGGTTCCCCCGGCAAGATCACCTATCTTGATGCGGTCGAAGGAGCCTCCGGCAACACCTTCAAAACCGGCGGCACTCCGGCCGACACCTCATGGGTGGGACCCGATAGTTCGAGTGCGAACAATACCCAGTGGAACAGGCGCGTCGCCTCGGTGGAGGGAAACGGCGGGACTGTTTTCCAGGGCTCCATCACCTCCAACGCTTTACCGGAGTTGAACACGCGCATCACCGGCCTGGCGGATGGCACCTACGCCATCTGGGCCTTCTATTGGGACCAGGTGGTGGACGACGCGCAAAACTGGGTCATCTCGGCCGGGCTGACCTCCGGTTCGCTGACGAGATACAGCTCTTCCGGCGAGCCCGCAGTCACGGGCGCGACCGCCGTGGGAGTTAGCAACGCGGCCAGCCTGGAGTTCAGCAACAGCGTCAGCGTCCAGGCCGGGCTGAGCGGCGCCGTTTACCTCCGCAACCTGTTTGGCATCAATCTTGGGCAGGTCACGGTTTCGGGTGGTTCCGCCGTCAACGTTTACCTTGATAATTCCCTCTCCAGTTCCAACAACCGGGCCTGGTATGACGGCGTCGGCTACCAACCCATGAACGTGGACACGACGACTTACACCTCCCTGCTGGGGGTGGATTTCAACCGCGGTGACGCGCTCGGTTCCCCCAGCCAGTCCGGTTTCCGCATCATTTCCGGTTCCGCCGCAAATCAGGCGTCGAATGCTCCGGGTTACACCAAGACCATTGGCACCCGCCAAGTGACGGTTTCCCAGCCCGACGGAGCCAACTTTGAATTTCGCGGGGCCAATACCGACTCCACCCGCGCCATCCCCGGAGGCGATATCTCCCTGTCCTACCTGGTTTCCGACTTCATCGCCACGCGCAAGGGTGCCATTGACATCCGGATCACCGGACTGGCGCCAGGGGACTACCGCTTTCACTCCTGGCATCTAGACACCTTCACCGGCAGCGGGCTCGGCTTCGCCCAAGGGGCAGCCGCCACGACGCCCAATCTCATCGAAGCCCAGATCGGCGGGCTGACCCGGGATGCCGTCCAGCCGACAGCACTCGGCCCTGCCGGACTCAACACGACCTTCCTTAACAACTCCCAGATCCCGGAACTTGATTTTCGTTTCACCCATGACGGCAGCTCGCCCCTGGTCATCAGGCTGCGCTCCCATCAACCCAACGGCAGCGACAACTTCCTGCTGCTTAACGGCTTTCAACTCCTTAAGGCCAACCCATGAAGTTCTGCGTCCTGATTTCCCTGCTCGGCGCCGCAGTCGCTGCCGCCGCACCTCCCAATGTCCTGTTCATCGCCGTGGATGACCTGCGGCCGGAACTCGGCTGTTACGGTGCCACCCACATGCGCACGCCCAACATTGATAGGCTGGCCTCGCAGGGGCGGATGTTCACCAACCACTATGTCTCCGTCCCCACCTGCGGGGCTTCGCGCTACGCCCTGATGACCGGCCTGCGCCCGACCGCCCTCAGCGACGACAACAACGCCTTCCTGCAAATGCCCACCGTCCTGCCGGACCAACCGGAAAGCTGGGTGGACCTGCTTCGCCGCAACGGCTGGCACACCGTTTCGCTGGGCAAGGTCACCCACGAGCCCGACGGCTACCAGTGGAACTATCCGGTCGTTTACGACATCGGCCGCAGCTCCGCCATTTTTCCGGATATGCGCTTCTCCTGGAACGAGTTGCTCTATGACCACAACAAGTGGGGCGCGCAGCGTTACCCGTTGTTCGCCTATGCCGACGGTTCCAGCCGCACCGACAACTCCCCCGCCTACGAGATTGGCGTGGACGCGCTCGGCAAGTCGTTGCCCGACGACGCTTATCCGGATGGTCAGACCGCCCAGGCCGCCATTGAAAAACTGCGGGAGTTTAAGGAGGACAATCGCCGCTTCTGCCTCGCCGTCGGATTCGCCAAACCACACCTCCCGTTTAACGCCCCCAAGGCCTACTACGACCTCTACGATCCGGCCACCCTGCCGCCGCCTTATCCCGCGTCCAAGCCATCCGGTGCCACCGCCGCCACCACGGTCCAGTCAGGCGAACCCGGCGTCTATTCGGCCATTGGTGACCGCGCCGTCCTGCGCCGGGCCTACTTCGCCTGCGTCTCTTATACCGATGCCCAGGTCGGCAAGGTGCTCGCCGAACTTGATACCCTCGGACTGGCCGACAACACCATCGTCGTTCTGTGGGGCGACCACGGCTGGTGCCTCGACGACTACACCTTGCTCGGCAAGCATGTCGTCCTAGAACGCGGCCTCCACTCCCCCCTCATCATCCGCCCGCCCGCCAGCTTGCGGCCGGAGATTTATGCCGGCGTCCCTGCCAAAGGCATCGTGGAAACCATCGACCTTTACCCGACCGTGGCCGAACTCTGCGGCCTGGCCACTCCCCCCGGTCCAGTCGGAAACTCGCTGGTGCCGCTGTTGCGCAACCCTTTCGCTCCCGGCAAAAACCAGGCCTACTCGCGCTACCAAAACTTGACCACCGTCCGCACTCCCAGCTGGCGGCTGATCAACAACGGCAGTGGCGTCAACGACCTCTACGATCTCTCCGCCGTTAGCTACGAGCTTACGAATGTGGCGGCCGCCAATCCGGCGGTCGTCAGCGACCTCGCCGCCAGGCTTGCGGTTCCAGGGAGCAGACCGGGTGTCACCTACCTGGCTTGGTCCGCCGGTAAACCGTCCCTCGCCGATCCCGCCGCTGATGCTGACCACGACGGCTACGCCAACAGGCTCGAATATGCCGCCGGCACCGACCCTCTCGTGGCCGGTTCCCACCCGGCCTCCACTCTGGATTCCGGCGTGGACCTTTCCAGCTTCGGGTTTTCGAGCAACGAGTTCGTCTTCAGTTTCATCACCGCCACCTTGCCCAATGATGTCACTGTGAATCCTGCGACTTCCCTCAATCTGCAGAATTGGTCCTTCGGCTCTTTGCAGTTTCTGGACGCTGTGGACCTTGGAAACTCCACGACCCGGATGCGCTTTCGCCTGACCACTCCGAATGATCCGAAGCGTTTTTTCCGCCTCGGGCTCTCCGAAGAATAATCAAACCCGATGAAAACCCGCAGCCGGTGCTTCACCGTCCCAGACCTTTCCGCCGTTCACACGGGAACGGAGAGCGAACCCGGGTGCTTTTGCCATGTCGAAGCAACGAAAGCCGCTTCCATGGTTTGGGTAATCCTTCCGAGCCGCCCCGCCAGGCCGGATCAACCCGGAAGTGACCGCCGGTTCCGGCCCTTTATCCTTTCGACTACGTAACATTCCATGAGACACCACCCCGCCCGCCACCTTGCCGCCCTGCTTTTGTTCGTGACGCCCTTTTGCACCCGGGCCGCCGCCCGGCCCAACATCGTCCTCATGGTCGGGGACGACCTCGGCTACGGCGACCTCTCGTCCTACGGCGCCACCCGCGTCGCCACTCCGCGCATAGACTCCCTCGCCCGCGACGGCGCGCGCTTCACCGACGCCCACTCCTACAGCGGCATCTGCATGCCCTCCCGCTACTCGCTCCTGAGCGGCCGCTACGCCTTTCGCCTGCGGCGGCCCATGGACTACGCCTTCAATTTCGACCCCGGCCAAATCCTTCTTCCCCAGGCGCTTAAGAACTCGGGCTACCGCACCGCCATGCTTGGCAAATGGCACAACGGCTTCGGCACGGAACGCGTCGTCAACTGGAACGCCGAACTCAAACCCGGCCCCCTCGAATGCGGCTTCGACTCCTTCTTCGGCCTCCCCCGCACCCACTCCGAGCCGCCCCTCGTCTTTGTCCGCGACCACGCCATCGTCGGCTTCGACAAGGACGACCCCATCAGTGTGGACAACTCCCCCGGCACCGGCGCCCACGGCAAACAGGTCGGCGGCACGAAGGCCCTGGAACTGCGTCCCGACGAACGAATTGATCTCATCCTGGCGGAGGAGGCCGAAAAGTTTTTCACCCAGCAAAAGCCCGGCCAACCCTTCTTTCTCTACCTCGCCTGGTCGGCCCCGCACAACCCCATCACCCCCTCGGCCGATTTCAAGGGCTCCAGCAAGGCCGGTCCCTACGGCGACTTCGTCCAGCAGCTCGATCACAGCGTGGGCCGCGTCCTCGACGCCCTCGACAAACTCGGCCTCGCCGCCAACACCCTGGTCGTTTTCACCAGCGACAACGGCGGCCGCTACGAGAACGCCTCTTTCCGCGCCGGCCACCGCGTCAACGGCCCGCTCCTCGGTCAGAAGACCGACGCCTGGGAGGGCGGCCACCGCGTGCCTTTCCTCGTCCGCTGGCCGGGCCACGTTCCCGTTGCTTCGGAACGGAAGGAGTTTTTCCACCAGGTGGACCTCATGGCCACCCTCGCCACCGCCTCGGGCTCACCGCTGCCCGAAGGAGCCTCCCCCGACGGCAAATCCGAACTGCCCGCCTTCCTCGACCCCGCCAAGGCCCCGCCCGGCCGCACCGAGGGCATCCTACACGGCACCACCAGCCTAGCTCTGCGCCAAGGCAGCTGGGTCTATCTTCCTGAACAGGGCTCCGGCGGCAAAACCGTCCCCGAGCCGGCAAAACCCTGGGCGCTCCCCTACCGCGTCCTCAAGCTCCTCAACAGCGACGTGGACGAACAGGGCCAGATCAAACCCGGCGCACCCACCGAGCAGCTCTACGACCTCGCCGCCGACCCCGCCCAAAAGCAAAACCTCGCCGCCACCCAGCCCGAACGCCTCAAGGCCATGCGTGAACGCTTCCGGGAACTCGCCCCCGCCGGCCGCCCCAAAGCCTCCGGTGAATAAGCACTGGCCCGGAAGCTTTCGCATCCACATTGGGAACGCGGGACTCCCCACCAGCCCGTCTGCTACCTGCCTTGGTCCTTGGGAATTGGTCATTCCTGGCTTCGCCCGCCAGCCCCAGCCGGCGGAAACGCCCACGTAGCGCGCCTTTGGCCGCAGGTCGTTCTCCCCAGCCGCAGAACCCGTCAGCCGGCCTTCCGCAGCGTGCGGGTCACCAGACGGTCCCGCGCGGCGTTCCGCTCCAGCTTCGCCGTCCAAAAGGTCTTCCGGCTCTTCGGCTTGCGCCCATGTTTTGGGCACCCGTGCCAGAAACAGCCGTCCACAAACACGGCCAATCTCTCCGGCCGGAAAACAAAATCCGACTTTCCATACAGCGGCTGCCCCGCGTCTTGCCTCGGCTCCATCCTTCGTGCTCGAAAGAGTTCTGCTTCCAGTCAAATCCCTCATCACCAGTTTCCCCCTCTCGGATACCGCCTCCCCAATCGCTCATCCCAGATCACCGCCCCCCCCAACATCCATCCCTTTCCCATGCCCGCCACCGCCACCCGGCTTAACGCCTTCACCGAATCCGTCATCCGCGGCATGAGCCGCCTGGCCAGCCGCCACGGGGCCATCAACCTGGCCCAGGGTTTCCCCGACTTCGACCCGCCCGAGGAGCTGCTCCGCGCCTTGGAAAAGGCCGCCCGCTCGCCCGTCCACCAATATGCCGTCACTTGGGGCGCGCCCCGTTTCCGCGAGGCCCTGGCCCGGAAGATCACGCGTTTCAGCGGTGTGCCGGTGGACCCCGACCGCGAGCTGGTGGTGACCTGCGGCAGCACCGAGGCCATGATGGTGGCGATGATGACGGCCTGCAACCCGGGCGACAAGGTCATCGTGTTTTCCCCCTTCTATGAAAACTACGCGGCCGACGCCATCCTCTCCGGAGCCGAGCCCATCTACGTGCCGCTGCGGCCGCCCCATTTTGGCTACGATCCGGACGAACTCCGCCGCGCCTTTGCCCAAAAGCCCAAGGCCATCGTCGTCTGCAACCCCTCCAACCCCACCGGCAAGGTGTTTACCCGCAAGGAGTTGGAGGAAATCATAAAACTGGCCGAGGAGCGCGACGCCTTTGTCCTGATGGACGAACCCTACGAGCACATCGTTTACGCGCCGCACGGGCACACCTACGCCGCGGCGCTGCCGGGCGCGGCCTCCCGGGTCATCACCTGCAACTCCCTGTCCAAGACTTACTCGATCACCGGCTGGCGTCTTGGCTATGTCCAGGCCGCCCCGGAGGTCATCGCCCAGGCGCGGAAGGTCCACGACTTCCTCACCGTCGGCGCGGCCGCCCCGCTCCAGGAGGCCGCCGTGGCCGGCCTCGAACTGCCCGATTCCTACTACGCCGGGCTGCGCGACCTCTACACCCGCAAACGGGAACTCTTCCTCGGTCTCATCCAGAAAACCGGCCTCTCCTTCACCGAACCCCAGGGCGCCTATTACGTGATGGTGGACGTGTCTCCGCTCGGCTTCGCGACCGACACCGAAGCCGCCGAATGGCTCATCCGGGAGATCGGCGTGGCGGGCGTCCCGGGCTCCAGTTTCTTCCGCGAACCCGAGCACCGCTATGTGCGTTTCCACTTCGCCAAGAAGGAGGAGACGCTCCTCGCCGCCGGGGAAAAACTTGCGCGGCTGAAGGCGGGAAGATGACAGGGAACTCGTTCCAACGCAAGGTCTCGCACGAAGACACGAAGCCACAAAAATTTACTTAACAACAACTTATGTTTTCCTTCGTTTCCTTCCCACCCTTCGCGGGACAAACTGCCTTGGGACGTTTCGAAGCAGTTTGGTCCACGAATTTCACGCATTCACACGAATCAAAGGAGATACCTTGGCCCCGCTCCTTCGTGACTTCGTGCGAGGCCCCAAAAACATCGAATCAGCCGACGAACACCGCTTCTTTCCGGGAGGTGAAGATAAATTACCGTCGCCGCACCGCCATTGAACACCTTGCTCTGGCACGATGTCGCCACCATGTGTCAACCTTTGCCTATGCGCTTCCTTTTCCTTTCCCTTCTGAGTCTCGCCGCCCTCTGCCTTCCCTCCCGCGCCCAGGTTGATGCCACGGACCCCTTCGGCGGCTTCGGCGGTGCCGGCGACTCCAAACCCTACACGGTCACCATCCGGTCCGACCAGACCGCCATCGCCCCGGGCGGCGAGTTTAACCTCGTTTTCAACTTTGCCTTCAAACCCGCCTGGCACGCCTACTGGATCAATCCCGGCTCCCCCACCGGCCTCCCCTTCAAGGCCACCTGGAAACTCCCCCCCGGCTTCACCGCCGGCCCCCTCGAGCAGCCCGATCCCCACCGCCTTAAAATTGGCAACCAGGATGCCTTTTACGGCTTCGAGGGCAGCTTTCCCGTGGCGGTCCATGTCAAGGCGCCGGCCGACCTCAAACCCGGTTCCAAAACTCCCCTGGAGGTGGAGCTCGGATGGCTCACCTGCGACGACCAAAGCTGCCTGCCCGGCTCCGCCTCGTTCAAACTGGAACTGCCCGTGGCGGCAGCAGCCACTCCCGATCCCGATGTCGCCAAGGAACTCGCCGCCTTCCGCGCCGCCCGCGCCCAACTCCCCGGCGAGGCCTGGAAAATCTCCGGCCTGCGGACGGGGGAAAACGTCATTCTCACCCTCACCCCCGGCCCCGGCGCGGTGGCCGAGCTTAAGGGCGCGCGTTACCTCAGCGCCGATCCCACCGTGTTTGCCGAGCCCGAGCAGAAGCTGGCCAAAAACGCCGACGGGGCCTACACGCTGACCGCCCCGCTGAGCGAGGACGGCAAGGAGAAGTTTAACGGCATCAACGGCTTGCTCTTTGCCGAGAGCGGCTGGACCGCCGGCAAAACCGCCAAGTTCATCGCCATTCCCGAGGGCGGGGAAGCCGGCGGCCCCGCCCCGGCCGAGCCCCCCCTGAGCTTTGGCCTCGTCTTCGCCGCGCTGCTGGGCGGCCTGATCCTTAACATCATGCCCTGCGTCTTCCCCGTCATCGGGATCAAGGTCCTGGGCATCGTGGAGCAGGCCGGTTCCAGCCGCAAAAAAGTCCTGGCCCACGGACTGAGTTTCACCGCCGGCGTCCTCGTCACCTTTTGGGTCCTGGCCGGACTCCTCATCTTTCTCAAGTCCGGCGGCGAGAAGGTCGGCTGGGGTTTCCAGATGCAGAACCCCGTCTTTGTTTACCTCATGACGGTCTTCGTTCTCGTCTTCGCCCTGAACCTGAGCGGCCTCTTTGAGATCGGGCAGTCCCTCACCGGCGTCGGCCAGGAGGCCCAGTCCCAAAGCGGCCTGAAGGGCTCCTTCATGAGCGGCCTCTTCGCCACCGTCGTGGCCACGCCCTGCTCCGCCCCCTTCCTCGGAGCGGCCCTCACCGCCGCCACCACCATGGGCACGGTCAACTCCTTCCTCATGTTCACCTTCATCGGGTTGGGACTTTCCGCCCCCTACCTGCTGCTCGGCCTGTTTCCCCAGATGGTTGATCTGCTGCCGCGCCCCGGAGCCTGGATGGAAACCTTCAAGAAACTCATGGCCTTCCCGCTCTACGCCACCGCCGCCTACCTGGTCTGGGTGCTGGGCGGGCTGACCGAGTCCCTCAGCCAGCTTTTTGGCATGATGTCCCTCTGCCTCATCGCCCTCGGCGCCTTTGTTTACGGCCACTGGTGCGCCCCGCACCTGCCCTCCGCCACGCGCCGCAAAGGCATCGCCGCCACCGCCGTCCTGGCGGGTGTCTCCCTCTTCATCGGCTGGCCCGAAAAGCCCGGCAACCTCTGGGAACACTGGACCAAGGCCGTGGAGCGGGAGCAGCGCGCCGAACACGCCGTCTATGTGGACTTCACCGCCAAATGGTGCGTCACCTGCCAGACCAACAAGGCCGTGGCCTACAGCGCCGAGGTCAAACGCGTCGCGAAACAAAAGGGCATCGTTTTCCTGAAGGCCGACTGGACCAACTACGACCCCGAGATCACCAAGGAACTGAGCCGCCTCGGAGAATCCGCCATCCCGGTCAACGTCCTCTACGTCCCCGGCCAGGACCAACCCTTCGTCTTCGGCAAGTTGCTGACCCCGGGGACTTTGCTGGAGCAGTTTAACCAACTGCCCGACGCCAAGGCCGAGGCCGCGAAGTGACACGGCTTGCAGCCATTCCGGTCTGTTTTTTTAACTTTAGACGCCTTGCCCCTTTGGTTCTGCCGCCCCTCCATGGCGGAGGGACAGGTTTCCGGCAACCCCCCGGAGGCGGTGCCAGAAAAGTCGGCAGCGAAAGCGTCTAAAAGCTAGGCACCCTTGGTATCACCAGGGCTTTATGGTGAATAGGCATGATCTCCATTTGTCACACGAAGCCACGAAAACACGAAGAAAAGGCAGGACCGTTCGATGCGTTGATTCCATCTTCGTGCCTTCGTGTGAAAACCTGCTTCGGAAACGCTGAACCGAAGCGAAGGATTCGACGGATTTGAGTTTCACAAAAAGCTAAATGACACCGCTTAAAACGCCTCGAAGCGATTAAACCCATCGCGCCGATCTTGGCACGGCAGGGCCACCTTTCCCCTGGGCCGGGGGCCGCTCAGCGAAGCGGGTTTTCCGGGTTATTGGGGACGGGCGGGGACGGGGGCGGCGGGTTGCCTCCCGGGGGAGGGGGCGAGCCGGGAGTTTGCGGACGGCGGGGCCGGTCGCCGCGGGGGCGGCTCGGGTCGTCGCCGGGCTTAACGACGGGTTTGCCATCGGGGCCTTTGTCCGGGCCGCCTTCCTTGCCGTCCTTGTCGCCGTGGCGTGGTTTGTAGCCGTCGCCATAGTCGCGCATGCGTTCGCGGGCCTTGGCCATGACTTCCTCGAGGATTTTCTTTTTCTCCTCCGGGGTGGCGGCCTGGTATTTGTCGAGAAGCTCCTTGCGGCGGTCCTCAGGCATCCAGCGGAGGGAGTTGGAGATGAAGAAACGTTCGCGGGCGGGGAGCTGGTCCCATTCGGGGCCGAGTTTGCCGGCGTATTCGTCGGGGGGGAGTTCCTTGCGGAGCTGCTCGACCTTGGCGCGGAGTTCGGCGCGCTGCTCCGGGGTCATCTTTTCCAGTTTTTCAAGGGTCTGGCGGATTTCGCCGAGGCGCTCGGGAGGAAGGGAAAGGAAGCGGTGGAGGATGAGGAGCTCCTCAAACTCCTGGGGGTTGCGGGCGGGGCGGGGGGAGCCGTTGAGGGCATCGGTCGTGGCGGAGCTGGCCGAAGGGGCGGCGGGCGGAGTCTGCTGGGCATGGGCGGCCCCCGCCAGGGTGGCGGCAAGAAGGAGGAGCGGGGCGGAGAGGCGCATGGAGAAGGGGATTTCAGATTTCAAATTTCAGAGGCCCGGGAAGGATGCGGACGGGGACCGCGGACATCCTCTTGGGGCTCAGATGCCGTGGTCGGAGGAGAGGACGGCGAGGAGCTCCATGCTGTCGTCGTCGAGGAGCATGCCGGCGTCGCTCAGGCCGCTGGCGAGCGAGAGGGCGTGGTCGGTGGCGGCATCGGGCACGAAGCTGGAGTCGGCGGAGGGGAGGGCGGGGCGGGTGGCGGCGACGGGGCCTTCCTGCCTGGGGACGACGGTGGCGAAGGTGAGGACGAGGGCGGCGGCGAGGCCGGCGACGGAGGCGATCCAACGCTGGCGGTGGGTGGGGGCGGAGTCCGCGCGGACGCGGCCCAGGGTCT
The DNA here is from genome assembly GCA_031411855.1 of Opitutia bacterium. Taxonomy (GTDB): domain Bacteria; phylum Verrucomicrobiota; class Verrucomicrobiia; order Opitutales; family JANOBW01; genus JANOBW01. The sequence continues at coordinate 25,091 of JANOBW010000412.1, forward strand.
TATCGGTGAAGGCGGCGGCGGCGGCGACAGGTTGGGCGGCGGCCAGCTCATCAATCCGTTGGTCGGCAGGGGTGGCGGCGAGGCGGGCGAGGGTTTCCTCGGTGAAGCGGGCGGAGGCGGCCACGGGGCGGGCGGAAAGGAGGGTGTCGAGGTGTTCGTCGGCGTCGCGTTCGGCGGCGCGGAGGCGGGCGAGGGTGCGGTCGGCGAAGGAGGCGTTGGCGCGGAGGGGCCGGCCGGCCAGGAGGGCGTCGAGAAGGGGGGAGTCGGCGTTGTTATCGGGTGGGTTCACAGGAGTTCTTTGAGTTGGGTTTTGAGTTCGGCCCGGGCCCGGAAGATCCAGGTTTTGACGGAGGATTCGGTGGTTTCCATGGCCTTGGCGATTTCCGCGTAGCTGAGCTCCTGCTGTTTGAAGAGGAGGAGGGCGGTGCGGTGGTTTTCGGGAAGTTTGTCGAGGGCGAGGGCGAAGGCCTCCTCGATTTCGCTGACCTCGCGGGAGGAGGAGTCGTCGGTGGAGGCCTGAAGGTCGGACGGGTCCACGTGGTCGAGGGGGCGGCGGGAGGTTTTGCGGTATTCGTTGATGAGCAACCGGCGGGCCACGTGGAAGAGGAAGGTGGAGAAGCGCGCGGTGGGCTCGTAGGTGGCGGCCGCCCGGTTGATCTTGATGAAGGTGAGCTGGGCGAGGTCCTCGGCCTGGCCGTAGTCGCGGGTGGAGCGGTAGAAAAAGTTCAGCAGCGGGTTTTTCCATCGCTCGATGAGCATGCGCAGGGCGGGCTCGCTGCCGGCCTTGACGCTGAGCATGAGGTCGGCGTCGGAGTCAGGCTCGGTCGCAGGGGAGCGGACTGGAGTTTCCATGGAAGGGATGGCCTGGAGGGCGTTCACATGTGGGGAAACGCCTAGAGGGAAAGAAAGTTGCCGGAAAAAAGCCCCAAATCCCAATCACCAATACCCAAAGAAGCTTCAATCTTTAACCACCAAGCTTCAAGAAGCCCCTCCATGAAGTTTGAGGCTTGGATATTCTTTGGTGCTTGGTGATTGGGATTTGGGGCTTTCGCGAAGCGCTTCGCGCCTTCGCCTTCATTCCCCGAAGAGGAAGTTCTGCTTGGGCATCTGCGGCGCGGGGGCGGGGTCGTCCTTGTGCAAATGGCGGGGCGGGCCGGAGACGCGGCGGGCGAGGTAGAGCTCCTGCTCGTGGACGACGCGGTCGCAGATCTCCTGGACGTGCATGCGCATCCACATGTGGGAGCTGGAGGCGGGGGTGTAGTTGGCCGGGCCGTAGGCGTGGATGCGGCCGGTCTGGAGCATGAGGTCGTTCTGGCGGAATTCGGCCGGGTTGGAGGGATCGTAAACGGCGAAGGCCTTGCCGCCGCCCTTGCGGACGACGGAGAAGACGGGGACATCGCTGGGGCCGTCGGCGATGTAGATCATGTTGCGGAAGGGCACGCGGCGGTCGTCGGCGTGGACCTTGGCGTTGACGTCCACCTCGGGGTTTTTGTTGGTCCCTTTGTTGATCTCAAACACACAGCGGGTCTTGGAGGTGTTGTCTATGGCGATGCCGATCTGAGCGACCTCGGGGTTGGCCTCGACGGCGAGTTCGGGCTGGGTCGAGAAGAAGGGCGGGAGCGGGTTTTCGATCAGTTCGCAGCCGTAGATGTTTTCCACAAACGGGGCGATGGCGGAGCCGTGGATCATCTCGGCCAGGCCGGTGCTGACGACATAGTGCTCCAGTTTGAGGCCGTGGCGGACGTATTCGGGGCGGGACAGGGGGATGTTGCGCAGCTCCTCGAAGAAGGCGGGCAGGCCGGGGTAGAACTTCAACTCGGCCCCGAGCTTGCGCAGGAGCGCGTTGGAAAGCCCCTTCATCGGGCCGCCTTTGACATAGCTCAGGAGGTGGTTGAGGTAGATGGTGTCGCGGTGGACCTTCTGCCCGCGGGCGGCGTAGAGGCCGGGCAGGGCGTTGACCTCGTTCCAGAAACGTTTCTCGTCCACGTTGAAATGCCGGAAAAGCGGCGACTGCATGTAGCCGGCGATGAGGGTCTTGTCGAAATCCCAGATGCAGGCCACGATCTGCTGGGAGTGGAGTTTGGTGGCGGCATCACTGACGATCGGGCTGGGCATGGCGGAAAGGTGGAAAAAAGGAAAGGTTGTCCGGACGCGCCCCAGGCTCCACACAAAAAAGCAACACCCGCGCGTCCTCCGCGCCCCGCCCTCCCATGACCGGCCTGCCCGATCCCGAACCCTTCCGAAAACGCCTGCGCGAGCTGGACGCCGCCCTGGCCGTGCCGGGCATCTACGCCGACGCCCGCAAGGCCGCCGAACTCAGCCGCGAGCACCAGCGCCTGACGAAACTCCTCGCCCTGGTGGACGCCGCCGACCGGGTGGAACGCGATCGTGTTGAGCAGGAGGAACTTCTGGCTCGTCCCGACGCCGACCCCGACCTCCGCGCGCTGGCCGAGGAGGAGGCGCCGCTGCTGGAGGCCAGGGCGGGCGAACTCCGCCGCGAGGCCCTGGCCATGATGCTCCCGCCCGACCCCTCGGACGCCCGCAACACCATCATGGAAATCCGCGCCGGCACCGGGGGCGAGGAGGCGGCGCTGTTTGCCGCCCAGCTCTTCCGCCTCTACACCAAGTTTGCCGAGGCCAAGGGCTGGAAGGTGGAGGTCATCAGCCTGAGCGACGCCGACGCCGGCGGCTACAAGGAGGCGGTGTTTCTCGTCACCGGCCAGGATGTGCACAAGATCCTCAAATACGAAAGCGGGGTCCACCGGGTGCAGCGGGTCCCCGCCACGGAAAACAGCGGCCGCATCCACACCTCGACCGCCACGGTGGCCGTGCTCCCCGAGGCCGAGGAGGTGGACGTGCAGATCAACCCCGAGGACCTCGACCTGACCGTGGCGCGGGCCAGCGGCGCGGGCGGCCAGCACGTCAACAAGACGGAGTCGGCCGTGCAGATCATCCACAAACCGACCGGCATCCTCGTTTACTGCGCGGACGAACGCTCCCAGTTGAAGAACAAGATGCAGGCCATGAAGGTGCTGCGCTCCCGGTTGTTGCAACGCAAACAGGACGAGGCCCAGGCCAGCTACGCCGCCCACCGCAAAAGCCAGATCGGCACGGGCGACCGCTCCGAACGCATCCGCACCTACAACTTCCCCCAAAGCCGCCTGACGGACCACCGCATCGGCCTGACCCTCCACAGCCTCACCGCCGTGATGGAAGGCGAGATTGACGACCTCCTCCTGAAACTCGCCGAGGCCGACCAAAGCGGCCGCCTGGAGGCTCTGGTCAAGGCCTTGGAGAAGGACGGCACGGCGACGGTGTGAACGGGGCTCGGATAAATGCCACGGCAGAAGGGGGTGAAAACAGGGGACTTTCCGGCATTCGCCGCCCCCCACGTTTTCATGAAAAACTCTCCCAACGGGGCATCCCGTCGCCGGCCACGCTTTCAGATTCGTCAGCGGCGACCGGTTTGCGGTGTTGAATCGCCCGCTTTTCCTGTCCTTTCTCCACCCTTTCCCATGCAGTTCCCAAACGTCACCGCCCACGCTGTCGCCAACGTCTATTTCGACGGACGCGTCGTCTCCCACACCCTCATCTTCGCCGATGCCTCCAAAAAGACCCTCGGCCTGATCTATCCCGGCAAATACCACTTCGGCACCGCCGCCGCCGAACGCATGGAGATCACCTCCGGCGCCTGCCTCGTGCATCTCGACGGCACCACCGGCGTCAGAGGTTACATCGCCGGCACCCACTTCGACGTCCCCGCCAACTCCGGCTTCACCATCGAGGTGTCCGAAGGTATCTGCCAATACGTCTGCTCGTTTCTGGCCTGAGGTTTGGGCCGGTCCGGCTTCTTCCGATTCGATCCCGGAAAACAAGGTCAGGCTCGCCGGGGCTCCCGATGGAGTGGGGGCCCCAGTTTTTAATCCTCAATTTTTAATCTTTAATTCTTTCCCCCCATGCGTTTGCGTCCCGTCCTTACCGCCGTCTCCCTGGTCATCGCGCCCCTCGCGCTGACCGCCGCCGCCCTCAACGGGGTCGCCGTCTCCAGCCACGGGGTGGACACCGGAAACGCCGTCGAGGTGCGCCTGCCCAAGGCGGTCGAAGGCCGCTTTGTCAAACTCACGGCCAAAACCGCCGCCAACGGGAAAAGCGAGTGGTGCTCCGCCGCCGAGATCCGTGTGCTCGACGGCAACGGCAAGGAGATCGCCCCGGGGGAGTGCAAGATCTCCGGCTTCAGTTCGCAGGGCGACGCCACCGAGGCCGCCGCCAACGCCCTCGACAACAACCCCGACACCATCTGGCACACCCAGTGGCAGGGCGCGGCCCCCAAACCACCCCACTTCCTTGTCATTGATGTCGGCTCGGTCCGCGCCATCGGCGGCATCCGCGTCCGCCCCCGCAAGGACGGCGACAACGGCAACATCGGCCAATACGAGCTGGGCATCTCCGCCAATGACAAGGACTTCGGCCAGCCTGTCGCGGCCGGAAAACTCTTCGGTGGCGCCGGACCCGCCCCGGCCTTCGTCAAGAAACTCTACGCCTCCTCCGAACAGGTCCACGGACCCATCGCCATCCATGTGGACGCCCAGGGCCGCGTCTGGATCGCCGAGACCTACCGCTACGAGTCCCAGGGTATCATCCAGGCCCGCGACAAGGCCCGCCTGGAGCTCGACGAGCTCCGCCTCGTCACCGTGGACGACCACCGCCGCATGGTGGATGTCTGGAAAAAGGAGGGCGAATACGACCCCTTTATCAAACAGAAGCGGGTGGACTGGAAGGACGTGGACGACTTCCTGACCCGTTTCTCGGAAAAGATTGCCTATCTGAAGGATACGAACGGCGACGGCATCGCGGACGAGCGCGTCGAATTTGTCGGCGACGGCATCAACGACCCGGTGGACGGCCCCATGGCCGGCGTCTTCACCCTCGGAAACAAAGTTTACGCCACCTGCATTCCCGATCTTCTCCTCATCGAGGACACCAATGGCGTCGGCGTGGCCTCCTAGTCGGAACGCAAGAAACTCCTCACCGGTTTCGGCCCCAACCACAACTTCTACGGCCATGACATGCACGGCCTCATCCAAGGCCCCGACGGGCGCATCTACTGGACCATCGGCGACCGCTCCTATTATGTGAAAACCGAGGGCAAAACCTTCGCCGGAGAAGGCAAAGGAGCGACCTTCCGCTGCTGGCCCGACGGCACCGGTTTCGAGGTTTTCCACACCGGCCTGCGCAACCCGCAGGAACTGGCCTTCAACGACTTCGGCGATCTCTTCACCGGCGACAACAATTGCGACGCCGGCGACAAGGCCCGCCTCGTCCAGGTCGTCGAGGGCGGCCGCACCGGTTGGGACATGAACGTCCAGTCCCTCAAATCCCGCGGCCCCTGGCTGCGCGAAAAGATGTGGGAAACCCGGGGCGACAAAAATGACCCGGCCCAGCCCGCCTACATCCTCCCGCCCCTCGCCCACCTCGGTTACGGCCCCTCCGGGATCATGCACAACCCCGGCACCGGCATGCCCGAGGCCTACGCCGACTGCTTCCTCATGGCGAACTACCCGGGCGAAATCCTGGCCTTCAACGCCGTCCCGGAAGGCTCCACTTACAAACTGGCCAACAACCGCCGCTTCCTCGGCGCGATCAACCCGAGCGATGTCACCATGGGTTATGACGGCCGCATCTACGTGGCCCACTGGGGTTCCAACTGGCCCATCAACAAGGACCCCGCGATCTACACCCTCAGCTTCGAGGACGAGCTGGCCAAACCCGAGACGAAGGAAGTGCAAACACTTTTCCGCGAGGGGTTTGCGAAACTGCCTGTGGCGAAACTCGCCGAACTGCTCGGGCATAAAGACCAGCGTGTGCGCCAGGAGGCCCACCTGACCCTGGCTGAACTGGCCAGCCAAACCTCTGGTATTGGGCATGTTGCCAAAGGCGGAGGAATATCCGAAAGCATTTCAGGCCAGTCCGAAAACTTGGATGCTCTTGAGATAATTGGGGTGATTGCCAGAGACGGCACAAAGCCACTCCTCGCTCGCATTCATGCCATCTGGGCCGCCACCTATGCCGCCCGGAAGTCGCCAGTCGCGATGATCCCTGTGATGGCCCTACTGAAGGACCCTGACGCCGAGATCCGCTCCCAGGCCGCCCGCGCCCTCGGCGACCCCGCCACGCCTTCCGCGCTCGATGCGCTTCTTGTTGTGGCCAAGGATGATACTTCGCCCCGCGTCCGTTTCAGCGCCTGCGAAACCCTCGGCAAGATCGGTGATGCCAAGGCCATCCCCACCCTCCTCGAAGTGCTCCGTGAAAACGACGACGAGGACGCCTACCTGCGGTTCGCCGCCGCCCACGGCCTGGCTCTCCTGAACAAACCCGACGCCCTTCTCGCCGCTGTCTCCGCCTCCTCGCCCCGAGCCGAGCGCCTCGGAGTCGTCTTCGCCCTCCGCGAGCTCAAGAACCCCGGTGTCGTCCGTTTCATCACCGACCCCGACGCCGTCGTCGCCGCCGAGGCTATCCGCGCCATCTACGACAACCGCGACACCGCCAACTTCCCCGCCCTGGCCGCCCTCCTCGATGGGCAAATCCCTGACAAACAACGGGTTGACGGCGTGCTCCGCCGTGTTCTCGCCGCCGCCTACCGCCTCGGGGGCGAGGCCAACGCCAAGCGCCTCCTGAAGTTTGCCTCCGACCAGGCCATGCCCGAGGCCCTCCGTCTCAACTCCCTTGACCTCCTCGAATCCTGGGACCTTCCGAACGAGGCCTGGCGCAACGACGACAACACCAAGCGCCTCGCCCAGGCCCAGTCCAAGGGCATCAACGAGCTTGAAAAGGAATCCCAGCCCACCCCGCGCGAACCCGTCTGGGGCTGGTGGTGGCCCACGCCCGCCCGCACCCCGGGCGACGGCCTGAAGGTCCTCCGCTCCGGCGCCAACGCCGCCGCCCAGGCCGCCGCCGGCAAGGTGAAGGAAAAACTCCTCGCCCTCGACAACCGCTTCGGCGGACCCAAGACCGGCCCCGCCCTTCTCAAGCTTCTGGCCGACGAAGCCCAGCCCGCCTCCTACCGCGCCGAACTTCTCGGCTCGGTGGACACCGCCAAAAAAGCCGAGGCTGTAGCCGCCGCCCAGGCGGGCCTCGCCGCGAAGGACTCCGCCGTCCGCGCCGCCGCCCGCGACCTCCTGGTCCGGGCCGACACCGCCGCGGGTTTGCCCGAGCTGAACAAGGCCCTGACCTCCAGCGACATCGCCGAAGCCCAGGCCGCCGTCGCCTCCCTCGGCAAACTCTCCGACCCTGCCGCCGTCAAGCTCCTCTCCTCCCTCTTCGCCAACATCGCCGACGGCAAACTTCCCGAGCACCTCCGCGTGGACGCGTTCCTCGCCGCCAAGGGCTCACCCGACGCCACGCTGAAGGCCGCCGCCGAGGCCCTGGACGCCGCCCTCCAAGCCAAGACACCCGAGGAACGTTTCGCGATGTCCCTCAATGGCGGCTCCCCGGAGCGCGGCCGCAAGGTCTTCCTCGAACACATCGGGGCCCAGTGCCAGCGCTGCCACAAGATCGGCTCCGAAGGCGCCTCGGAAGCAGGTCCGAACCTCGCCGGCATCGCCTTAAAGTTCGACCGCAAGTTCCTCCTCCAAAGTGTCGTCAACCCCGGCGCCTACGTCGAAAAGGGCTTCGGCACCGTGGTCGTCACCCTCAAGGACGGTGCCACGGTGGGCGGCACGTTGAAGGACGAGACGGCCGACTCCATCGTGATTGATACGGGCGCGGAAAAGAAAACCCTCCGCAAGTCCGACATCGCCAGCCAGACCACCCCGCTCAGCGGCATGCCCCCCATGGCCTACATCCTCAACCACGCCGAGGTCCGCGATGTCGTGGCCTACCTCGCGACGCTGAAGTGAAAGTGGTCCGCACGGACTCCGTGCGGGCAACGGTCCGGCGGATCTTTTCCTGACCGGGGAAGGTGTGTTTCCCACCCGCCCTTCCCGTCAAATCCCTTGCGCTCCATGCGCTTCTGCCGACAGCCTCGTCATTTCCCCATGCGCCTCCTCACCCTTGCCCTCCTGATCGGTCTCACCTCCGGCTGCGCCACCACGCCGCCAGCCCCCAACACCCTCACCGGCGCCGAAAAGTCCGCCGGCTGGAAACTGCTCTTTGACGGCTCCACCGTCTCCGGCTGGGAACTTTACAAAAAGCACACCCCGTCCAAAGGCTGGTCTGTGACCGACGGCGTTCTGGGCCTGGCCGCCAAGGGCGACGGCGACCTCGCCACCGTCGAGGAGTTCTCCGATTTCGAACTCGTTTATGACTGGAAGATCTCCGAGGCCGGCAACTCCGGCGTGATGTTCCACGTCACCGAGCAGGGCAACAAACCCTACGACTCCGGCATGGAGATGCAGATCATTGACAATGAGCGCCATCCCGACGGCAAACTCCGCTCCCACCGCGCCGGGGCCGCCTACGACCTGGTGGACGCCCCCGACAACGTGGTCAAACCCGTCGGCGAATGGAACACCGCCCGCCTTGTGGCCAGGGGTCCCAAGATCGAGATGTGGCTCAACGGCGTGCAGACCGCCAGCCTCGACCTTTCCTCGTCCGAATGGGCCAAACAGCTGGCGGCGAGCAAGTTCAAGACCTGGCCCTACTTCGCCAAGTCACCCAAAGGGCGCATTGTCCTGCAGGATCATGGCGACGCCGTCTGGTTCAAAAACATCAAGGTCCGCCCCCTCTGATTTCACCCGCACAACTCCGGACGGCCCTGCGCGCTTGACTCCCCGGGCGGCCGCCCGGTTTGCTGTCCGTTTCTCCCACACCCAACACCCACACACACCATGGCCGGATTAGGCAAAGTCCTCAAAGAGGCGCAAAAAATGCAGAAGAAAATGGCGAGCATTCAGGAGGAGCTGGCCAAAAAAGTCATTGAAGTTTCCGCCGGCGGCGGGGCCATCAAAGTCACCATCACCGGCCAGCAGGAGTTTGTCGGCCTGACCCTCGATCCCGAGTTTCTCAAGGAGGACGCCGCCGTCGTCCAGGAAACCATCCTTTCCGCCGTCAAGGAGGCCTCCTCCAAGGCCAAGGCCCTCAACGAGGCCGAAATGTCCAAGGCCGCCGGCGGGTTCTCCCTGCCCGGCATGTTTTAACCGCGGGACACCTGCCGCCGCATGACTCCCTCGTTTGAGCGGCTCCAGCAGGTGCTGAAAAAACTCCCCGGCCTGGGCTGGCGCTCCGCCGAACGCGTGGCCCTGCACCTCCTCGTCGAACGGCCCGCCGCCCTGCCGGAACTTCTGGCCGCGCTGCGGGAGGCCGCCGAACGCGTCGGGGCCTGCCGCGAATGCGGCCACCTGGCCGAGGGCGACACCTGCCAGATCTGCGCCAACCCCCGCCGCGACCCGTCCGTGCTCTGTGTGGTGGAACGTGTCCCCGATCTCATCGCCCTGGAGAAATCCGGCGCGCACGGCGGCCGCTATCACGTCCTCCAGGGAAAACTCTCCCCGCTCAAAGGGGTTGGCCCGGAGCACCTTACGCTGACCAAGCTCTCCGCCCGCCTCGACGCCGGCGGCATCCGCGAGCTCATCCTCGCGCTCGGCAACGACATCGAGGGGGAAGCCACCTGCCACTACATCCAGGAACGCGTCGCGGCCGGACGCGGTGTGAAGGTCACCCGCATCGGTTTCGGCCTGCCCAGCGGCGGCGACCTCGTCTACGCCGACGCCACCACGCTCCGCAGCGCCCTCGAAGGCCGGAAAAACTACGAGTGAGGGCGGGGACGTTGCGCACAGGAACGCGGCAGGCGGTTTCTTGCAATCCCACTTCACCTTTGAATCCGCCCCGAAACGTTTGTGATCTCCGGGCATGACCCTCAGCACGACCGAGCGGCCCGGCTTCCGCTCTCCGCGGCCACAGGGCTGGCCCCAAGGCCGGAAGCTTATTGTTATAACTGTCATGGGTTTGCTCGGCGCAGGACTGGCCAGCCTGTGGTGGTGGATATCTCCCCTCGAATACCGCGCGGAGGTGATGATGGAGATCCTCGCCCCCCGTCCTGAGGCAAAAACCACCGCCCCCGGCGAGGCCGAACCCAAACACTGGTCCGCCGATCGGTTCAACAAACTTTTTGTCCTGACCCGTGGCACCGTGAGCACCCGGGTGGGCCAGCGGTTGACCCCTGCGCAAAAGATCAGACTCATCCATCCTTACCGATCCGAATTTTCCCCACTCGGGCCCGAAAACGAATCGGAACTACGGTATGACCTGCTGGACTCCCACCTTGATCTCACCCTCCTGCCCGGCCTCTCGGTCATCAAGATCAGCTACCGCCACGCAGACCAAAACCTGGCCGAAGCAGTAGCGAGGCTGTTTGCCGAGGAGTATATCCAAGCCTACATTGATCTTTCGACCGAACAAGCCCGCCGGGCTATCGAGCAACTCAAGATCGACGCAAATGGCCCCGAAAAAGCCGCATATCAAAAACGCATCCAGGACTTAATGAACCTGATCCAAACCACCCTGGAGCCAGCACGGATCATTGAATCCACTCCGGCAAAATCCCTCGGCTGGGAAACCTTCCTTTTCAAACTGAGTATCGGCGGGACGGCCGGACTCGTTGGCGGAGTGTTTATCGGGCTCGTGGCCGGAGCGGGATCTCGCGGCCATCCCCGCTTACGCAGGAGCCTCCCTCGCTCCCGCCAACAACCGTGAGCTGGAGTGTGACCGTTTCATTTCAAAAACTTACCACCCCCGGCCATCTCACTCCGTCGTCGGACAGCAGGTCTCCACCTCACTGATCAGCGCCTGGAGAGCGATGCCGGTGCGTTCGCCCAGTTTGAGCCAGCCTTCCGGGGTCAGCTCCACCGAGCCCGGACCACGCGGCAAGTCGTTCGTTTCCAAACACTTCGTCATCGGATGCGCGCCGGCCAGCTCAGCCTGCATGTCCCGGACGCGATTCCAGCGCCGGCTGCGGGCCTCGTCCCATTCCGGAAGGGCCTCGGGCAGGCGGGTCCAGACGATGGGAACTCGTTTGCCCAATTCGGCCCGCCAGTCGGTCAACGCCAGGGCGAAGTTGCCGCCGAAGTCCTGCGAGTTTTTCTCCTCCGCCGTTTCAGCCGAACCGTTGAGCAACACGAGCCCGGCCCAGTGGATATCCGCCCCGGGATGGGCCGCGCGGACACTGGCCTCGGCGGAGCGAACCTCGGTCATGAGCGCGGCCCGCGACTTTCCATCCTGCGCTGCTCCCGCCTCACCGTCAGCCACCCACTCGCCATCACAGCGCGGCGCGACAAGGCCCTCAACCAAGACCACCACATCGCGGCCAGGCCGGACCCAAGGCTCGCCCAAAGTCGTCCCCAGGCTCATCCCCACGGTCGCCCGGGCCGGGGAAGCCACGGAAGACACCGTCCAACGGGTCGCGCCTCCTGAAACCGTGGGAAGGCAACGCTCGACACCGCCCGGCACGGCGGGAAATCCCTTCGGCAACGGCCAGGAAAGCCCCGGCTGCGGCGCGACCACCGCGATCATACGGACCTTCAACGTGTCCGCCGCCAACCCGCCCGCCAGGCAGGCACCCGACAGCATCACGCCAAGACGCAGGATCACGTTAAAATTCATGTGTTTCTTAAACCCAGCCAATCACCCGCAGCCAAGGCCAATGCGGCTTCAACCGATGGTTTGACACCGGAATCAAGGTGCTACATAAAAGTGCTATCATGAAAACCGCCACCGTCAGGGATCTCCGCAACCATTACACCAGTCTTCTGGGCTGGATCAGCGCGGGCGAGGAGGTCGTCATCACCCAGCGTGGCAAAACCATCGCCCGACTCGTCCCTGAAAAACCCGGGCTCACCGCCAAGGTGAACTGGGCCGACTCTCCCGAGGTGAGACGGGATCGCAGCCTTGAGCACACCTTGACGGCGGAAGAGTCCGCCAAACTCATCACGGAGGCAGGTGGCCAATGGTGATCTCCTGCGACACCAGTTTCCTCTTCGCGCTTTACGGCAACGACGCGCACAGCCCCCGCGCAGTCGCCTGGGTTTCAAAGCGGAACAAACCATTGACGATCAGCCCCTTCAATATTTTTGAATTGGCCAATGCGCTGCGTTTTGCGGAATTCCGCAAGATTCTCCCACCGGGCTCGGCCGCCCGGAATCTCGCCCAGTTTGAGGCCGCGCTTGCCCAGGAAAGACTTGTCGTCGCCACCTGCAATCTGGCCGTCGCCCTGGAGGAGGCCAGACGACTTTCCGCCACCCACACACTGGCCCACGGTCATAGAAGCTTTGACATTCTCCAGGTGGCGGCCGCGCTGACCATGGGCGCGAAAATCTTCCTAACCTTCGACGGAAACCAGAAGAAGCTCGCCCAGGCAGAAGGTCTGCAAACCCCGCTCTGACCCTCTTTGTTCACCCGGACGTGATTTAACCCGAAACGTCACCCGCTCTCCGCAAAATTTGCGTTTATCGGCAAAAAACAACGGCTCCTTTTATCCTCCCTCCCCTCTCATTCATCCCTTCCCATGCCTTCTCCCGCTGCCTTCCGTCCCTCGCTCACCTCTTCACTTCTTCTTTTCCTCACCGCTTCCTGCGTTTGCCCCTGCCTCGTCTCCGCCGATGGCGCCGCCGCTCCCGCCGCCCTCCCCGCCCCGTCCCCCATCCGTTCCTGGAACCTCGCCCCCATCCGCCTGCTGTGGAAAAGCGACAAAGGCGTTTCCCACGCGGAAAACCTCCTCGGCCCCAAGCCCGGGCAGGCCGTTTTGAAGGAGTCCAGGCCGCCCTGCGAACTCGCCGCAGGTGGCTCGATCCTGCTCGATTTCGGACGTGAGATCCAGGGCTCGGTCGAACTGTTTGCCCCCCTTCTGCCCGATAAGAAACCGCGCTCCGTCCGCGTCCGTTTCGGGGAGTCCGCCGCCGAGACCATGGTGGAGCTGGGTGAGCGCGAGGCCCAGAACGACCACGCCCTGCGCGACAGGACCGTGACCCTCCCCTGGCTCGGCAAAACCACCCTGGGTCCGTCCGGTTTTCGCTTTGTCCGCATTGATGCCGCCCCCGGCTCGCCCACCGTCCAGCTCTCCGAGGTCCGCGCTGTCTTGCAAATGCGCGACCTCGCTCGCGTCGGCTCGTTCAAGTGCGACGACGAGCGCCTCAACCGCATCTGGGAAACCGGCGTTTACACCGTCCAGCTCAACATGCAGGACTACCTCTGGGACGGCGTGAAACGCGACCGCCTCGTCTGGATCGGCGACATGCACCCGGAGGTCTCCACCATCAACGCCGCCTTCGGCTCCAGCGAGGTCGTGACCCGCAGCCTCGACCTGACCCGCGAGGTCACCCCCGTGACCGAGTGGATGAACGGCATCAGCAGCTACTCCATGTGGTGGATCCAGATCCATGAGTCCCTCTGGATGCACCACGGCGACAAGGCCTATCTCGTTCAACAGCAGCCCTATATGACGGCCCTGCTGAAACGCCTCGCCACTTTCGTCGGCCCCGACGGCTCGGAGAAACTCGACGGCATGCGTTTCCTCGACTGGCCCACCTTTGAGAACAAGGTCGCCGTCCACGAGGGCCTCCAGGCCATGATGACGACCACGATGGAAAGCGGCGCGCGCCTCATGACCACCCTGGGCGACGCCGACACGGCGAAACTCTGCGCCGACACCGCCGCGAAACTCCGCCGGCACCAGCCCGCCGCCAGCGGACGCAAATCCCCCGCCGCCCTCCTGGCCCTGGCCGGCTTCCGCCCCCCGGCCGAGGTCGCCAAAGTCCTGGCCGCCAACGGCCCCAGCGATGTCTCCACCTTTTACGGCTTCTATATCATCGAGGCCCTGGCCCAGGCCGGCCAGACCGACACCGCCCTCGACTTCATCTCCCAATACTGGGGCGGCATGTTGGACTTCGGAGCCACCACCTTCTGGGAGGACTTCAACCTCGACTGGACCAAAAACGCCGGGCGCATTGACGAGCTCGTCCCCGCCGGAAAGAAGGACCTCCACGGCGACTTTGGCGCCTTCTGCTACCTCGGCTTCAGGCACTCCCTCTGCCACGGCTGGGCCTCCGGCCCCACCCCCTGGCTCAGCCGCCATGTCCTTGGCATTGAACCACTTGAACCCGGCTGCGCCAAAGTCCGCGTGAAACCCGCGCTCGGCCGCCTGAAGTTCGCCGAAGGCTCCTACCCCACGCCGAAAGGCCCCATCACCGTCCGCCACGAGAAACGGCCCGATGGCACGGTGAAGTCCGTCATCATCGCCCCGCCGGGCATCGAGATCGTCCGCGAGTGAACGGATACTATCAAACGAAGTGTTCCGGCCGCGATAATTACTCACTCTGGGTTTACTGGCCGGTTTTTACGACGCTCGCATAGTCTTGCGACATCCGTTGGAGTTGGCCCAAGCCCGAATGCCCGCACCACTCCCGCCATCAGGTGTGAACTTCAGGCCTCCGCCGAATAGACAATCGTCGTGGCACGGTGCTACGGTCTGAGCCACACCAAGGTCATGTTGCAACCGTGGCACGATCCTCGCGGTTCCCCACCGCGCCCATAACTTCAAAACCACCCTCATACCATTCCGGTCTAGTTTTTTAACTTTAGCCGAATGGATCCTTCGGTTCTGCCGCCCCTCCAGGGCGGTGGTGATGGTCGGATGATTCCCGGGGTGGCGGCGACAAGCGCCTGACCCCGGGCTAAGCTCAACTGTCCCTCCAGGACAGGCTTTTACGACACCCCGGAGGCGTTGCCAGAAGGGGTGGCAGCGAAAGTCTAAAAGGTAAGGTGGAATGGTATCATACCCGATCTGGAGGTAGTATTTTCGACCTCTGCCTGGCCCTAGACGACCTCACCGGCCCTCCGCCATGAGGTCATTCACAAGAGCCAGTTATCGACTGACAACGGCATGGGATTTCTGACCCGTTGCCTGCTGAGCCAACAGCACTCCCACCGACGCGCACTTTTTGAAATAACCTTGCGCCGAACTCGAAACCAAACACCACCTAATCAAACCCTAATTCCTAAAACCAACGGGATTAGGTGGAGCTTTAACGATCGCATCACGGACCTCCTTTTCATACAGACCATTTCAACATCAGCTAGGATCTGGAGCAAATGCTGGAGCGTTGCCGGCAAGTCCATACCCACCATCTTCAGCCAAAAGCCCTCCACCACCATTCCCCAGTTGCTACCTTGGCCCCCCGACTCACGCAACCGCACTTCTTCACAAAAAAGAAACAACCACCAATGACCTGGCAAGGTGTTGGAAGCCAAACGTTCACAATCACAGGAATTATATGATTTTCCGTCTTCTTTCCGTAGCACTGATCCATGCAATTTGTTTGGGTTTTCTGTTTTTGTCCAATGTCCGGGCAGACATCACGGCATCGTTCAACTCCGCCAGCGATGTAGGTGTTGTATCAGCTGGCTACACGGCCTCGGGAACGGCCAGTTTTTCCCTCAACTTCTCACCTTTGCCCGGCACCGACTTGATGGTGGTTAAAAACACGGAACTTGGGTTCATTAGTGGACGTTTCGACAATCTGGCCCAAGGGCAGGATCTTGTCCTCACTTATGGAGGAATCAACTATTCCTTCGTGGCCAATTACTACGATGGCACGGGGAACGACCTTGTCCTTGTTTGGAAATTCAAAAAGCCGCAGTCCTTGATCAATAATAATTCCGGTCCAGTCCTTGCTACCACTACCGGAGCCCTCTCCGGCAAAACAGTTTTGAGCATGGCCACAGGCGGGTCCCATTTTCTTGCCCTTTGTTCAGACGGCACCATCGCCGCATGGGGTTCCAATTCTCATGGCCAACTCGGAAACGGAAACACCCTAGTCAGCTCCGAGCCGGTCGCTGTCACCTCTACCGGAGTTCTTTCCGGAAAAACCATCGTGGCTGTCGCCGCCGGATATTTACACAGTCTGGCCCTCTGCTCGGACGGCACCGTCGCCGCCTGGGGCATCGCCAATGCTCTGGGCAACAATTCTTCTGGAACATACGCCGTTGCTGAACCAGTTGCAGTAACATCGTCTGGTGCACTCTCAGGTAAGACTGTTGTTTCTGTGTCCGCCGGTGATACCTTCAGTCTTGCGCTCTGCTCGGACGGCACCCTCGCCGCGTGGGGTTTGAGTTCCTACGGCCAGCTGGGCAATAACTCTTATTCCTCCAGCGGAGTGCCTGTTGCCGTGACCACCACAGATGCCCTTGCCGGCAAAACCGTCGTTAGTATCTCTGCGGGCCAATACCACAGCATGGCTTTGTGCTCGGACGGCTCTGTTTCAACCTGGGGAAGGAATATTTCCGGGCAACTGGGCAACAACACCAAAATCAACAGCACCGTGCCAGTTGCGGTCGTAAACACCGGCGATCTCTCCGGCAAAACCGTTGTGGCTGTGGCTGCAGGCGAATTACACAGCCTGGCACTGTGTTCGGATGGCACGGTCTTTTCGTGGGGTAACAACAATAGTGGACAACTTGGAAACGGATCCAAGATTTCGAGTTCGGTGCCCGTCGCTGTCACCACCGCAGGCGTCCTTTCCGGCAAAACTGTGGTGGCAATTAACGCTGGCAACGCCCGAAGTCTGGCTCTGAGTTCGGATGGTGAGGCTTACATGTGGGGTGGAGGGGTGAGTGAGGTGCCAGTAGCAGTGTCCTCCATCTCCAAACTTTCCAGTGAAAGATTTGTTAAACTCTCCGTCGGTTCCTTGGGCTCTTTCTCTTTTGTCTTACTTGCCGGACCACCAATACCTCAAATAGATGCTCCAACCATAGATACAAAAAGCCCAACGAGCTCTACCTTTGGAGCTAATGTCACCAGTGATTTCGGTAATGCCATCATCGAGCGTGGTATCGTTTATGCACCCACGGCGATAAACGGTAATCCCACCCTTGGTGGGACGGGAGTAACTAAATTGAGTATAGGTGGCTCTCTCGGCAACTTCAATGCCGAGGTATCGGGTTTGTCTCCCGGCAACCTCTATAGTATCAGTGCATATGCTTCCAACGCTGCTGGCACCGGCTACTCAAAACCTGTAAGCTTTATTCCTTCCCTCGGAAGTGTTGAAAAGACCTTTGGGGACGCTTCGGATGTGGCAGTTACCGTTCAAATCAACGACCCTGTTTTGATTGAAGGTTCGGCTGCGTTTACCTTAAATTTCTCTCCTCTACCAGGCACTGAGCTGGTGGTTGTCAAAAACACCGGCCTGGGTTTCATCACAGGACGTTACAGCAATCTGGCCCAGGGACAGGAAGTCATCCTGGACTTCGGTGGTATCAACTACACCTTCGTCGCCCACTACTACGGTGGCACAGGCAACGATCTTGTTCTCGTTTGGAAAAACAGCCGCCCTATCTCGTGGGGTTGGAATTCTGCGGGACAACTCGGCAATGGTTCCTTTGTCAACAGTTCAGTGCCATTGGCTGTGGTGAATTCAGGAGTGCTCGCGGGCAAGACCATTGTGGCCTTCGCTTCTGGCTATAGACACACCCTGGCCCTGTGCTCTGATGGCACCGTCGCAGCCTGGGGGGACAACGAATATGGCCAGCTTGGCAACAGTTCCACCACCGACAGCAGCGTGCCAGTTGCAGTCACTACCTCCGGA
Source organism: Opitutia bacterium (assembly GCA_031411855.1). GTDB lineage: Bacteria > Verrucomicrobiota > Verrucomicrobiia > Opitutales > JANOBW01 > JANOBW01. The sequence continues at coordinate 42,661 of JANOBW010000412.1, forward strand.
GCCCTTGCCGGTAAAACCGTCGTAGCCATCTCTGCCGGGTATTACCACAGCCTGGCCCTGTGTTCGGACGGCACCGTCACCACTTGGGGCAGAAACGACTACGGCCAGCTTGGGAACAACTCAATCCCCGCCAGTTTCGTTCCTGTCACCTTGGCAAATCTTGGCGTCCTTGCCGGTAAAACAGTCGTGGCCATTGCTGCCGGATCTCTCCACAACCTGGCCCTGTGTTCCGACCGCACTGTTGCTTCCTGGGGTAGAAACGACTATGGTCAACTTGGGAACAACTCCACCACCGACAGCACCGTGCCAGTTGCAGTCCTTGCCGGTAAAACCGTTGCGGCCATAGCAGCCGGGAGTTCTCACAGTTTCGCTCTGCATTCTGACGGCACCTTGGCTGGCTGGGGGCGTAACGATTACGGCCAGATAGGCAACGATTCCACCTCCAATAGTTTGGTGCCGGCAGCCGTTGCGACCGGCACTAACACGGGCACTACCGCCCTTTATCTTAAAACGGTCGTGGCAATTGCCGTTGGTTATGATCATACCATCGCCCTGTGTTCGGACGGCACTGTCGCCACTTGGGGAAGCAATTACTACGGTCAGCTTGGCAATAACTCTTCCACCGCCAGCTTGACGCCTGTCGCCATCACCACGTCGGGAGTCCTCTCAGGCAAAACGGTCGTGGCCATCTCTGCCGGCTTTACCCATAGCCTCGCCTTGTGTTCGGACGGCAGCGTCGCTTCCTGGGGCTATGGATTAAATGGCCAGCTTGGGAACAATTCCACCGTCAGCAGTCCCGTGCCTGTCGCCATTAACAACAGCACTTTGACGGTCGGAGAGCGATTCAACAAAATCACCAGCAGTGCCCGTGCCTCCCTCTCTCTTTCCTTGGCGGCAGCCCCCTTGACACCTGCCTTGTCACTCTTTCCCAAGACAAGCAACATCAGTTCCACTGGTGCCACTTTGGGTGGTAATGTCACAAGCGACAACGGCAACGCTATTACCGAACGTGGCTTTGTCTATGCCCCTACGGCCACCAACAGCAACCCCGCACTTGGTGGGACGGGCGTGACGAAGCTCACGGTCATGGGCAGCACCGGGGAATTCACCGCCGTGGTCGCCGGTTTGTCCCCTGGGACTTCCTACAGCTTCAAAGCGTATGCCGTTAACGCCGCAGGCACCGCTTACAGTCAAGCCGGCATCCTGGCCACCTTGGGTCCGGCACCTGTCATAGCCTCCCCCCCCACCGTTTCCGCAATTTCCGCCCTGGGGGTCACCTTCAGGGGCGAGGTCATCAGCGATGGTGGTTCCACCATCTCCGAACGCGGCGTCGTCCTTGCCCCCACGGCAACAAACACTAACCCCGTTCTTGGTGGGGTTGCAGTCACCAAGCTCACTGCCGGAAATGGCACTGGAATTTTCACCGTAGAGGCCACCGGCCTGATACCCGGCACCTCTTACTCTTTCAAAGCCTTCGCCACCAACGCCGCAGGCACCACTTATAGCAGCCTGAGCACCTTCACCCCATCAGTTCAAAGTCTTTCCAAAGTCTTTGGTGCCTCATCGGAGGTTGGTATCTCACTTGTTTCCTCCACCCCAGTTCAGATTAGCGGCACCGCCTCCCTTTCCCTTAACTTCGCTCCCCAGCCTGGCACCGAGTTGATGGTGATAAAAAACACCGGTCTTGGCTTCATCTCAGGACGATTTGACAATCTGGCCCATGGCAAGGATGTGATTCTGTCCTATGGCGGAGTAAACTACTCCTTTGTGGCCAACTACTATGGTGGTTCCGGCAATGATCTAGTCCTCGCCTGGAAAAATATCCATCCGCTCGCCTGGGGGCTGAATTTTGATGGCCAGCTCGGAAACAATTCCACCTACAACAGCTCACTGCCGGTGGTCGTTACAAAACCTGACGTTCTCTCCGGCAAAACCATGGTGGGCCTTGCCACCGGCTACTCCCACAGCCTTGGTCTGTGTTCGGACGGCACCGTAGTCGCCTGGGGCAGAAATCAAAACGGCCAGCTTGGAAACAATTTTCCCGCCGACAGTTTCGTGCCAGTGGCAGTCAACAATACAGGCGTCCTTTCCGGCAAAACGGTTGTGGCCATTGCGGCAGGCTTTTCCCACAATCTTGCTCTTTGCTCGGATGGCACCATCGCCGCCTGGGGTCTGAATAACCGAGGCCAGCTCGGCAACAACTCCACTGTCGACAGCCCTGTGCCTATAACTGTTGCCGCCAATGGTGCCCTCACAGGCAAAACCGTCGTTTCTGTAGCCGCCGGTTCCCAACACAGCTTGGCTCTTTGCTCGGACGGAACAATCGCCGCGTGGGGTGGCAATGATTTTGGCCAGCTCGGCGACAATTCCACCGCTGGCAGTTCTGTGCCCGTTGCCGTCACCACCACAGGCGTGCTTTCTGGCAAAACCGTCGTGACCATCTCCGCAGGTTCCTTTCACAGTCTTGCCCTCTGTGCGGACGGCACGGTCGCCACCTGGGGGTTCAACGAGTCCGGCCAGCTTGGCAATAACTCCACCATCAGCAGCGCCTTGCCGGTGGCCATTACCAACAACGGTGTGCTTTCCGGCAAAACCGTCGTGGCCATCGCGGCAGGGTTTGCCCACAGCCTTGCCCTGAAATCAGACGGCACGGTGGCTTGCTGGGGGCTTAACAGCTCGGGACAGCTTGGCGTCGGTTCCACCACAAACCGTTCCTTGCCCGTTTCAGTTGATGTTTCCGGCGCCCTTAAAAATAAAACCGTAGTTTCTGTCGCCGCCGGTTATAATCATGCCCTCGTTATCTGCTCCGACGGGACATTGATCTCTTGGGGTAACAACGATTACGGCCAGCTTGGCAACGGCACCACGACCTATAGCAGCAGACCCTTGGTCGTCTCCTCTAGCGGATTGGCAACTGGTGAAAGGTTCGCGAAGATGGTCGTTGGTGCGAGATCCTACCACTCCCTTTCCCTCGTGGCGGAACCTCCCGCTCCAGCCTTGTCGCTCCTCCCCACGTCGGCCAACATATCCAACATCAGTGCGACTCTTGGGGGCAGCGTTCGCGGCGATGGAGGTTCCCCCGTCATCAAGCGTGGCGTGATCTATGCCGCCACGTCTATAAACAGTGACCCTGTTTTGGGTGGCACGGGAGTGGCCAAGTCCTCTTCCAGCGGAACGACTGGCGACTTTGCCGTGGATGTCTCCGGTTTGCTCCCCGGCGTCGTATACAGCTTCAAGGCATACGCCACGAACGCGGCAGGAACCGCATACTCACAGGCAGGCACCTTTACCACCTTGGGCCCTGCCCCTGCCTTGGCTCCCCCCCCCACGGTAACAAATATCTCCTCCCTCAGTGCCACCCTTGGGAGCGATGTCATGAGCATTGGAGCCTCCCCAGTCACAGAACGTGGGCTTATCTACGCGGCCTCTTCGGCAAACGTAAATCCCATGCTTGGAGGGGCCGGAGTCACCAAGCTCACAGTTAGCGGCGACACCGGAATCTTCACTGTCGTGGCTTCCGGATTGTCTCCCTCCACTTCCTACAGTTTCAAAGCTTACGCCACAAACGCGAACGGCACCTCCTACACCCAGGTTGGCACCTTCACCACCTTGGGCCAGTATCCTGTGTTCTCTTCTGGCATTCTCCCGAGAGTGGACAATATTACTCCTTTGGGCGCGACCTTAGGGGGTGATGTCTTGAAAGAGGGCGCTTCTTCCATTATCGAACGCGGCTTCGTTTATGCCCCCTCTACGGTAAACGACAATCCCTTCCTTGGAGGAATTGGAGTCACCAAGATCACCGTCAGTGGCACTGTGGGAGTCTTTAGCAATGAAGTCATTGGTTTGTCCCCCGGCACCAACTATAGGTTCAAAGCCTATGCCACCAACGCTGCCGGAACCACCTATGGATCTTCTCGCACTTTTATCACTTTGGGTCCGACTCCCCACTTGGAATTAATATCCACAGCGGACAATCTATCCGCTACCAGTGCTTCCCTCAGGGGTGGTGTCATCAGTGATGGTGGTTTCCCCATCACCGAGCGCGGATTTATCTATGCCCCTTCTGCAAGGAACGGTGATCCTTTGCTGGGAGGCACGGGGGTCAGTATCTTCTCAATCGCTGGTGGCACCGACAGCTTCTCCTCCATGGTCACCGGTTTGCTCCCTGGCACATCCTACAGTTTCAAAGCCTACTCCACGAACGCCGCAGGCACCACCTACAGCCAGGTGGGCACTTTCACCACCACAGGCCCAGCCCCAGTGTTGGTTTCCACACCCACGGCGAATGATTTCACCACATCCAGTGTTACCCTCGGGGGCGAGGTCATTTGGGACAATGGTTCCACAGTCACCGAGCGTGGCATCGTTCATGCCCCCACGGCAACCAACAGCAACCCCGTCCTTGGTGGGCTAGGTGTCACAAAGCTCTCCGTCAGCGGCACCACTGGCGTCTTTACCGCCGAGGTCACCGGCTTGATGCGGGACACATCTTACAGCTTCAAAGCCTTCGCCACCAACGCCGCAGGCACCACTTACACCAACTTTGCCACCTTTACACCGTTAATTCAAGACCTCACCAAGACTTTTGGCGCCTCCTCGGAAGTTGGTATCTCCGTTTTTTCCTCCAAACCTGTTTCCATCAGCGGCACTGCCTCCCTTTCCCTTAACTTTGTTCCACAGCCAGGCACCGAGTTGGTGGTGACAAAAAATACGGGCCTTGGCTTCATTTCCGGGCGTTTCGAGAACTTGGCCCAAGGCCAGGATGTGACACTGGTTTACGACGGAATCACTTATTCCTTCGTCGCCAATTATTACGGTGGCTCGGGAAATGATCTCGTCCTTGTCTGGAAAAACAGACGCCCCTTTGCCTGGGGTGACAACTCATCCGGTCAGATTGGAGACGGCTCCACTGCGGCCAGATCAGTTCCCATCAATGTAAACACCACCGGCTATCTCTCCGGCAAAACCGTCGTGGCTGTAGCTGCTGGAACGATCCACAGCCTGGCCCTTTGTTCGGACGGCACGGTCGCAGCCTGGGGTAACAACTCCAATGGCCAGCTTGGAGACGGTTCCAACACGGCCAGTTCAGTGCCGGTCGCTGTGCACACTGCGGGCGTCCTCTCCGGCAAGACTGTCGTTGCGGTTGCCGCAGGTTATAACACGAGCTCGGCCCTCTGTTCGGATGGTTCCGTGGTTGCTTGGGGCAGAAATGACTACGGCCAGCTTGGCAACAACTCCCTCGTCGATCGTGCGGTCCCGGTCGCAGTCACCTCCACGGGTGCGCTTTCCGGCAAAACGTTTGTAGCCATCTCCGTCGGCTACAGGCACAGCCTGGCCCTCTGTTCGGACGGCACCATCGCTGCCTGGGGCGCCAACTTCTCCGGCCAACTCGGAAACGGTTCTACCGACAACAGTCCCGTGCCGGTCGTGGTAAGTCCCTCTGGCGTGCTTGCTGGAAGAGCCATCGTTGCCATTTCCGCGGGCGTTAGCCACAATCTTGCCCTCTGTTCGGACGGCACCATCGCCACCTGGGGTGACAACTCCTACGGCCAGTTGGGCAACAACTCCACCACAAACAGCCCGGTGCCCGTTGAGGTTTCTGGATCCATTCCCGTCTTTAGCAAAACCCCAGTGGCTATTTTTGCCGGCGGTGCTCACAGTCACGCACTGTATTCGGATGGAACCGTTGCCTCCTGGGGTTCAAACTCCTATGGCGAGCTCGGAGACAGCTCCACAAGTAATAGTTCAGCGCCGGTGGCCGTAAGAATTTCCGGACCTGTTTCCGGAAATCACCCGGTTTTAATCTCCGGAGGTTACAGTCACAGTCTTGCCTTGTGTTCGGATGGCACTGTCGCGGTTTGGGGAAGTAACTCTAAGGGTCAACTCGGCAACAATTCCGCCTCAGACAGACCCGTGCCAGTCGCGGTTTCTACCAGCGGTTTGACTACAGGCGAACGCTTCACCCGCATTGCCAGTGGGTCCAGCGCCTATCACTCCCTTGCCTTGGTGGCGTCGTCTCTCGCTCCAGTCGTTTCCACGCCCACTTTGGATAAAATTAATTCTGGATGGGTTACGTTTGGAGGAAACGTCACCAGCGACAACGGAAATCCCATCACCGAACGAGGCTTCGTTTATGCCCTCTCAGCAGTGAACAGCAATCCAACCCTCAATGGGGCAGGTGTCAGCAAACTGATCGCCGGTGGCACCACCGGCGTTTTCACTCTAAATGTCACCGGGTTGATCACGGAAACTTCCTACAGCTTTAGAGCATACGCCACCAACGCCGCAGGCACCACCTATTCAAGTGTGCCCTCCTTCCTGACACCACCTTTGTCCGACACTCTCGCCGACTACCTGGCCGCCGCCGGCATCCCCGTGGCTCAGCGCGGCCCCGACGCCGACCCCGATGGCGACGGCCTCACCAACCTTCTGGAATACGCCTTGGGTCTTGCACCCAATACCTCAAGCAACAACGGCTTGCCCGACACTGTTTTCGAATCAGGCAACCTCAGCCTCACCTACCGCCAAGCCGTTGGCGACGTCAGCTACGTCGTCGAGGTAAGTTCGTTACCTTTCGATACGACAGGCTGGACCAAGGTCGGTGTCAACCAGGGCACACCCGACATCAGTGGTGTCACCAAGGCAACGATTCCCGCCACCGGTTCCAGCCGATTCCTACGCCTGCGGGTCACCCGCTGAAACAGGGGCTGGGGTCCGGTAACATATTTGTTCCAGACGTCGGATATAGCCTCTGATCCCGCCGGCTTTGAAGACAGCCAATGAATCATGGTCCACATTCAATTCCTCTCTAGAAACAACTGGGCATAACCTTTACGACGGCGGTCTTACTTTCTGTCATTTTTCCGGGCAACCCCACAACTCCTCATCAATCCAGTCCAATGTCCTTTCGACAGCTTCCCGCCGCCCGTCTCCTCACCCTCGCGGCTTGCACCCGTCTTGAAGTCGCCCCAGGCATCGAGATCGTCCGCGAGTGAGCGGGCTAGTTTGAAACACACATCGTTGCTGACTCACGTCCATCTTCCCAGTCGTAGGGGAAACCTCGCACCCTCTGCACCTTCCGTAAAAGCACGTTTTCCGCGCACTCAAACCATCCTCCATAACCTGCCTTGAATGATCAGCGGTTATCTGCGGTCATTAGCGTTCTTCCGTTGCCTTTCAGAACGATCCCTCAGTCACAAAACACCCGCCCCTTTTAACCAAGCCTCATGCGTCCCCGCCTCACCTCTTCACTTCTTCTCCTTCTCTCCTCCTCTTGTTTCGCGCTGACCACGGCGGGTCTCCGCCTTGAGCACCTGCCCAACCCCGAGGGTGTCGAGACCGCCGCGCCGCGTTTCTCCTGGCAGGTCGCCTCACCCGCCACCGGGGCCGCGCAAACCGCCTACCGTCTGCTGGTGGCGTCGTCCCCGGAGAAACTGGCCGCCGACACCGGCGACCTCTGGGACACCGGCAAGGTCGCTTCCAACAACACGCTCCTTATCGCCTACGAGGGTAAGCCGCTGGCCTCGGGCCAGGCCGCGTTTTGGAAGGTCCAGGTCTGGGATGAGAAGGACCAGCCCTCGGCCTGGAGCGAGCCGGCCCGCTGGAGCATGGGCCTCCTCAAACCTGAGGACTGGACCGCCCAATGGATCAGTTTCAAGGACACCTCGCCGCTCCACACCGACCGCGCCAAACTTTTCCTCCCGCCGGCCCACCACTACCGCAAGGACTTCAAGACGGCCTCCCCGGTGGTCCGCGCCACGCTTTACTCCTCGGCCCTCGGCCTGGGCGACCTCTACCTCAACGGCCAGCGGGTGACGGAAAACTACTTCGAGCCCGGCTGGTCCGACTACGTCCAGCGCGCCTATTACCGCACCCACGACGTGACCAAACTCGTCCGCAACGGCGACAACCGCCTCGGGGCCATCGTGGCCGACGGCTGGTATGCCGGCTATGTCGGTTACAGCCTGCTCGTCGGCTACGGCCCCCAGAAAAACGGGCGTAACCACTACGGAAAAACACCGGCCCTCCTCGCGCAACTCGTTCTGGAACATGCTGATGGCTCCCGCGAAGTCGTCGCCACCGACAACACCTGGGAAACCTCCGGGGACGGCCCCGTCCGCGAGGCCGACTTCCTCATGGGGGAAAACTTCGACGCTTCCCGGGAGGACGCCAACTGGTGCGTCCCCGCGTCCCTTCCCCGCCAGGCCCGTTCCCCCGCCCCGGCCTGGAAATGGGAAACCGCCATCAACGCCGGGGACAACGGCCCCCTGAAGGCGAAGTTTTTCGAGTCCGGCACGCAGCGCGACATCGAGCTCGGTTTCCAAAAGCCCGCCAAGCTGGCCACCTACACCGCCCCGCCCATCCGCGTGACCCAGGAACTGGCCCCGAAAAAGATCACCGAACCCAAGCCCGGTGTTTACCTCTTCGACTTCGGCCAGAACTTCGCCGGCAACGTCCGCCTCTCCGTCAAGGGTGAGGCCGGCACCAAAATCACCCTCCGCTACGGCGAGATGCTCCATCCCGACGGCACGCTCATGACGGAAAACCTCCGCAAGGCCCGCGCCACCGACACCTATGTCCTGGCCGGTGGCGGCGAGGCCTCCAAGGCGGGGCGCGGAGTCGAGACGTGGACGCCTCGGTTCACCTACCATGGTTTCCAATATGTTGAGGTTAGCGGACTTAAGGAAAAGCCCGACCTCGGCCTCCTCACCGGCCTTGTCCTCCACAACGACACGCCCGCGACTTCCACCTTCGCCTGCTCGGACGAGGTCATGACCCAGTTTTGGAAAAACACCACCTGGACCCAGCGGGCCAACTTCATCGAGGTCCCGACGGACTGCCCCCAGCGCGACGAGCGCCTCGGCTGGATGGGCGACGCCCAGGTTTACGTCCGCACCGCCACCTACAACGCCGACACCGCCGCCTTCTACACCAAGTGGCTCGACGACCTGGCCGAGGCGCAGCGCCCGGAGGGCCCGTATCCCGATTACGCCCCCTATCCCATGGCGCACGGCAAACCGGGCCAGACCTGGGGCGTGGCCTGGACGGACGCCGGCATCATCGTGCCCTCGACCGTCTGGAAGGTTTACGGCGACACCCGCGTGATCGAACGCCAGTGGCCCTCCATGACCAAGTTCATGGAATGGCGCGCCAAACGGGCCCCCGACTTCAAGGGCAAAGGTGAGGACGGCAACCCCTGGGGCGACTGGCTCAACGTGGGGGAAACTACTCCCGTCGCCTTCATTGACGCCTGTTACTACGCCCTGGACGCCGGCCTCATGGCCGACATGGCCCAGGCCCTGGGAAAGAAGGAGGAGGCCAAAAGCTACAACCTGCTCCAGGCCCGCCTGGGGGCCACCTTCCGCAAGGATTATCTCAATCCGGACAAGACCCTCAAGGTCAACACCCAGACCGCCTACGCCCTGGCCCTCGGCGTGGGGGTGATCCCGGCCCAGCTCCACCAGCCGCTGGGAGAGCAACTGGCGAAACGTGTGCAGGCCAATGATTTCCGCATGGCCACGGGTTTCCTCGGCACCCGCTCCCTCCTGCCGTCCCTCACCCTCACCGGCCAGCACGACCTGGCCGTCCGCCTTTTCCAGAGCCGCCGTTTCCCCTCCTGGGGCTACGAGGTCGCCAACGGGGCCACGAGCGTGTGGGAACGCTGGGACAGTTTCACCAAGGAGCACGGCTTCAACGGCACCGACGGCAAGCAGAACGCCGCCATGAACTCCTTCAGCCACTATTCCTTCGGCGCCGTCATGGGCTGGGGTTTCCGCGACCTGGCCGGGATTGACATGGCCGAGCCCGGCTACCGCCGCTTCCTGCTCAAACCCCAGCCCCCGCGCCCCGGCTCCAACCCCGAAAACAAGCCGCTGGACTGGGTCAGGGCCTCCTACGACTCGCCCGTGGGCACGGTCTCCGTCTCCTGGAAGGTGGAGGGGAAAAACTTTGTTTACGAAGCAACCCTGCCGGCCAACACCACGGCCGAGCTGCACCTCCCGGCCCGGACCGCCATCTCCCTCGAGCGCATCAACGGCCAGACCGGCGGCAAAATCGTCCGCAATGTGAACGGCGTGGCCGTCCTGGATCTCACCTCGGGCCCCCACCGGATCACCACCGAGCTGCCCTGAGGCGGAAAAGTCCCGGGCCGGACACGCGGCTCACCTCCGCGCCGTCCAGGCCGGGTCGGCAAACCTCGCCACCTCCGCCCGCCGGCGCGGATCGTCCTCCGCGAACGGCCAGGCCGCGTCCCCGGTTTCCGCTCCGGCCAGCAAGGCCAGCCTGGCCCTGAACCCCGCCTCAAAGTCCGACACGGCCACGCCCGGCAGGAGGTGGGCCGCGACCGACCCCTGGAGCAACAGGCCGGCCCGGGTGCGCCGCAGGGCCGCCCCGGCCAGTTTGCGCCCGTCGGCCGAGGCCAGGACATCGTGGGTCTCCGGCCGCTCAAAACAGACGGCCGGAGCCTGGGCGGCGACGGCGGGAAGCCCGCAGGCCTTCGCGCACGGGGCCAGCGCGGCCGGAGCAGCCAGCGCCGCCAGCGTTTCCGCCAGCGCCGCATGGACCTGGCGGTAGGTTTCCGTGGCCGGCCCTTCCGCCAGGAAATGCCCCGCAGGCACCACCAGGGTGTAGGTCCAGTCCCCGCGGTGGTCCACCAGCCCGCCCCCCGTGGGCCGCCGCACCAGGACCGCGTCCGAAGCCTCCTCCGGAATCCGCGTCCGCACCCAGCCAAGCGCCTGGAAGACCCCGAAACTGAAGGCGGGGCTGGTCCAGCCGTAGAACCGCAGCCAGAGTGTGCCCGGACGGCAGAGTTCGAGCAAAAGGCTGTCGTCCGCCATGTTGGCGGCGGCGGAGGCCTTCCGGACAGGAAGTTGTTGGAGGAGATGAGTCAAACGCAGTCCAGCCTGGAGGGGTGAGATAGTTTTTGACAGGAAAAACTCCCCTGCCAGTTTGACACTCGGTCATGCCCCCCCGAGCCGGTCCAGTCGCCCCATCTTCTGGTAACCTACCTACCCCGTCATCCTGGATGGAGTCGCTGGCCACACGTTCCCCTGTCGGCTGGGGTATCGCGGTGGGAGTGCTCCTGATGATCGCGGCCAGCCTTCCCGTCTGGGTCCAGGCCCAGTTGGTAACGCGGCGGCTGCGTGTGCTTTATCCCCAGGCCGAGGAGGACATCATGACCTGGTGGGTCACCGCCGGGGCCCTGGTCGTCGTCGCCCTGGTTTCCATCCTGGCCGGCTACACCTCTTTCCGCTCCCGCAAAGGCGCGACCCAGCGCATCCGGGGCGAGGCTTCCGCCCTGGAGGCGCTCAGCCGCTCGGAGGCCAAACTTCAATCGGCCTCCCGCATCGCCCGGCTGGGCTACGGGGAGGTGGACCTGGAGGACGGGATGCTGACCTGGACGCCCGAGGTTTACAAGGTCCACGGCTTCACCGACCTGGGGCTCCGCCTCACCGCCTCCGAATACCTCGACCACGTCCTTCCCGAAGACCGCCCCCTGCTCGCGCCTTTTCTGCAAACCCTGGGCCGCCGCGGCGGCGCGGCCCGCTATGAATACCGCTTCCGCGATCCCGCCGGCCGCCTCCGCTGGATTTACAGCGAATGGATCACCCCGCTGGAGGGACCCGGCGTGCCGCAGGATGCCTTTGGCATCTACCAGGACGTGACCGAGCGCAAAAACGCCGAGGAGCGCCTCCGCAGCGACGAGCGCCTCATGCGTTCGCTGGCCGAGGTCAACGGCCTCCTGCTCCGCTACAACCGCGAGCCGGAAATCCTCGCCGACGTGCTCCGACAGCTCGGGGTGGCCGCCGAATGCGACCGCGTCCACTACATCGGCCTGCACCCCCACTCCGGGCACGGCGGCCCGGCCGCCACCATCGAGTCCGAATGGTGCAGCTCGCGCGTCAAACCGGTCGCCTCCCACCCGCTGCTGAACAACGCCGACCTGACCGAGATGAAACTGACGGAGACGCTCGGCATCGTCATGGCGGGCGGGGAAATCTGCGGGCCCGCCGCCGTCCTGGGCCGGGCCGAAGCCTCGCTCATGCAGCTCTTCGACGTCCGCTCCATCCTCGTCCTGCCCGTCATGGTGGCGCGCGAATGCCGCGGCATCCTCTGCTTCCACGACTGCGGGGAAAGCCGGCTCTGGACCACCAGCGAACGCGCCTCCCTCCGCACCGTGGCCAACACCCTCGGCCTCGCCCTCAAACGCCTGGAAACGGAACGCAACCTCGAGACTTCCCGCCTGTTTTTCCAGGAAACCCTCGACCAGCAGCAGGGCCTCACCGCCCGCTACCGCAAACTCAACGGCCAGTTTGTCCACACCCTCTTCCGCGGACGCCTCGCCCGCAAGATCGGCTATTCCGAGGAGGACATGGTGGGCCGCCCGGTGGACGACCTCTTCCCCCCCGACCGCCTCCACGAACGCCTCTCCTACTTCGAAACGGCCTGGTCCGGCCAGGCCGTCAGCTACGAGACCAACTACAACGACGGCCGCATCCAGGTCCTGGCCCAGCTCGAACCCCTCTACGAAAACGGCAAGGTCACCGAGATCATCGGCTCCTGCATCGAGATCACCGATCTGAAAAAGGCCGCCGACGCCCTCCAGAAAGCTTTCGAGGAACTGACCGAATCCAAGGAC
>JANOBW010000413.1:0-22257 GCA_031411855.1 Opitutia bacterium
GCGGGCGCGGGCGGCGGCGACCTCGGGAGTCTCAAACAGTTTCAGTCCCGAAGTAAGGGCGTGGGCCTGGCGGGTGAGTTCGGCGTTGAGTTGAAACACCTCATAGCGTCGGCCAAAGGCACCGTCGGCCCCGGCTCCGGAAGAGTAGGGGAGTTTGGCCCCGAGAGGAATGAGATGGGTGGACCAGCCGGCGGGCACTTCGGAGGCATCAAACTCGTAGGCGAGGTCACCATCCACCGCCCAATCGGCCCAGACAGAGGAGCCCAGGGTGGTCACGGCGGGGTCTCCCCCGGCGATGCCGCTGATGAGCCAGAGGGCCTGGGACAGGTCGTAGCGGCCGCACATGCCCAGGGCGGTGAGGGACACGGCGGTGTTGGCGGTGCCCACGCCGGCCAGGAGGGCCAGCCATCCGTGCCGGGGGGATTGGTAAAGACGGCCCTTGAGTCCCGCCGGGGCGTCGGTCACGGGAGCCAAGCCTTCGCGTTCGATGAACAGGCCGAGTTCTCCCGCGTGATCAGCGGGTTCAAACATGGTGACAAGGACGGCGGGAATCATGCGGGCAGAGTTGGACAATTAGGACCAAAGGCAAGACGGCGCTGCTGGTCTTGCCTTTCCCTGTCCAGATAAGGAAAAGGTGAGGGAAAGGATGGTGTCCCTTGAAAAGTTTTTCACCCCTCACTCCGGCTTTGACCACCTGTAACCTTTGTTAGAATCTCACGATTAAGTAATCTTACCCTATGCGTCTGCTCCCTCCCTGGATTCTTGCCCTTGCTTCGTCGTGCTCGCTGGTGGCCCAAACCGCTGTCAACGACACCTACAACGTTCCCATTGGCGAGACCTTTGCGGTTTACCGCACGCTCCAATCAGCCAATTTCAACACGGCGGTCATTTCACCGATCACCTACACCGGCCCTTGGGCTTATCATGACGATCTGCAGAACTCGTTGGGTCGCAACGATCCTTATCCCTCCGATGCGGAGGGGGACGCTTGGAACTCTGCTGATTTCAACACGGCGACCTCCACCTCGGTGACCGCGTGGAAAACCGGCAGCATGCCCCTGGTGGGCGGTGTCATTGATGCCATCCCCACGGCCACCGCCACTTTGGCGGGGGTGGGAACCGGCCCCAGCAGTCAGAACCTGGTCAACACCTACCTTTTCCGAAACACTTTTTCCGCCACCTCGGCCCAGGTCATGAACCCGGTCTGGCTGTTGAATCTGGTGGCTGACGACGGGGCGATTGTTTACCTGAACGGAGTCGAAGTGGCCCGGCTGAACATGGCCACCGCGAGCTACAACCCGGCCGGCCCGCTCACGCCGAACACCCTGACCGCCAACGGCAACGAGGCGGCCTTCAGCACCCTTTCCCTCAACCTGGCCGGGATCATCCGCCCCGGGCTCAACACGATCGCCGTGGAGGTTCACCAGACCTCCCTGGGGAGTTCCGATGCCGGTCTCGACCTGTCCCTGGTTCCCGGCGTTTCCAACGAGTCCGGCTTTGCCTATGCGGACAACATTTTGGGCGGGACCCTCGTGGACAACGCGAGTGGGACCCTGGCGGCCACGGAAGGCCAGGCCGGCTCCGGAGCTTTGAAGGTGACTCTGACGGATTTTCCCTTCGGAAATGCCGCCAATTCCGGAGGTTGGGTGGGGTCGGTTTCCGTCCCCACGGCGGGAAACTACCGTCTGAACCTTTCCTACCGCCTGACCAGTAACATCACCAACAATAACCGTAACACCAATTACGGGGAGGCGGTTCTGACGGTGAACGGAACCCGCTATGGAACCGGCGCGGGAACTTCCCTGGCCCGTTTATCCCGGGTTTCCGGCTCCAACAGCACGGTTACCGACGACTCAGGCTGGCAGTCAGTCTCTCTCGTGGTCCCCCTTCTCGCCGGGGCCAATCCGGTCCAGTTGGCTGCCTATCAGACGGACAACCGATGCACCTCGGTCACCAATGCCTGGTTCGACGACTTCTCTGTCGCCACAGAACCTGGGGTGGGCGTGTTGGCCAATGATATCGGAACGAATCTCACGGCCCAACTGGAGGCCTCCCCTGCCAAAGGAACCGTCGCGCTGGCTTCCGACGGAGGTTTTGTTTACCGCCCCAATGCCAATGCCACGGGCACGGATTTCTTCACTTACCGGGCTGTTTCCGGTCTTTCCACCACTTCGCCCGCCACGGTTTTACTTAACCTCCAGGTGGTGAACTACGCTCCGGATGCCTTGCCTGATGCCTATGTGATGGACGAGGACACGGCACTTTCCGTCACGGCTGCAAACGGAGTGTTGAAAAATGATTCCGACCGCAATCCGGCGGATACCTTGACCGCGGTGCTGGGCGCCGGTCCGGCCGTGGGCACTCTCAGTCTTCAATCCAGCGGGGCCTTCACTTACACGCCTCCCGCCAACTATTCAGGAAAAGTCACTTTTACCTATCTGGCTTCGGACGGGGGCAAAAACTCCGCCGCCACCACGGTCACCGTCACGGTTCGTCCGCTGAACGACGGACCCACGGCGGTGGCGGACTCCTACTCGACGTCCACCAACATCCCCTTGGTCGTCAACGATCCGGGCCGTCCCTATTTGTTCTATTACAACAATTTTGACACCCTGGTGACCCCCTCGGCGGGCGGTTCGGGGTCCCTCGTTCCCAGCGGCGCCTTCAGTGGCCTTGGTTCGGGGGCGAACACCTTTTCGGGGGATTTCCTGCGGAACACTTCCGGCGGCAATCCCGGCCAGGCCACGGAGATACAACTGACCGGCCTGCCGGCCCACAACTTTGTGAACCTGGGATTCCTTCTCGCCATCATTGACTCGTGGGAAGGCACGGCCGGACCGGACACCTTCAACGTGGAGATTGACGGGGTAAGCGTTCTCTCGGCCTCCTTCTCCAACCTTTCCGCCGCGACCCAGGGTTACACCGCCCCGGCCGCCAGCATCTTGGCGCTCAGGCAGGATCTGGGTTTTTCCACCGATACCGACGCCTTCAAGGATTCGGCCTATGACGCCTCCCTGTTTCCCGAGCTTCAAAACATTGCGCACACCGCCTCCACCCTGACGATCCGCATTTACGGATCCGGAGCGGGCTGGCTGGGCAGCGACGACGAATCGTTTGCCATTGATAATCTGGCCGTCCGCCTCAAATCCTCCGCCACTGCGGGAGGCTCCACGCAAAGCCTTGTGGCGAAGGCTTCCGCCTGGAAATACCAGTCCTCGGCCACCGATCTTGGCACCGCCTGGTCCGGCAAGGATTACAATGACACGGCCTGGGCCTCCGGCCCCGGTCCCCTCGGTTTTGGCGAGACCGCCGGAACCCTCGCCGCTCCCACCACCATCATTCCCGGCAATGGGACGCTCCCTTTCCAAACCGTCTATTTCCGGCGGGAGTTCACGGTGGACAACCCTTCCCTGATCACGGCGCTGAGCGGAAACATCCGCCGGGACGATGGCGCGGTCGTTTACATCAACGGCGTCGAACTGGCCCGGGCCAATATGCCCACGGGAGCCGTCGTTTACAATACCGGAGCCTCCACCAGTGTGGGGAACGCCGATGAGTATGCCTTCTTTGCCTACACCGGACTCGCCCCCGCCCTGGCGGCCCTGGTTCCCGGCCGGAACGTCATCTCGGTGGAAGTTCACCAGTTTGGATTTCCCACCACTTCATCCGACATCACCTTTGACTTGGAACTGACCGCCGCCCTTTCCGCTCCGCAGGGGCTGCTGGCCAATGATACCGATCCCGACGTCGGCGACGATCTTTTTGCCGAAATCGTGACCTCACCCACCAAAGGCACGTTGACCCTCATACCCTCCGGGGCTTTCACCTACAACCCCAACCCCAACGTGACCGGTTCCGATTCCTTCACCTACCGGGTGCGTGATGTCGCCGGTCTTTTCTCGGCGCCTGTGACCGTTTCCCTGACCATCGTTCCCGGTGCCAACACGGTTCCGGCTGTGTCACCGGATGCCTATTCACTCAATGAGGACGGCACTCTCACCGTTCTGGCCGCCAACGGTGTGCTGGTCAATGATGCTGATTTGGAGGGAAATCCGATGACAGCGTCCGTGGTTTCAGCTCCCTCGGTGGGAACCCTCAACTTGTCGGGCGACGGCTCTTTCACCTATGCGCCGCCCGCCAATTACTCCGGCAATGTCACCTTTACCTACCGGGTGAATGACACCTTTGGCAACTCCGCCCCGGCCACGGTCACCCTCACCGTCAACCCGATCAACGATGCCCCCGGTGCCTTGGCTGATCGCTACTTCACCTCCTCCTCCGGCACCCTCACTGTCAACGCGGCCTCCGGGGTCTTGGCCAACGATACCGATATTGACGCCGGTGACACCCTTAACGCCGTGCTGGTGACTCAACCTGCCCATGGAGCCCTGACCCTTAACCTGGACGGATCGTTTTCCTATCTGCCCGCCTCCAATTTCGGCGGAGTGGACCAGTTCACCTACCGGGCGCGCGATGCCGCCCAGGCCCTATCTCCGGCGGTCACCGTTTTTATCGAAATCAACAACCCTCCGGTCGGCCAGAATGATGCCTACACCATCAGTGAGGATGCCAGGCTGGTCACCACAACCCTCACGGGCGTCCTGGCCAACGACTCTGATCCCGATGCGGGCCAGACCCTCAGTGCGCTGCTGGCCGCCTTGCCTTCGCACGGTTCCGTCCTGCTTCGCAGTGATGGCAGTTTCAGTTACACCCCCGCCGTCAATTACCACGGCACGGATTCCTTCACTTACCGACTCACGGATGGCCGCCAGTTGGTCGGCCCCTACACGGTCACGCTGACCATCAATTCCGTGCTGAATTCCCCCGATGCCCGGGCGGACTCTTTCGACACCTATGTTGACACCTTACTCACCGTGACCTCGTTTCGCGGCGTTTTGGCCAACGACCGTTCCATCGAGGGCGGGACACTGACCGCCTCGCTGGTGGCCGCCCCTGTCAGCGGGACCCTCACGCTCGCCCCCAACGGCTCCTTCACCTACCTGCCCACGGCCGGTTACGAGGGTTTTGACTCTTTCACCTACGTCGCCTCCGACAACGGCCCGCCCTCCGCTCCCGTGACCGTGACTCTGAATGTGAAACCCGCCGCCGAGCGCCTGCTGATCACTGAGATCATGTATAACCCCGCCATCATCACCACGGCGGAACGCACCGCCGGCTTCCTTACCAATGACGCCTTTGAGTGGTTTGAGATTTATAACCCGACGGCCAACGCGCTCAACCTCACCGGGTGGACCGTTTCCAGCGGCGTGGCCTACAGTTTCCCGGCCGGAGCCTCGCTGCCCGCCGGAGCCCGCGCCGTGGTGGCCGCCTCCGATGCCGGTTTCCGTTCCCGTAACCCTGCCTATGCCGGCCAGTTGTTTGCCGGTTGGATCGGAACACTGTCCAACACCGGAAACAAGATTGCCCTGACCGACTCGCTCGGCCGCCAAATGGACGCCGTTTCCTATTACGACTCAGGACTTTGGTCCAACCTCATCCGCGACACCCTGCTGACCTCGGGCGGTTACAACTCCTGGGAATGGAGTCTGGCCGCCGATGGCGACGGCCGCACCCTCGAACTCGTCAACCTCGGCTACTCCAACAATCTGGGCGGCAACTGGCTTCCCTCCTCGGCGGTCGGGGGCACACCCGGGGCGGCCAATTCGCGCAATGCCACCAACATCGCCCCGGTGCTCTCGGACCTGACCCAGTCCCCGCTTTCCCCCAAGTCAACCGATCCGGTGGTGGTCACGGTCCGGGTCCGCGATGAATCGGAAACCGCCGAACCCACCGTCACCCTCCGCTGGCGGGTTTCCACCCTGGCCAATTCCAACACCTTTGCCTCCCTGGTGATGAAGGACGACGGTGTCGCCCCCGACATCACGGCCAACGACGGCTATTTCGCCGCCACCATTCCCGCCCAGGCCAACACCGCCGTGGTGGAATATTATGTGGTGGCCCAGGACGCGGCCGCCCTTTCACGAGCCCTGGGAGGCACGCTTGATGGTGCCGGTAACAACGCCGGTCCCTACCTGCTGTATCTGGTGGACAATCTTTCCTACTCGGGGGTCCAGCCCCTCTACCGTCTGGTCATGTCGGAATTCGACCGCAACGCTTACAATGCCACCATTGTCCGCACCACCGACGTCGCCATCCCCTGCACCCTCGTGGTCCTGGACGGCCCCGACCAGATCATCCGACACCAGTGCCTGCTGCGCAACCGCGGGGCCGGTTCCCGGGGCAAGACTCCCTACACGATGCGGCTCAGTTTCGCTTCCGATGAGCCTTGGAATGGTGCCACGGACATGAATCTGAACGCCCAATATCCCGCCTCCCAGGTGCTGGGCAACCGCCTCTGCCAACTCGCCGGCCTGCCCGCCCCGAACGCCCGGCAGATCGCCCTGCGCGTCAATACCAACAACGTCAACTCCATCAAGGCCGCCTCCGGGGTGGACTTTGTCCCCTACGTCCACGTCCAGCCCCTGGATTCCAGTTTCGTCTCCATGGCCTTCCCCACGGATGTTAATGGAAACATTTACACCAAGCGGCGCCCTGCCAGCGGGGCCGACACCAAGTGGGCCTACCTTTCCGGCAATGCCGAGTCCTACATCGCCAACGGCTGGTCCAAAGGCAACAATGCCAGCGCCAATGACTGGAGCGATGTGGACCGCCTTCACGCCTACCTGAACAACACCAATGGCGTTTCGCCCACCGGCACCGGTTATGCCGCCGCCATGGAGAAAGCGGTGGATGTCAACCAGTGGGTCCGCTACTTCGCCACCAACACCATCATGTATAACGTCGAAACCTCCATCGCCAATGGCGTGGATGACGACTATGACGGTTACGGTTCGGGGATAGACCACCGCTTCCAACTCGTGCCCCACGATTACGACACCGTTCTGGGCCAGGGCGACACCCCCGGCGTCGCCACCGGCACCCTCTTCCCCATGGTGGATGCCGTCGGCACCTCCTCCGGTTCCACCATCATGAAGCGGTTCATCGAGGACAACACCGTCTGCCGCCGCTACTATGCCGAACTGCTCCGCCAGTGTAACACCATCTTCGAGCCGACCTACTTCAACACCTTGGTGGACAACTACCTGGCGAATAACAACAACACCGCCGTCTCCGCCACGACGATCAAGACGTTCGCCAACACCCGGCGGAATCACATTGTCGCCCAGATCAAGACCGCCTTCACCCTGACCCACAATCTCACGGTCACCAACGGCTATCCGACCACCACCACCCCCTCCACCATCGTCCTCTCGGGCAACATCCCGATGGCGACCACCAACTCGGTCCGCCTCAACGGTGTCACGGTCACCCACAACACCAAGGCGGGAACCTGGACCTCGGGTGACACCTCCTTCCCGCTCACCCTCGCCCCCGGCCTCAATTCACTTCTGGTCGAGTGCCTGGACGAGGCCGGCGCCGTGGTGGCCTCCTCGTCGCTGAATGTGGTTTATGACAACTCCTCCAACACCCTGGCCTCGGTCGCCGCCACCGGCACGACGACCTGGACCGCCGCCGCCTCGCCCCACCGCGTGACCGCCGCCCTCACGGTTCCGGCCGCCGCCACCCTGGTGATCGAGCCCGGAGCCTCGGTTTACTTCTCCGATGGAGCCTCCCTCGGCGTGGCCGGTAAAATCACCGTCCTGGGCACGGCCAACGCGCCCGTCACCTTCACCCGTCTTCCCACTTCGACCGGCAAATGGAACGGCCTGTCTTTCACCAACAACACCTCGGACAACCGTCTGGAAAACGTCCGTTTCCTCTATGGCGACGGTGGCACCGAATGGCTCTCCGTCATCTCCTCCAAACTCACGCTCGTTTCCTGTTCCTGGGATAACACCGGTTCGGCCGCGCCGGTCACCGCCAAGCCCGTCCTGGTCGCCATCCATCCCGTCCTGGCTGTTTCCAAGTGCCTCTTCCCCTCCGCTTCCGTGGCGGTGGTGCAGGGCTCCTCCCTCAGCGGGTCCGATGCCTGTGTGTTCGATGGCAACACCTTTGCCGCCACCCCTTCGGCGGCCGACATCGTTTCCTTCTCCACCGCGCAGCGCCCCGGCCCTGTCTTGGAAATCCGCAACAACAGCTTCCTCGGCAGTGGTGATGATCTGTTGGACCTGACCAACTGCGATGCCCTGATCGAAGGCAACACCTTCAAAAACGCCAAGCTGGCTGGCGCCGGTCCCAACACCGCCAATGCCATCGCCGCCTCTGGCACCAGTGATGTCAGCATCGTCCGCAACACCATGCTGGATAATAACAACGGTGTGCTTCTTACCTCCGGCGCGCGCGCCACGTTCGCCCACAACACCGTCGTCACCATTTCCGGCGCGGCCCTTGTCGTCTCCGAAAACGGGGGAGCCGCCGGCCTCGGCGCCACCGTCACCGACAGCATCTTCACCGATTGCGCCAGCCTCACCGCCGGCACGCCCTCCGGGGTGCTGACTTTGGCTCGCAGCCTTGTTCCCGTCGCCGATGTGTCCCGTGGCATCTCCCTGCGCTCGGCCGATCCGCTGTTCGTCAACCGGACCGCCGGCAACTACACCCTCCGTCCTGAGTCCGTCGGCACGGCCGCCTCCTCCCTTGGCCTGAACCTCGGCTCCGGTTCTCCCGCCGGTGTCGCCGTCTTCCCCGTCCCCACCGGGGCGGGCACTGCCGCCACGCTTTCCGTCGGTGGGCCCGGTTTGGTTTCCTACCGCTGGCGTCTGGGCTCTGCCGGAGCCTGGTCCGCCGCCGCCCCCGTGGCCACCCCGCTGACGCTTTCCGGGCTTCCTCCCTCCGGTCTCGTCACCCTTCAGGTCGAGGGTCTGGACGCCGCCGGCCGCTGGACTCCCGATGCCTCGGCCAAAACCGTCATCTGGTCCCAGTCCGCCGCCGTGGTCCCCGTCGTGTTCAGTGAAGTTCTGGCCGTCAACACCGCCACTTACGGCGACGGCGTTTCGGACTACCTGGAGTTCGTCAACAACTCCGACACCGCCTTCGATCTCGCCGGTTTCCGACTCAGCGACGACACCGTGGACGCGCTCAACCCCGCCAAGTTCACCTTCGCGGCCGGAAGCACCATCCCCGCCCGCGGTTTCCTCGTCCTCTCCTCGCTGCAACTGGGCTTCAATCTGGCTGAAAGCGGTGAGACCCTCCATTTCTACGGCCCGGCCGCCTCGGGGGATCTGGCCCTGCAAAGCCTCAAGTTTGGCTGGCAACTGCCCGGCTACTCCAGCTCGCTCCGCGCGGATGGCCAATGGGTGGCCTCGGTTCCGACCCTGGGCGCGGCCAACCTTCCCGCCGTGGTCGGCTCCCCGCTCACCCTCAAGGTCAACGAGTGGCTGGCCCGCGGCGGCCTCGCCTACGACCAGGATTTTGTCGAACTTTACAACCCCGCCGCGCTGCCGGTCCTGTTGTCGGCCGTCACCCTCTCCGACACCTTTGTGAGCGGAGATGGCGTCCACACCTTTGCCGTCGGCTCCCTCATTCCCGCCGCCGGCTACCGCGCCTTCCGGGCCGATGGTGGCAATTCGGGTGACCATCTGACCTTCAAGTTGTCCTACCAGACCGGCCACCTGATCCTGCGCGATTACGATGCCGCCGAGATTGACCGCCTGACCTACACCACCCAGCAGTCCGGCCGCTCCCAGGGCCGCACCACCGACGGCGCCTCGACCTTCTCCTTCTTCAGTCCGCCCACGCCGGGTTTCTCCAACTCGCTTTCCGCCTCGGAAGCCTTGCTCATCAACAACCTGCGCATCACGGAACTGATGTATGCCCCGGCCGGCGACGCCGATGCCGAATTCATCGAGTTCACCAACATCGGTGCCTCCGCCCTCAATCTGGCCGGTGTCACCCTGGCCAACGGGGTGAACTTCACCTTCCCGGCCGGTTCCTCCCTCGCCGGAGGAGCCTCGGGGGTGATCATCCGCAGCAACGCGTCCTTCGCCGGCGCACACGGCACCTCGGCCAACATCCTGGGAGTTTACACGGGCCGCCTGGACAACAGCGGCGAGCGCATCCGGCTCGAAACTCCCCGCGGGCTCGGTATTTTGGACTTCAGCTACGATCCCGCCTGGCAGCCGGCCACGGCCGGCAACGGTTCCTCCCTTGAGGTGATCAATCCCTCGGCCACCGCGGCCTCTTGGAACCTTCCCACCCAATGGCGGGCCAGCCTCCTCGGTGGAGGCTCACCCGGCGGTTCCGTTACCCTCGCGGTTGATGCCGGAGCTGATGCCTCGCTCAACCTTCCGTCCGCCGGCGTGCTGCGCGGGGTGGTGTCCTCCGATGTGCCGGTCTCCTCACTGGTCACCACTTGGAGCCAGCTTTCCGGTCCGGCCCTGGCCACCCTGGACTCACCCGACCAGATCGCGACCTATGCCACCTTCCCGCAGACCGGTTCCTACGTGTTCCGCTTCTCCGTGACCTCGGGAGCCACCGTCCGCACGGATGACATCGCGGTCAGCGTCCTCTCCAACAGCGTGACTTACACCGCCTGGCAAAACGCCAACTTCACCGCCGGGCAACTGGCCGATCCCCAGGTCTCCGGACCCGATGCCGATCCCGATCACGACGGTGTTCCCAACCTGGTGGAACTGCTCCTGGGCCGGAATCCGCTGGGCACCGATACGGGTGTTCCCCCCGTCCTCAAGTCGCAGGGTGGCGTGCTGGTCTTCGATTACCCCCGCCCTTCCTCGACCAATCTGGTCGTCGAGGCCCAATGGGCTTCCTCTCCCGCCGGTCCCTGGTTCTCCGGAGCCGGTTATGTGACGGAAACCACCCTGAGCGACGACGGCGCCACGCGTGTAGTCCGCGTCCAGATTGATTCCAGCCGCACCGACGCCCGCCAGTTCATCCGCCTGCACCTCGTCAATCCCTGAGGCGGGTCGGGATGGTCCCAGTTTTTGAAGGCGTTGGTGGAACTCCGGTTCCGCCAACGCCTTCCGCGTTTTCTACCCGGGAGTCCCATTCATACCAAATCGCGTTCAAACGTATGAAAACGAGACTCGTAAAGGAGGAGGGCCGCCCTCGGCCCTCGTGGTTCGCCGGGCAAGACAAGCGGGACGAGGACGTTCCGCCTCCTTTGGGCACAGCGGGATTATTATATGTTTGAACGAGAATTGGTATCAGTGGCCGCAGGCGGTTCGGTCACTTGCCCTTCGCCTTGGGTGAGGTGAACCACTTCGCCAGTTCCCCCGCGACCAGGTCGTGACCCTGGCGGTTGGGGTGGTTCACCTGCGACATGAGCTCGTCCAGTTTGCCACCTTTGGCGATGTGTTCCTTGAAGAGAGCCAGGCTGTCCACCAAGCCGGTCTGATACTCCTCGGCGAGTTGGCGGATCTGGGCCGCGTGCTGGTTCAGGGGATCCTTCGCATCGTCCAGTTTGGAGGAAAGGTCGCCGGTCGGGGTCAGGAGGATGACTTTGATGCCCGCTTCCTGGGCGGCCTTGATCATGGAAACCCAGGCCTTGCGGGCCGCTTCCAGACCGATGCGGCGGTCGTTCAGGGCGTAGTCTATGGTCACGACATCCGGCCGCAGGGAAAGCACGTCGCGGGCGAAACGGGCCGCCCCGGAGACGGATTGCTCGCCGCCGATGGCCGTGACGGTGACGTTGACCACGGCAAACGGATAAGCCGCCTTGATCTGCTGGTGCAGGAGGTGGGGGTAGGCGTTGAAGGTGTCCACCTGCGGGGTTTTGAAATAGCCGGAGGGAACGCTGTGCCCATGGCAGACGACGGTCAGCATGCGGTTTTTGGGCCATGGAGTGTCGGCGACTTTCGCAAAGTCGGCCAGGAAGCTGGCCGGATCCGCCACAGCCGCCTGGGCGGCCATCGGCAGGATCAGGGCCGAAAGTGAGAAAAGGAAGGTCCGGGGCAGGTGGGTGAGTGAAGGCATGGAAGTGCGGGGGAGGGAAGGCGCAGCGTTATGAAACGCGCTGGTGGTTTCCGTTCCCGGTGAGGTGGAAAAGTGGGGGCGACTTCAGTTGCGCTCAAGCATGGGGCCAAGGAACTTAAGTTCCCGCCGCTTTCGATTCCTCTTAATCCAGCTCGACCCAAAGGCCGCAGGAAAGGGGAGGCAGGAGCAGGCCGCGTTCGTCCCACGGGATCAGGGCCCCGCCCAGGCCATAAGGCGCAACGCGTTCATGGTCAGCAATCTGGCACCAGTGCGCTCGGTCAAGTCCGGGGACGTGGACGCGTGCGGGCTCCTCGCGGGGGTTGATGGCAAACAGGAGGCGGGAGACGCCCGAGAGGGAACAGTCCGCGTTCCAGACCAGGGCGGCGGAGGAGTTTTCCCCGGGCAAATGGCGGGCGTAGCCGGACCCCGGCCGGTGTTGCAGACGCCAGACGCGGCCGAGGTCGGAGAGGCGGAGCCGGACCCAGGCGGCGGCGTAGTCGTGGGTGGAGGCAAATTCGGCCCGCCGGAGGGGATCGAGGGCGTTGCGGGCCGCGTCGCGGTAGGTGTTTTCCACGCCGTTTTTGGTCCCGAGAAAATCCTGGCCCGCGTGGATCATGGGGATGCCGAGGGACGAAAAAAGACCGGCCAGCATGAGATGGGTGCGGCGGCGGTCCCGGGCCGTCGGCCGCGTGCCGTTGTGGTCGGGGTTTTCCGTGATTTTATCGAGCCAGACGCGGTCGTCGTGGGATTCGGTGTAATTGACGCTCTGGGCCGGGAAGGCGGCGTGGCCGCCCAGTGAGCCTTCGAGGAAATGGTAGAGGGCGTCGGGGCCGTCCCCGCCGCGCAGGTAGCGGGGCCAGAACTCCCGGAAGCCGTCGTTCCAGAAGGCGAATCCGGTGGACTTGATGCCCTCCCCGAAATGCCCGCGGAAACTCCAGGGCTCGGCGATGAGGATGACGGCGGGGTTCACCTTCTTCAGCTCCCCCTCCAGGTAGCGGAGTGTTTCCAGGCCAATGAGTTCCGCCAGATCGAAACGGAAGCCGTCCACCTTGTAGGCGGTCAGGAAATGCACCAGGCTGTCGCGGATGAGGCGGCGGCCCATCGGGGTGTCCGGGCGGTAGGTGTTGCCGCAGCCGCTCCAGTTCATGAGCGAGCCGTCCGGGGCGGTGTCGAAGTAGTAGAGTTTGTCGAGGTGGAGGAGGTGGTTGGGCTCGCCCACGTGGTTGTAAACGACGTCGAGGATGACGGCGAAACCGGCCTCGTGGCAGGCCGCCACCATCTCCCGAAATTCGCCCACCTGGGAGGCTCCGGCGGGGTCGGTGGCGTGGGCTGAATCAGGGGCGAACCAGTTCACCGGCATGTAGCCCCAGTGGTAGGGCCGTTTGTCGTAGTGGTCGCCCACCTCGCAGACGGGCTGAAACTCGATGGTGTTGACGCCGAGGGACTTGAGGGGATTGTCCGGCCGCCGCAGCCAGCGGGCGAATCCTTCGTAGCCGAACTTTTCCGCCTCCGTCATCCCGGGGGCGAGAAGGGTCATGTCCCCCAGATGGGCCTCGGCGATGACGAGATCGTGCCAGCAGGGCGGGCGGAAGTCGGGGGAGGGGACGGATTCCCACGCCGAGGGGGGCACGATGACCCCGGGGCCGGCCGGGCCGTCGGCCGCCAGGGCATAGGGGTCGAGTATGGGGAACTCTCCCTGGAAATGGCTGAAGGGATCGGTGGCGGAGGCCTGCACCAGGTAGTGGTAGCGCCAGTGGTCCATGCGCTTGGAAAAAGAGGCAAACCAAAGGCCGTCAGGGGTTTGCGTCAGGGTGTGGGGCCGGGCCAGTTCGGGTTGCCCGGGGGGGTGCAGCACCACTTTGACGGTTTCGGCGCGGGGGGCGAAGAGACGGAATTCGGTCGTTTTCTCGGTCAGGGTCACGCCGGGGGTGGCGCCGGTCTGCGACTCCAGGAAATCCGGCCCGGGCAGGATGTTGAGGCGCACCCCCTCGTATTCGAACTGGTGGCGGCCCCAGTAGGGCGGGCTGATCCCTTCGAGCCGGAACTGCCAGAGGTGGTAGCCGGTCCGCCCGGGATCAAGGAGGCGGTTGCGGGTGCCGTAGGAGCTGACGCTGATGTTGGGCGCGGTGTTGGGGGCCTCCAGCCACCGCCCGGAGCCGGTGACAAACTTGAATTCCCAGGAACGCCCCGCAAATTCCGTCCAGGGCTTCGGCAGCGAAAGGCCGCCGCCCGTGTCACCGGTAAGCCGCCATTCCTCTTTGCCCACGGCCTCCTGCCAGCCGTTGAAATCGCCCGCCACATAGACGGACTCGCCCGGTTTCACGCCCCCCGCCTCCAGGCGTTTGCGGGGCAGGTGAAACCAGAGGAGGGAACCGTCCCGCTCATAACCGCTTTCCGCCGCCCAGGCGAAACGGGGGCGGGGCGCGAAGACACTTTTCCGGGCGCTGGCACAGAACACCCCCGGCAGGCCGGCCGTGCCGGTCCAGTCGCCGGACAGTTCCACCAGGCCCTCGGGCGGTTGGGTCCACCAGGCGGAGCGCAAAAGCGGGGGTTTCGTGTCCATGTGTGCTGGGGTTAGTGCGGTTAATGTGCCAGGAGGCAACTGATTCGAGAAAGGAGATGCGGGAAGGTAAGGTTTGAGGGCGAGGCGAGGCCTGAGCGTTGCTTTGACTTTCCCTGAAAAAGCTGAAGTTTGGCTCTTTGTCATGCCCGCGCTCGTTCTCAGAACCATTCCTGATTCCCTCCATGCCAGGTTGAAAGCATCGGCCAGTGCGCATCACCGTTCCCTGACCCAGGAGGCCATCGTGTTGTTGGAAGGGGCCTTGGAAGAACAGGCGGCTTCCTCATCTTCTTCACAGGTAACGGCCAAAGAGTCCTACTGGGCGCGCCGTCCCATGACGCCTGCCTTCAAGGAATACTGGCAAAGTGGTCGCATCACCGGCGGAACGGATTCCACCAGGATTATTTCCGAAGAACGTGAAGGCCGCTAAGACCTTTGGCTGTTCATCCCTGATCTCAAAAGAGATAAACCATATTTAGTTCGGATGAAGCAGCAGTATTTTGACGCCAGCTATCTTGTGAAACTTCATCTTCGCGAGCAGGGAACGGAAGAGGTGCTTCGGCAGGCAACTCAATCGGCTTCCTTAGCCTGCTCTCTGCATGGAAGGGCTGAGATGGTTTCAACTTTGCACCGCAAGCTCAGGGAGGGAGCCATAGGTGCGGCTCTCATGGCCGGTGTTTTGGAGCAGATTGAGTTGGCGACAAAGGCCGGAGCTATCGTTTGGCTGCCTTTGAACGAAAGGGTCGTGGAACGCGTCGAAACGGCCTACAAAACATTGCCCACCAAGCTCTTTCTTCGCGCCGCCGATGCCCTGCATCTTGCCAGTGCCGCCGAGCATGGCTTGGGGGAGCTTTATTCCAACGACCGGCATTTGCTGGCCGCCGCACCTTGTTTTGGACTTCTCGGTGTGAATGTCATTCCCACAGTCTGATTGGTCGCTTTTTCCTCCCATGTCCGAAACGTCCGACCCTGCCAACCGCATCGCCGAACTGCGCGGGATCCTGCTCCGCCACAACGACCTCTATTACCGCTCCTCCCAGCCGGAAATAGCTGACGTGGAATATGATGCGCTCAAGGCGGAGCTGGCCGGACTGGAAGAGATGCACCCGGGGCTGGCCCATGCCGACTCCCCGGCCGCGACGGTGGGGGACGACCGGATCGAGGGGTTTGTCACGCGCAGGCACCTCCAGCCCATGCTGAGCCTGGACAACACCTACAACGAGGGTGAGGTCCGGGAGTTTGCCGCCCGCCTGGAGCGTATGTTTCCCGGGCAGCGCCTGGCTTTTACGGTGGAAACGAAGATGGACGGGCTGGCGGCCAGCCTTGTTTACGAAAACGGCCAGCTGGTCCGCGTCGTGACCCGTGGAAACGGGACAGAAGGCGACGACATCACCCATAACCTGCCCTGCCTTCAGGGGGTGCCGCGGGTGCTGGCCTCCGTGCCGGGAGGTTTCCCGGTTCCGTCCCTGGTCGAGGTCCGGGGCGAAATCTACATGACCTTCAGCGAGTTCCGCCGTGTCAATGCGGCCCGGGAGGAGGCCGGCGAGCCGCTTTACGCCAACCCGCGCAACCTGGCTTCCGGCACGGTCAAGCAGCTCGTCTGCCCGCGCGACCGCTCGCTCCGGGTTGTGACCTACGGCTTGGGCCAGTGCGAACCCGAGGTCCCCTCGACGCAGGCAGCCCTCAATGAGGCGCTCCGGTCCTGGGGCCTTCCCGTGGGCGACTTCTTCCAGTTGGTGGAAGGTGCCGAAGGTGTGTGGGAGGCGATCACAAAACTCGACGAGAAACGCCATGCCTTTGACTACCCGACGGACGGAGCGGTGGTGAAACTGAACGACACCGCGCTGCAGCGCGAGGCGGGCTTCACCTCCAAGGCCCCGCGCTGGGCCATGGCCTACAAGTTTGCCCCCGAACAGGCGGAGACGCGCCTCCGCGACATCACCCTCCAGGTGGGGCGCACGGGAGTTTTGACCCCCGTGGCCGAGTTGGAGCCGGTCCTCCTGAGTGGTTCGACCATCTCCCGCGCGACGCTGCACAACGAGAGCGAGATCCTTCGCAAAGACATCCGCGTGGGCGACACCGTGGTGATCGAAAAGGCCGGAGAGGTCATCCCGGCGGTGGTTCGGGTGGTGCTGGAGAAACGCCCGGCCGAGGCCGTGCCGTTTGATTTTGCCGCCTGCGCGTCGGGGCTTGGTCTCGACGCCGAACGTGTCCAGGACCAGGCCGCCTGGCGTCTCAAAACCCCGTCGGAGGAGCAGCGCATCCGCCGCCTTTTCCATTTCGCCAGCAAACAGTGCCTCGACATTGACGGTCTCGGTCACGCCGTGGCCGAGCAGTTGGTGACCAAGGGGCTCGTGCAAAACCCGACCGAAATCTACCGCCAGACCAAGGAGCAACTCCTTGGTCTGGAAAAGTTTGCCGAAACCTCGGCGGACAACCTCCTCGCCGCCATCGGGGTTTCCAAGACGCGCGAACTCTGGCGCGTGATCCATGCCATCGGCATCCCGAACGTGGGGGCCCAGACGGCCAAGGATCTGGCGCGGCATTTCCGTTCCCTCGATGCCCTGATGAACGCGACGGCTGATCAGCTGCTGGTCACCCATGTCGGTTCCAAGGGCGGGATTTCGCATGAGTCCGTCATCGAGGGGGTGGGCAAGATCGTGGCCAGCTCCATCCAAACCTACTTCTCCGATCCGCTTCACCGCCAATGGGTTGAGGATTTGCGTTCGTCCGGGGTTTCCCTGGTGGAAACCCAGCCCCAGGCTGCCGTAGTCGAGGGAGTTGCAGGCAAAACCTTTGTCCTGACCGGAACCCTGCCCGCCCTGGGCCGGGACGCCGCGCGGGAAATGATCGAAAAGGCCGGGGGCAAGGTGGCCGGCTCGGTCAGCAAGAAGACCCACTACGTGGTGGCCGGCGAGGAGGCGGGCTCGAAGCTGGACAAGGCCCGCGAGCTGGGGGTGGCGGTGCTGGATGAGGCCGGGCTGCGAGCCCTTCTGGGCGCGGTCGGCTGAGGGCGGAGTTTCAGACCGCGGACTTGGGGGCAAAGTATTTGGTGCGTCTCAGGCCGCTTTTGCCCTGGGGAGCGGTGCGCAGGGCCGGATCCTTGTAGGGTTTGTGGCGGTAGCTGGGCAGGTCCGGGTCGTTGGCGCATTTGATCTGGAAGGCCTGCATGCGGGCGAAGAGGTCGAGGAGCTGCTCCGGGTGCTGGTAGCGGTCCTGCCCCGATTTCTGCATCGCCAGCAGGAGCTCGTGGGTGGCCTCCAGGGTGGAGAGGCAGCCTTCCTGCGGCTGCTGCTTGATGACAAAGCGGCTGGGGGCCGAGGGGGTGAACATCACGCGGGGAAGCCCTTGCAGGACCGGGCTGAGCCGAAGCATCTTCCTCGCCAGCGCCCAGGTGGCGTCGAGGAGGAAGACGGTCAGGCGGCGGCCGCCCAGGTCGGGGAGTTTCCCCTCGGAAAGGTTGGTGGCTTCGGGGCCGGGGTAGAGGAGGACGGGGAAGTTGGCCGGATCTTTGATGAGCCTGAGGACTTCCGGGTGTTCGCCGAAGGTGATGCCCATGTGGATCTCGCTGTTGGGCAGGCAGAGGTGGGTGAGGCGTCCCGTCCCGGCCTTTTCCTTCTTAAACTCCTTGGGATGAAGCAGAAAGACGAAGCGGGTCGCGGTTTCCATCGGTTTGATCGAGGAACACCAGCAGAGCCGGAGCGGCCAGAAGCAGCGGTAGCAGGTTTCGCGGCTCATGGGGAGGGTGGCCTTTTTTTGTGCGGATCGTCTTCCTTGTTTTTGTGAATAAGCTTTTGAAGTTCAAGCACATCCAGTTGGTCTTTGGGCCGGTTTGAGCCTTCTTTCAAGAGGAGCAATCCTTCGGCTCCCACATAGGGCAGTTGGATGTTTTCAAACTCATGGTGGCAAGAAAAGGTAAGAAGGTCCTGATAGTCGCGACCACCCATTCGCGTGAAAATATCGAGGGGAAAGTCCTCGACCACCCTGATGCACCCTTCTTCCGGGGTAAAGTCATGTGGTTCCAGCTCACGGGCTGATCCTTCTCCGAAATTGGCCAGGACAGAAAGCAGGCGCTGCAGGTTTGAGGGTGAGTCCTCGACCAAAATGTCCATATCCATCGTGGCTCTGGTGAACCCAGCGAGTTCCACCGCGAGGCCACCTACCAGCAAAAACTTAACCTCTGATCTGACCAGAGCGGCCAACAGTCCTACGAACGTGTTCATTGGTAAGGTTTTCGGCGGCACGTGGATTGAGTTCGATAACCAGCTTTCGAAGGCGGAAGGCCCGTTCAAGTGGTTCTTCCTTCCGGACTCTGCCGACAGATCTGCGGATGGACTGAGGATTGTCGAATTCGTGCATGGGTTTTGTTTACTACAAACATTGCTCGCTGGGCAAGATCACCACAAGACTTTCACCGCACCGGAATCAGTGATGTTTCCGTCCTTGGTGATCAGAATGAGGCGGTGCTGGCGGGCGGTGGCCACGATGAGACGGTCAAAGGGGTCGGCGTGGGGGAGGGCCACCTTGACCGCGTCAATCGCGATGGCGGGAGTGATGGGCAGGATGGTGAAAAGTTCAGTTGCCTTGTCGAGAAAGGCCCTGGTTCCAATGGGGAGGGATAATTTCCCTTTGTCGGCGAGCATGGCGATTTCCCATAGGCTCACATCAGCCACGGCCACGTCGGTGCGTCCCAGATGTTTGATCGCCCTCCCTGCGGCTGACCCCATTTTGCCCACCTCAAGGGCGCTCCATACGATGGCATGTGTGTCCAGCAGGTATTTCACAGCGATGGTTTCCAGTATTCATCAGGTAGCGTCGGCTGGGTTAGATCAACTCCGGGAACTTCCTCCACCATTCCAATCCCCCAACCCAGAAGGCTGTTTTTGACTGGTTTCTCGGCAGTCAGGACAAGGTTGCCTTCGCGCGTTTTGATGCGGACCGTCTCGCCCCTCATGGCGGCCTTGCGGGCGGTGGGGAAGTCTCTGAGCAGTTGGCGGACGGTGGTTTCCATGTCAGACAGTTTTGTCAGACAATCTTACGCGGCAAGCTGCAAGTGCCCTTCAGGCCATGGCTGCTTCCGGGATCATGTCCGATTGGATGCTCCAGAGGCGGGCGTAGGCTCCGCCCTTGGCCAGGAGTTCGTCGTGGGTGCCGAGTTCGAGGATTTTGCCATGGTCGAGGACGACGATCTGGTCGGCGTTGCGGACGGTGCTGAGGCGGTGGGCGATCACGACCGTGGTGCGGTCGCGGGTCACGAGTTCGAGGGCCTCCTGGATCTGGCGCTCAGTCACGGTGTCCACGCTGGCGGTGGCTTCGTCGAGGACGAGCACGGGCGGGTTTTTGAGCAGCACGCGGGCGATGGTGAGGCGCTGCTTTTCGCCCTGGCTGAGGCGGATGCCGCGTTCGCCGATCTGCGTTTTGACACCTTCGGGAAGTTTGCTGACAAAGTCCCAGGCCCGGGCGCCTTCGAGGCATTTCTGGACTTCTTCCTCGGTCGCGTCGGGTTTGGCGAGGCGGAGGTTGTCGTCCACCGTGCCGTCAAAAAGGAAGGGGTCCTGGGCGACATAGCCGACCGAGCCGCGGAGCTCGCGCAGGCCGAAATCTCGCACGTCAATGCCGTCCACCGTGACCTTGCCGGCGGTGGTGTCGTAATAGCGGAGGAGGAGGCTGGCGACGGTGCTCTTGCCCGCGCCGGTGTGGCCGACCAGGGCCGTGACCTTGCCGCGGGGAAGGACGAGGTCGAGGTGTTCGAGAACGGCGTCGCGGCCGGCGTAGCGGAACTCCACGCCCTCGTAGCGGACCTCGGGAGCGCCCTGCGGGAAGGGTTTGGGCGCGGCCGGATCGGTGATATCTATCGGATGCTCAAGGATTTCGAAGACGCGCTCCCCCGAGCCTTTGGCCGAGGCCAGAAGGTGGTTGAGCCCGTTGAGGCGGGTCAGCGGGTCCTGCAGCAGCGAGGCGTAAAGGAAGAAGGCGAAGAACTCGCCCTGGGTCAGCTGGTGGTTGAGAAAGAGCCATCCGCCCACCCCGATGACGGCGAGGGAGCCCAGGTTGTTAACGAAACTGTTGAGCGGGGAGTAGAGCGCCCAGAGGAACATGCCGGCCAGGGTCTTCTCGCGGAGCTGCTCGGCCTTCTCATCGAAACGTTTCCCCTCCCGTTCCTGGAGACCGAAGGAGTGGATGAGACGGTTGGCCTGGATGTCCTCGACGAGGAGGCCGTTGAGGTCGGCGCTGGCCTCGCGGACGGCTTTCCAGATGGGGGCCTGTTTCTTGAAATACCAGCGCCCGAAAAAGATCATGAGGACCGGCGGGGCCAGCACGCAGACGGCCAGAAGAGGCTGCATCCAAAACACGATGCTGACGATGGTGACGAGGCTGAGGGAGGCCACGAGGCCCTGCTCGGTGCCGTCAATGAGGGCGCGTTCCACACTCTGCACATCCTCGGTGACGCGGGTGGCGATCTCGCCGCTGCGGCGGGAGTCGAAGAAGGCGACGGGCAGGTCGAGAAGCCGGCGGTGGAGGTCCTTGCGGAGTGAGATCAAGACCTTCTGCTCCAGCGAGTTGTTGACGCGGACGCGGCCCCAGTTGAGGACCTCGCGGGCCACATAGCAGAGGACGACGAGGCCGAGGCCGGGCAGGATGGCGTCGGCGTTGCGGCTGGTGAAGACGGCGTCAATGACCCCGCCGATGACCTTGGGCACAAACAGGCCGCTGAGGGTTCCGGTCACCGCGAGGGCCAGCATGAAGCCGAAGTGGGCCGGATGGCGGAACACATAGGTCGAGACCTTGCGGATGACCGTCCAGGTGGTCAGTTTGCTTTCGGGAGTGGTGTCGGACCCGCTCCCGCGGGGAGTTTTGGATCCGTGATGGCGTCGGCTCATATCGTGGAAAGATTCATTTTGATACCGCAGAAAGGCGCAGATTCACGCAGAAGGAAGAACCAGTGAAGATGGGCATTTTAGTGTGGAAAACGAGTAGTCAGAGGCATGAAAAGTCAGTTCGTCTGTCTTGAACTTCTGCGTGATTCTGCGCACTTCTGCGGTATCAAATGCCTTGGTGCATCACCCCAAGTGTCCGAGGATTTTCGCGGCCTGCTGGGCATCCTTGTCGCCCCGGCCGCTGAGGTTGACGACGAGGATCTGGTCGGGGCGCATCTGCGGCGCGCGTTTGAGGGCGTAGGCCAGGCCGTGGGAGGACTCCAGGGCCGGGATGATGCCCTCGGTGCGGGAAAGGACCTGGAAGGCCTCCAGGGCCTCGGCATCGGTGGCGTGGCCGAATTGGATGCGGCCGCGTTTCTGGTAGAAGGCGTGCTCGGGGCCGACGGCGGCATAGTCCAGGCCGGCCGAGACACTGTGGGTGTTTTCAATCTGGCCGTCGTCCGTCTGCAGGATCCAGGTGCGGGCCCCCTGGAGCACGCCGAGGCGGCCTCCGGCGAAACGGGCGGCGTGTTCCCCGGCCTTGAGACTGGTGCCCCCGGCCTCGACGCCGGTGAGCTTTACGCCCAGGTCTTCGAGGAATTCGTGGAAGATGCCGATGGCGTTGGAGCCGCCGCCGACACAGGCGCAAATTTCATCAGGCAGGCGGCCTTCGCGCCTGAGGATCTCCTCCTTGGTCTCGATGCCGATGACGCGGTGGAAGTCACGGACCATCATGGGGTAGGGGTGGGAGCCTAGG
Organism: Opitutia bacterium; assembly: GCA_031411855.1. GTDB lineage: Bacteria > Verrucomicrobiota > Verrucomicrobiia > Opitutales > JANOBW01 > JANOBW01. Next base: position 22,124 of record JANOBW010000413.1, read on the forward strand.
GCCGAGCCGAGGATGTAGTGGGTGTCGCGGACGTTGGTGACCCAGTCGCGCATGGCCTCGTTGATGGCGTCCTTGAGGGTGGCGGAGCCGCCGGAGACGCCGCGCACTTCGGCACCCAGGAGGCGCATGCGGTA